>CATLTV010000207.1 GCA_950059285.1 uncultured Pseudomonadota bacterium | reverse complement strand
CCCCTCTCGCTTTTTTGTCTTTAGCTCGCCAATCTTGAGGAACTCTCGGCGATCATGTCAGTCAGCCAGTGATTTTGTCGAAGCTCTCCGAGGCCAAAAATAGTGGTCGTCTCGGGGATGTGTTCGGGCCAGACGCAGAAGGTCTGGTTGTTAAACCGATGTACAATGCCTGCGGGGACAAGGTAGCTGTCCATCAGGTCCAGTGCGGTGAAGTCCAGCGCGCGGCGTAGAGGTTGATCAAGATGCCCTGTCTTCTTATCGATAAAGGGGTCAAGGTGCCCTCCTGGTGTCCGCATGTTGTGTCGCTGGATCTGTGTTTTGGTGAACCGTGAAGCCTCCAGAATCAGTTGTGCAAAGTGTGTCAGGTGGTAGCTCTGGCTTGTGTCGAGCGAGCGCAAAATCTCCAGGATGATGCTGACAAATGCAAAGATCGAGTGTGAGATGACATGATGGTGTTGTTCGGGGAAAAGCTGTTCATTATCAAAGATATTGACATCTTTTTGGTGCATGGTGTTGGCTCGTGTCTTGAGCAGTTTGTGCGTCTCATGTGCGACACGTAGCCCCCATGCAGGGTGGACACCAAGCATCAGAAACAGGCCCGCAGCAGAGGTTGGTGGAATCAGGAACATTGAGAGTGACTCCACAAGCGCCTGTTTTAATTCGTTTTCTGTCCACAAGTCGAGCGTGTCGATAGGTTGCAAAGGTTTGAATCCTTCGGAGGATGCTTCAAACAGAGTCGTCCCTGCGAGAATGGCTGCGAGGTTGCTCCACCCACCAGGAGGCGTCTGATTTTGTGTCATGGAGGAGAGCTTCTGGCAGGTTGAGCTATGGAGTTGCCATGCGCCCTGTGTGGGCAATGTGCCCCGATCGTGGGCGAGTCGAAAGAGGGCTTGCGCAAAGGGCAGGACAGTGGGGGGTGCAGGTGGGAATGCGATGGGTTGTGTCTCCGAGAGGAGGCTTGTGTAGGCGTTAAGTGCTGTGGTTGAACGTTGCATTATATATCTCCTTGAACAAGGAAGACACACAGGTGCATCACAACACGGATGTGCTGTCATGAAAGGCGTCCCCCTTGGAATCGTTGTTGTATGTATAAAAGCGCAACCGTGAGCGACTGACCCTTATCTGCTCACGGTTGCTCGCATCAAAATTTGCGATGATGCTGTGTATGTTATCGTGGGGTGGTGTGTGATAGTTGCGTAAAATATGGATTTTATGCTGGTGAGCATTGTTATTTCTCTGTTGAGTGGTGGGTGTGGACCTTTGCGTGAGTGAGTTTATGTTCACAATGTATCGGGGAAGTTACGTTGTCCTGTATGTCAGGCGTTCCCTGAGCCCAAAGTTTCAAAGTAAAGAGGTGAAGATATGTTTGGAGATAAGCGCTGGTACTTGTTTTCGTTGATGGGGAACAAGGTCTATATGACGCTCTCCTTTATCATTATTGCCGTCGTGTTTGCGCTCGCCGGGGTGCAGACAGGCTCGCAGTTACTGGTAGGGCTGATGTGGATTCCTGTGTTGTTCATCGGCATCTTATTGCATGAGCTTGGCCATGCCTTTGCGTCAAAACAGCTTGGTTATGGCAAGAGTGAGATCGTGTTCTGGGGTCTTGGTGGTCTGGCGATCAACCGTTACGCAGGGCGTCGCTCCTCAAAGCACCAGATTATTATCAGCCTTGCTGGGCCATTTGTCAGTGGGTTGTTGGCCGTGATTTCTCTGGGGGTGTTGTTTGCGCTTGAGGGTTCCTTTAGCGCGACGAACTATTTTTCAAAGTTCTGGGAGCTGATGGCGATGGCCAATGGTTTCTGGGCGATCTTTAACCTGTTGCCCATCTATCCAATGGATGGCGGTCAGGCGATGCGTAGTGGATTGATGATCGCATTCAAGAACAGGGCAAAGGCGTTGCACACCACAGGTGTTCTCTCGATTGCTACGATTGTGGTCATGCTTGGACTTTCATCGTTTGTGTTCAGGAGGTCACCGGGCATCTTCTTGATTTTGTTGGCAGTGTACTTTGGCTATCTGAACTGGAAGATGATTCAGACCAAACAGGAGCAGCAGTTTTATTGATGCGCTTTCATTGAATATGTAAGCAAAAAAAGCAGCGAGGGGGCGGCAAAAAATCGAAGATTTTTTGCCGCCCCCTCGCTGCTTTTTTTGCGAAAGGTGTTCTTTAGTCTGTGACCTCTTGAGGTGCCGTGTGTTCATAGAGAGCAATCGTGCCATCATGTGTACCAATCACAATATCGCCATCAAAGGTAAGTGCGGGTGTTGTGATGAACCCCTGATAGTCAGGTGGGTTTTGGAGGCAGGTATTGTCTTTGTAGGCATCTTTGAAGGTGGAGAAGTAGGGGGTCTGTTTGAGGTCTTTTGAGGGTTCAGGTGGAAACGTGAACCAGGGTGAGATGCCATAGGTTTGTGTCATGGCGTAGAGAGTGCCATCGTGTCGAGGGACATAGCTGATGTCAGCGGCGTGCACGATGCTGGAGCGTTGCTCCTGAATGCAAGAGGGCCGTTCAGAGAGAAACAGCATATCGCCTGTCTCAAGAGAGATGGCGGCTGTCAGGCGTGAGAATTGCTCCACGAAGATGATTCGATCCTCAACAAGTGTGGGCGTATTTGGCTGATTTTGCCAGTGGTTATAGATGTTTGTGTGTGCGCTTGCCTCCCAGAGGAGTTTGCCCGTGGAGATGTCCAGCGCAAGTATGGGAGGGGTTGATTGTGGATGCTGTCGAGTGTAGGCGATGATGACTTTATCCTGTGCAATGACAGGTGCTGCTTTGATGTGTGCAGGTGATGGCTCTGTATGTTCAAGATGAGACGCTGGCTGCTCGGGGAGGTAGTCAAGCTGTGTTTCCCAGAGGGTGTGGCCGTGCGTTGTATCGAGCGCGTAGACATGGCCCGTGGTGGTTGCTGCGATGGCGATATGTGGCGAGCTTGCCAGACCCTGAATGACGCCGCCCTCAAGTTGAGAGGTCCAGATAGGGGTTCCTGTGCGTTGATCAAAGGCGATGAGGTTGCCTGCGTGATCGGCGACGAGCAGAGGGGAGCTTGCATCGTGCAAGTCAACAGGCAGTGGTGAGGCCGTGACTGTTGAGGGGAAGGTGTGTGTCCATGAGACGCTCATGGAATCCAGATTGATGGCAGTCAGGGTGTTATGATGGTCCGTGACAAAGAGGTGATCTGGGCCAAGTGTGGTGTGATATGCGTCGGACTTGGTGTGTGTGAAGTATTTGATTGTTAAGGTTTTTTTGTCAATGCAGTAGACGCCATCCTCTGGATCGGGCTCGTGTTCGAGGGTGCCGATGCTTCCGATACAAATAAGCCCCGCAGATGAGATGACGGGGGCATTGAAGTGACGAAGCTGGCCAGGGAGTTTGAGTGTTTTGGGGATCGCTGGTGGAGATTCCTGAAAGGGAGTGTCCATGGAGCCGCCGGTGCGTGCGGAGTCATGGTGCACGATGGGCCACGGGTGAGGTGTGGCAGAGGTTGGCGGTGTTGTGGTGATGGGCGCAGTTGTTTTGCAGCCTGATATGGCGATAAAAATGGCGAGCGTGATGAGGTGTCGCATCAGAAATTCTTGTGGCTATCAAGCAGGATCGTGACTGGACCGTCGTTGAGCAGGTCGACTTTCATATCGGCACCAAAGACGCCTGAAGCGACCTTGCCAAGCTCCTCGATCTGTTGTGCGCGCGAGATGAACTCCTCGTAGAGCTTTTCGGCAGGATCGGGGTGGAGCGCCTGTACAAAGCTTGGGCGACGGCCTTTGCGCGCGTCGCCATAGAGTGTGAACTGGCTGATGATCAGGAGTTCGCCTTGAATATCGCGCAGTGAGAGGTTCATCTTTCCCTGTTCATCGGGGAAGATGCGCAGGTTAATGGTCTTGTCGAGGATGTACTTGAGGTCCTGTTCGGAGTCCTCTTGGCCTGCGCCAAGGAGGATCAGAATGCCTCGTGTGATGTCTCCCTTGACCTCTCCATCCACGGAGACGCTGGCATGTGATACTCGCTGGATGACTGCACGCATGGCGAATGAACTCTTTGTAAGGTTTTGTATTTGCTTTGATTTTTTATGTGAATGCGCAGAGGTCGTGGACTTGCATCACATGTTCATGCTGTTCATTGTCGAGGATTGAGAGCGCGTTTTCAAGGCCGATGGTAGAGAGCATGAACTCGACAAAGTGGTAGCGATCAAGGGTGGGTGTTTGAGGAGGCAGGTTGAGCATGCGGAGGGCAAAGCTGCGGGAGTCCTCAAGGGTGCATGTGCCGTCCTCACCAAAGTGTGTGGCACCAGAGTGCGCGCAAGGGTCGAGTGAGTCTTGCCACCTGAGCCAGAGCGCGGAGTCTTCATAGAGATCAAGGAGCAGGGAACCTGTGTCGGTATCATGTGAGAGATATGCGACAGGAGAGCGCACAAGTTCTGCCAACTGGGACGCGAGCTCAGGCGTGAGGGTCCAGCTATCAGGATCGTCGATCTTTTCTGCGGCAATGGTCCAGTGATCCTGGTGATGATGCAGGTAAAGCGAGTGTGTGTATTGATCAAGCGAGCTGTGAGAGAGCAGGTTATTTTGATCAAGAATATGCAGCAGTTGCGACGCTGTGAGGTGGTGGTCCTGCTTGACTGAAAGCAAGGAGAAGGCAGGCCACTGCTCAAAGGAGAGGTTGGGGCTTTGAGGAATTTGGCGAGCGCCGTTGGCGTCGATGATGTACCAGCTGGTCATGTGTATCGTGTTGGTATTGAAAGGTTTTGTGAATAATTCATGTCATTCCAAGACAGGACCTTTGAGGGTATATCAGCGGATACAAAAGGCAAAAATTGAGGCCAAATAGTTTTACATATTTTTATGTGATCCTGGCTAAGTTGTTGTGATCGTGAGGGTGGCGGCGATGCTCAAAATGAGGCTTTGATCATGAGGTGACAGCAAGAGATCGTCCTACGATCAGCAAGTAAGGATCACCACATTTGGTATGTATGCTTGATCATGACTTCCCCTGACGGTGAGATGTATGTGGAGATCAGGCCATGATGATCGGTGCGAAAAGTGGGGATGTGGAGGTCATTGTAGCGTTGCAGCACTGTGGGGTGTGGGTGGTTGTAGCGGTTGTGCAACCCGCAGGAGAAGATTGCGACTTTGGGTTGGAGGTGTTCAAGCAGGGCTGGGGAGCTTGATGTTTTTGAGCCATGGTGGGGGACTTTCAGGACATCGATGTGAGGAGACAGATGTGGGATGAGCATCTGTTCAAGGGGTTGTTCCATATCACCTGTAAGGAGTGTGATGGTGTTCTTGTAGTGAATTTCGAGGACGATGCTCTGGTCATTTTTCGAGAGATGACGGGAGGTTGCCTGGATGATCTTGATACGTACATCCTTGGTTCTAAGTTCTTTAATTATAATGTTATTTTCTGATGTTGTTATGGTCGATAGCAAGGGTGAAGAGTCAGGTGTTGCAAGTGAAGAGCCATGGTAGAGCATGGCGTTGTTGAGTTGATCGAGGTGCGTGTTTGATGTGTGTGTGGCGGAGATGAACGTTGTGGGTGTGGCTCGCCTGGCGATGGCAAAGAGCCCAAACATGTGGTCTGCGTCGGGGTGTGTAAGCAGGGCGATGTCGATGTTCTGGATGGCGTTATGACGCAGCCATGGGAGGACTTTTTGTGAGCCTGGATCGTAGAACGAGGTGGATGCCACGCCCCCGGCATCGACAAGGATTGTGGTGTGATCGGGGAGCGTGATGAGGGTGGCGTCTCCCTGGCCGACAGGGATGAAGTCGATGCGCAGATGAGGTTCGTCGGGGTGGTTTGCTTGAGTGGAGAAGGCAATGATTGTGAGTGTTAGTGCTGCCAACAACAGGGAGGTCTTGGGCGATTTTGAGAGCTTGAGCATGGCGATGAGTGTGAGTGGTGTGGTGAGCAGGAGCATGGCAAGAGGGAGGTGTCCAGGCCGCCACGTGGTGTGGGGAATGAGTGTGATGGCATCGCTGAGCACAGCAAGCTGGATGAGGAGGTCAGCGGCGACATTGAGGATTGTGTGGCCAACGGCGGCGTTGATGTGAATGAGGGCGATACCTGTGAGCATGAGGGGGAAGATGAGCGCGCTGACGATGGGGATGAGGATGAGGTTCAGGGCAATAGCGAGCAGGGGGATTTCAGCCTGAAGGTGGAGGATAAAGGGGGCAGTACCAAGCCATGCAAATGCGCTGATTTTGATGGCTTGTGATAATTTTGTTTTGATTGAAGTGTTTGTATTTATTGTTGAATTTTGTTTGTTTTGTGTGGCTGCGATAAGGATGGATACGGTTGCTGACGCGCTTAACCAGAGGGCGGGTTGCATGGACATCCAGGGGTCGAGCAGGAGCAGGGCAGAGATGGCAATGGAGAGCATGAGGAGTGGGTTGATGCGTCGGCGAAGTTGGTATGTGCCCATGGCGATGAGAATCATGAGGAGGGCCCGTTGTGCGGAGGTGGGAGCGCCGATCAGGAGGATGTAGAGGCCAAGCAGGAGAGAGACGAGGGGGAATGTGAGTCTGGATACACCATGGTTCAGTGAGAGGTGAGGGGTCATCTTGGTGAGGATGATGCGTAGAAGGAGGACAAGGATCATGGCGAGCGTGCCCACATGAAGACCGCTGATCGCGAGGAGATGAGCGGTGCCTGTGACCGCGAGCGGTTCAAAGATGTGTGGTGGTAGGAGTTTCTTTGAGCCAAGGATCATGGCGAGGATCACGGCGGCTTGGTCGGGGGTTTGGTGGTTGCGGATGGTGTGGATCAGGGAGAGTCTGTAGGTGGAGAGGTAGCGTGGTGTGGAGGGAGGTTGAAGGGTGTGGAGTTTGATCAACGAGGCATGTCCGTGGGTGTGATTGAGGCCAAGTTTGATCAGGGGGTGCGTGTCATGAGGGAAGTCTCGTGTGGGTGTGGGGTGAAGTTTGATCGTGGCCTGGAGGGTGTCGCCTGGGGAGGGAGGTGTGTTGGGGTCAGGGAGAAGAGAGGAGCGTACGGAGGTGGTGTAGGTGTGATTGGAGTGAACGTCTGTGAGTTCAAGGTGCCATCCCGAGGGTGTGGGGTGGGGTTGGGAGGTGACTTCAGCGAGGATGGTGTGTGTGGAGGGTGCAAGTGTGGGTGAGGGGAGCGTGAGAGGTGCGAAGCGTAAAATGGCGAGGATGATTCCTGTGAGTGTGGTGTAAGTGGTTTTGATTGCGAGGTTATTTTTTGTTTTGATGAAGGCAAGTGTAAGTATGGCAAGGGAGGGGATGCCGATGAGGAGGGCAAGGGAAGAGTTCCATGCGGTGAGTGGTGAGGAGATGGAGATGGTGCAAAGTATGGAGGTGGTTGAGATAAATGCGATGAGGAGGGCGTGTGTGGGGTAGGTGGTGTGCATGATGGTGAAGATGTGTTGGGGAGAGGTGGACGCGGGAGGGATCAAAAAGGTTATCGAGAGGGGGTTAAAAATGTTGTGAGATGTTGTGAATAAAGTGGTTTTTCCACAGCGAGGGGTGAGAGGAGGGAGTTTCTGAAGTAGTGGATGAGGTTTGATCACAAATGGTCGGATTCTTTGATCAAACGAAGACTGATCATCATTCGATCGATCAAGGTGAGCGTTCTTGTAGAGGAGGGGAGTGTGGCGCCTGTGGAAAACTCTGTGGAAAACTATAATGAGAACAAGTTACAACCCCCTCCCGTCGGATGATTGTGAGAGCTGCCCAATCTCAGCGTTTTTTGTAATCAGAGCCGCTCGCGGTGACGTAAGTCACAGCTTCGGGCTCATCTCCTTGGGCTTGAACACCTCTCTCTTCTCCTCCTCGGTCCTGGCTTTGAAACTTGTTCTAAGACAGCATGGTGATAGGGATTGTTTTAAGGAGGAGGGAGAAAGAAAGCATTTGTCTTGCTGGAGATGTGATTAGGATCACGATGTCTGCGTGTCTGGAGCGGTGCCCAAGGTGTGGTATTTGCTTGTGATGGTGTGCATTGTGGGAGAGATTTTAATTATTTTCCCATTCTCCTCTAAAGCAGTTGAGGAGCTTGCATTTTCTATGATAGAGAGCGGTAGCTTGCCGCCAGACGCGGTGTTCTCCTTGATTTCTTGCCATGAAGCAGGTTAGCGAGTTAGAGAACAAGAGAGAGATAAAATGACCTCGACAGCAGCGCTTGATCCTTGAAGATGGGGTGTTCTGGAGGGGCGATATAAATAAAAGAAGTACATGCTCTGGCGATATGTGGATGTTGCAGAGCAAGTTAGAGACCGAGCGCATCTGTATTTTAAGGTGTCCTAGCCCAGATTGAACACGACATGCTCAAGTTAATCGAGAAGATTTTCGGATCTGCCAACGACCGTTACATCAGCAAGAAGAAGCCTGAAATCGCCAAAATCGCGTCCTTTGAGGACAAGCTCAAGAAGCTTAGCGACGACGAGCTCAAGGCCCAAACCGTGAAGTTTCGTCAGAAGATTGAAAACGGTGCCTCCGTGGACGACATCAAGTACGAGGCATTTGCGACAATGCGAGAGGCTGGCTGGCGCGTGCACAAGATGCGTCACTACGACGTGCAGATGCTCGGTGGTCTGGTGCTGCACGAAGGTCAGATTGCAGAGATGAGGACGGGTGAAGGTAAGACGCTTGTGGCGACAAGCCCTCTGTACCTCAACGCTTTGAGCGGCAAGGGTGCTCACCTTGTGACCGTCAACGATTACCTCGCTACACGTGATGCGGACTGGATGGGTCGCATCTATAACTTCCTTGGTTTGAGTGTGGGTACGATCGTGGCAGATATCTCCGATGAGGAGCGTCGTGCTGCGTATCAGGCGGACATCACCTATGGTACGAACAACGAGTTTGGCTTCGATTATCTGCGCGATAACATGAAGTACGACCTCAAAGAATATGTTCAGCGTCCGCTTCACTATGCAATCATCGATGAGGTCGATTCGATTCTTATTGATGAGGCCCGTACGCCGTTGATTATTTCGGGTCAGGTGGAGCAGTCCACCGAGATGTACCGTACCGTGAACAACATCATCCCTTACCTTCGTAAGGATGAAGATTACCTTGTGGACGAAGAGAGCCGCAGCGTGACTCTGACCGATCAGGGTATTGAGAACGTGGAGCGTCGCCTTGAGATTGGTAACCTTTACGCCCCTGAGAACCTTGACTGGGTTCACCATGTGAACAAGGCGCTCCAGGCGCATACGCTCTACAAGCGTGATGACCAGTACATGGTGCGTGGCGGTGAGGTGATTATTATTGATGAGTTCACAGGTCGTCCGATGCCAGGACGTCGCTGGTCTGATGGTTTGCACCAGGCGGTGGAGGCCAAAGAAGGCGTGAAGATCGTCAACGAGAGCCAGACGCTTGCGACGGTGACCTTCCAGAACTTCTTCCGTATGTACGACAAGCTCGCGGGCATGACGGGTACAGCCGAAACCGAAGCCGAGGAGTTCCACTCCACCTATGGTTTGAACACCATCGTGGTGCCTACAAACCGCCCAATTCAGCGTCTTGATATGGACGATGTGATCTACCGCAGCTACCGCGAGAAGTTCCACGCGATCGTGCAGCAGATCGAAGAGTGCCACGCCAAGGGACAGCCCGTGTTGGTGGGTACAACCAGCGTCGAAAAGAGTGAGGCGCTCGGCCAGATTCTGACCAAAAAAGATATTGATCACAGCGTGTTGAACGCCAAGTTCCACGGTAAGGAAGCTCAGATTGTGAGCCAGGCTGGTCGTCTTGGTGCCGTGACCATCGCCACCAACATGGCGGGTCGTGGTACAGATATCTTGCTCGGTGGTAACCCCGAGGCTCTCACCAACAAGGTGATCGAGAAGCCTGCGTTGCCCGAAGGTGTCAGTGAGCTTGACGAGGAGAAATACTGGCCAGAAGAGTACAAACAAACACTTGCCAAGTTCAAAGAGCAGTGCTCCGCAGAGCGCGAAGAGGTGCTTAACGCGGGTGGTTTGTTCATCATTGGTACAGAGCGTCACGAATCACGTCGTATTGACAACCAGCTCCGTGGTCGTGCAGGCCGTCAGGGCGATCCTGGTGGGTCACGCTTCTTCCTTTCTCTTGAGGATGACTTGCTCCGTCTGTTCGGTGCTGACCGCATCGCCAAGGTGATGGACACCTTGAAGATGGAAGAAGGTGTGCCAATTGAAGCTCCAATGGTGACACGCAGCATTGAGGGCGCTCAGCGCAAGGTTGAAGGTCGTAACTTTGAGATTCGTAAGAACCTCCTTGAGTACGATGATGTGATGGACTTGCAGCGTAAGACAGTCTACGGCATGCGTAAGAACGTGCTGCGAGGCAAGGATAGCGAGGGCCGCTCCTTGAGTCAGATGGCGCTCGACCTGTTTGAAGATGTCGCGCTTTCATTGATTGAGCACTACGCGCCACGCTTGCAGCGTCCTGAAGACTGGAACATGGAAGGGCTTGGTGAGGCGTTGCATCACACCTTTGGTCTGACCTTTGACTTCAGCGAAGTGCATGGTCGTGATGGCATCGAGATGTATGTTTGGGATGCGATCAGTGACAACTTCCGTCGCAAGAAGGAGTCCTTTGATTCTCTTGAAGAGGCTCGTTCCAGTGAGCTTCAATCCAAGCGCGATCAGTTTGGCATTACCTTCTCCACAGAGGATGAGGACCACGACGAGATCTCCCTGTTTGAACAGCAGATCCGCAACCAGTACTTGCGCTCAATCGACCGTCTCTGGAGAGGTCATCTTCAGGCGATGGAGCAGATGAGGGACAGCATTGGTCTTCAGGGCTATGCTCAGAAAGATCCCAAGAAAGAGTACAAGCGTCGTGGTTATGACCTCTTTATGGACATGATGCTCGACATCAAGACCAACGTCGTGGAGTTCATCTCTCGTTCCGAGGGTGATTCCATTGATTCCTTGCTTCCTGTACCAGAGAGCCAGGCGTCAAACATTCAGTTCAACCGCGAGGGCGTGCTTGAGTCTGATGAGGAGGGTGGCTCAAGCAATCCTCGTCGTCAGGGTGGCGACTGGGCTCGCAGTGAAGATGCTCCAGAGCCTGTGGTCATCGAGCTTCCCAAGGTGGGTCGTAACGAGCCCTGCCCATGTGGTAGCGGTAAGAAGTACAAGAACTGCCATATGAAGAAAGAAGGTGGTTTGCCTTCAGATGCAGCGGCAAGCTCTCGTCGTCGTGGTCGTCGCAGCTCCCTTCCTGGGGCAGCGCTTCGCGCCAAGTCTGAGGACGGTATCGAGTCTTCTGATGAGGAGTCCTCCGAGGACACAAGCTTGCTTGCTACCGAGGAGAGCACCTCCTCCGAGGAAGAAGCGACCTCAAACTCATAAAGCATTCTCAGGCGCAGGCGAGCTCAATCCTTGAGCTCGCCTGCGCCTTTTTTTAAAGGAGCGTATTGGTGAAGATTTTTGTGCATGGCCTTGATTTTGTCGCGCGCCATGGCGTCTACCAGGAGGAGCGCGATGAGGGGCGTCGTTTTTCGGTAGATGTGGAGGTTGATCTGAGCGATGTGCAGAGCACAACCTCGGATAACCTCTCGGATACGCTCGATTATCGCGCCCTCGCAGAGGTCGTCCTTGAGGTGGCAAATGGTGAGAGCCATGACCTCGTGGAGTGGCTGGCGGCGCAGATGACGCGCCTTATTTTTGAGCGCTACGCGGTCGTTGA
>CATLTV010000206.1 GCA_950059285.1 uncultured Pseudomonadota bacterium | reverse complement strand
CCGCGTCTCTTTTTCGCATCCTGTCAAAAATACTAAAGTGTATTTTTGAGCGCATCTTTGACGTCTTCTTTTTTCTCTTTTTGACTCTTACGTGAAGGGCTCCTTCGCGTGGATGTCGTCTTTCTGCGCTTACTTGATTTCGATTTATTTGTCAGAGACTTGGTCTGCGTGATTGCCACAGGTGACGCGATCTGATTGGCGACAATGGTAACATGCGCCGCAATCATAGCCCCTTGCCCCACGGCCTGTGATGCAGAGGAATCACCAAATCCCATATCATTGTCCGCCGAAGCCACAGGTTCGGGAGGCGTTGGCTCCTCTGCCTTTTCAAGCACGACATCCTGTTTGGGGTCTTCAGCAACAACTCCAACCGACGCAGAAGACGACGTTGAAGGTAGCGCCTTGACCTCGGAAGATTTTCTATCCATCGACCAGACCACTGCGCTGATCACAATCAACACACCGAGCACACCTGCAAGCGCAAGGATCATCATGGAGCGCTTTTGATTGTTCTGTTTGAGCGCATCACGCACATCAACAACAGCTTCGGTCTCATAGGTCAGTTGAGAGCGTTGTGGTGCGCGGGCAGGTTTTTCCTTTTCACCTTCAAGCTCACCTTCTTTCATCCAGACCTTGAGTTCTTCAGGATCGACCTCAAGCGCAGGCACGTTATCAAGCTGGCTCTTATCGGCAAAGTACGTGTCCACAATAGCGCGAAATGCACTCAGAAACGCCTCCATATTCTCGGGACGTTCCTCTGCGGTCTTACCAAGCGTTTGAATGACAAGATCGTCAAGTGCATCTGGAGGAGACTGCAAGCCTGGCGCAGATTTCATCGCGCGTGGCGTCACATGCATGTGTTTGACGGCATAACCCATCTGGGTGTTCGCCACAAATGGCAGGTGACCACAAACAAGTTCGTATACAATCACGCCCATGGCATACAGATCGCCACTCTCTGAAACTTGCTCACCACGACATTGCTCGGGGCTCATATAGGCAGGCGTTCCCCAGAGCGAACCTGTTTGAGTCAACGTCTGACGCTCAGCCTGACGAGCCACACCAAAGTCGATCAACTTGGCGCACTCCTCACCTGACTCAGGATCAATGACGATAAAGATATTCTCGGGCTTGAGATCCCTGTGAATAACGCCACGCTTGTGCGACTCGGCAAGCGCATCGCACACACCAGTGACAATGGAAAAAATCTCCCGATAGCTTAAAAACTTTCTGGCCAGACGTTCAGCCAGGCTCTCTCCCTTGAGAAGCTCCATCACCATGTAGAAGTTTCCACTTGGCATCTGGCCAAAGTCGTACATGGAGACCACGTTGGGATGCTCCAAATTGGCGAGGATACGTGCCTCGTGCATGAAGCGCTTGCGAATGGTCTCATCACGCAAATAATCTGCTTTGAGCACCTTGATCGCAACCTCTCGCTCAGCCTCCAGATCATACGACTCATACACCTTCCCCATGCCACCTTCAGCCAAACACTCACGAATCTGATACTTCTTATCGATCGTCTGACCGACCAACAAGTCGCGGTCCTTGAGCACAAGATCCAGAAGCTTGGCTCCGTCATCAGGACAGGTCGTTCGTGTTGTCACAAAGGTCTTGCCACACTGCCAACATGTCTTCTCTCGGGCAGGTGAACTGGGTGGGGTTGGGAGTTTGATTGAGCTCACATCACTCACGCTAAATCGTCCATCATAGGGGGCGAGTCTACTGACTCAAATAGTCCATCCTCTGTCGTTCAGAGATGCAGGGACTACACGTCCTGAAAGTATAATGCATTCACATCGTTCTCACCAGACAAAGTCTTGAATCTCTTCATTTTGCGCTCTTGACAAAACGGTTAAAAACACACGATAGATAACCCGTGGACATCCACGCCTCCCTCATACGTTTTATCCAGCATGCTTTAGTGATCAGGCCCCTACGTGTCTAAACCCTTTATATACAGACATATACTTGTCATCCTTGCCGCGATTATTGTGACTTCCACTCTCCAGGCCACCGCCTATGCACAGTCACCCAATCGCTGCCCCACCACCGTCGTCTCTCAGGAACAACGCGAAGATGTCCTCGAAATGACCATGCTTGGTGTCGCCTGCTTTGAACGTGGTGAATTCGGTCAAGCACTCACCTACTACCGTGCCGCGTATAAAAAGTCGAAAGAACCCCTGCTTGAAGCCGCCATCGGACGCTCACTCCACGAACTTGGCCTCCTTGGCCTCGCAAAGATCTATTATAACCTCTACCTTACCCACGAAACCAACGATGCCGATGGGCGCGAGCGTATAAAGGAGCGTCTCGCTCGCCTGAACACTCAGCTTGAAGACTCCTCCTCAACAATCACGATCAATGCCTTCCCCGGTCAGGCTCAAGTCTACGTGCAAACTCACGAAGGACACCGCGAACACCTCGGCGAAACACCCCTGACTATCGAGCTTGAACCACGAAAATACACGTTCATCCTCGAACAACAACACTTCACCCCCGATACATTCACCGTCAACATGTCCCCTGGTGAAACAGACTCCGTCAACAGAGAGATTGTCCCACAACGCGCCTCCTTTAACCTCACCACACGCGCCACACGACGCGTTGGCACCACCACCGCGCTCATTGGACTCCCCATCTTGCTCACTGGCGCTACCCTTCGCATATGGGACAAACCCCTCACACACAGAGAGAGCAACGCGATCATGCTCGTGGGCGCTTCCACATTCATCGTCGGAAGCGTCATCACTGCCATCGGATACCGCCGAGAACGCACGCTCAAACTCAACCACCACGAACTTACGCTCTCAACCTCTATCCAACCCAATTACGGTTCGTTCTCACTCTCCTGGTAAGCCTTCCCCCAACCCCCTCCTCCAGGAGTGTACACGCGAAGCTCATCACCAGGCTCGACTTCCAGCGTCACCTTCGCAGCAAGCGTTCTGGTCTCACCCTCATGCACCAGAACATTGCGCCCTGTTGCACCATCACCACCGCCCTGTACACCCCATGGCGCAACCTCTCTGCGCTCGGTCATCAAGGTCAGCGTCGCGCCTTCCACAAACCTGTAGAACCGCTCCACACCATCACCGCCACGATGCTCACCCACTCCCCCCGAGTTCTTGCGCACCGCATAACGTGTCACCATAAAGGGATACGCATGCTCAAGCGCCTCCACAGGAGTATTCAAAGTATTGGTCATGTGCGCCTGCACACCTGATGCACCTTCACCCTCTGCACTTGCGCCCGTTCCCCCACCAATTGTCTCATAATAGGCATAGGGTGTGGGCTGCTCATGGCGATGGTCAAGCCCTCCAATCAACACATTGTTCATTGTCCCATAGGATGCTGCTGGTATCTGATCAGGGAGGATCTGTTGGAGAACACCAAACACAACATCTGTAATACGTTGACTTGTCTCGACATTTCCTGCTGCCACTGGAGCTGGATACTGAGCATCCACAAGTGAACCCTTGCACATCATCACCTTGATAGGACGCATCATCCCACCATTTGACGGTACATCCTGGTCCAACAAAATACAGTTCATCGCATACAACACTGCGCTCTCGGTCACAGCTCCAGGCACGTTTAGCGGACCTCTGACCTGCCCCACTGTCCCCTCAAAATCAAACGTGATCGTGTCACCCGATATGCTCACCTCACAACAGATCTTCAGGTCAGTCGCGCCATGGCCATCATCCTCCAACACATCTTCACCACGCCACACACCATCAGGCAAAGCCTTGATCACATGACGCATCCTCGCTTCAGAATAGTCCTGAAGATCGCGCGCGGCCTGAAGCAATCCCTCGCCATACTTGGCGAGCTGCTCCTGTAGACGCTTGCTGCCTCGTTGGTTTGCGGCAACTTGCGCAAATAGATCTCCTCGACGCTCATCTGGCGTTCTTGATTCATCAAATAGCTTCTGACTGAGCGCATCATCAAGCAGCGCTGGACCTGTGCGAAAACCCTCATCATCAATGTGACTTGAAATAGGCAGGGAACCAGGTGAAATACCGCCCACATCCGCATGATGTGCACGGTTAGCCACATAAAAGCGCAACACTCCTGCGCTGTCATACACACCTGTGACCAGTGTCAAATCAGGAAGATGCGTGCCTCCCTGATAAGGGTCATTTACAAGCACGTGCTCACCCTCGGGCACGCCCTGCGGAAACGCCTCAAGCACAGCCTCCACACTCCTTGGCGTACTCCCAAGGTGTACAGGTATATGAGCCGCCTGCGCGACCATCTCGCCCGACGCATCAAAGATCGCGCACGAGTAATCACGCCGCTCCTTGATGTTTGGCGAAAAGGCAGAGCGCATCAGGGATACGCCCATCTCCTCGGCGATTGATGAGAAAAGATGTCTCATCACTTCCAGTTGAATCGCGTTCATTCGCCCTCCTCATCATGCAAGAGCACATGCGAGCCTCGCACTTCACCTCGCCAACCCGCAGGAATCACCGTCGTCCCACTGTATTCCACCATCACCGCAGGGCCTCGAATACAATCACCATGCACCAATGCATCACGCTGAATGACACGTGCGCTTTGTGCACCAGATGGGTCAAATGTCACATCTACCTCGGCCACAATCGCATCCTTGGAGAGGCGTTGTTCTGCCGAATCTCTGAGACCATCAGAGGGCTCCTCGTGAGAGACTACATCTTCAAGAGACACAGTACACCGCATCATAACAAGCTCAAGGTCACGCTCCCTGGCAAGCCAACCGTACAGACGCTCATGCTCCTGCTCAAACTGAGCACGTACCACATCCAGCAATGATGCCAGATGAGCCTCATCATCAGGAAGCCCATTCAGAGCGACCTTGAGCGCAAAACTTTGCCCCTGATAACGCACCTCAAACACAGGCTCATACACAAGCTGACGCGCATTCAACACATCAGGTTCTAACTCCTGAGCAAGCGCACTCCTTGCTTGAGAGGAGACATCGTGCAACGCATCACACACCTCCTGACGCACCAACTCTGATGCCTGAAGCTTATGCCATGACACAAGAAATGTTCTTGATGCTCGACGCCCTGGCTTCGCATGCAGCATCCCGTACGCAGAGAGCAACCCTGGATTTGCAGGAATCAAAACCTTCCGAATCCCCAATAATTTCGCCAACCTGCATGCATGTAAACCGCCCGCACCACCAAAGGATACAAGCGTATACTCACGAGGGTCCTCACCACGTTCAAGCGAGATGACCTTGATGGCGCGCACCATTGCTGCATCTGCAACCTGCAAAACACCAAGCGCAACCTCGGATACAGGCATGTGAAGCCCATCGGCCAGCGATTGCATTGCATTCACAGAAGCAGCGCGATCAAGATGCATCTCACCACCAAGGAAGTGATCGGGGCGCAATCGTCCCAACACCACATGTGCATCCGTGACCGTGATCTTGTTACCTCCTCGTTGGTAACACACGGGACCAGGCGATGCGCCTGCACTCTGAGGTCCAACCTTGAGCGCTCCGCCCGCGTCTACATGTGCAATGGAACCACCACCTGCGCCCACCGTGTGAATATCCAGCATGGGCACCTGCACAGGCATATGACCCACCTGACCAAGTTCTCGCAGCGTGGGGGAGCCCTTACACAACGCCACATCCGTCGAGGTGCCACCCATATCAAAGGTGATAATATCAGTGATTCCCCCTTCGTTTGCCGCCTGAAGCGCTCCCATCACGCCACCTGCTGGCCCCGAAAGGGTTGTGTGTACGGGAAAGTTTGATGCGCGCGAAAGAGACACACGCGCACCGCTTGACTCAAAGACATGAATCGCATCAGCGTCATGCAACCTCTCCTTGAGACTTGAAAGATAGCGCTTCATGACAGGACCAACATACGCATTCATCACCGTCGTAGAGCTACGCTCATACTCACGCATCTCACGCACAATCTCACTGCTTGCGCACACAAAACGCTCGGGGAAACGTTCACGTAACGCAGCAACCAGACGTTGCTCATGCCCGGGATAAAGGTATCCATGAAGCAAGCACACGGCGATGGCCTCATAAGGTTTGGCCTCAAGCACATCACACAGGCGTTCCATCTCATCGGACGTAAGCTCTTCAAGGATCTCACCTGATGCATTGACACGCTCCTGTACACCAAAGCAGTCCGTGGAACTCACCAGATGAGGTTCTTTTTTGACATGGAGCGCATAAAGCTCGGGGCGAGCCTGACGACCAAGTTCAAGCAAATCCTCAAAACCTGCGGTGGTTACAAAAGCCGTGTGTGCGCCACGACGTTCTAACAAAGCATTGGTCGCCACCGTCGTCCCGTGGGTCAAACGATAACAGGGATGCGAGAGCTCTTGTAAGAGCTCTCGCATCCCTGCATCAATCGACTCTGAAGGGTCTTGAGGTGACGAGAGGAGCTTATTTACGCGGGGGTTTCCTTGATGGTCCTTGCAGATCACATCTGTGAATGTTCCGCCTGTATCAACTGCAAACTCAACTCGTCGTGAAGAACTCAAGGGAAGACACCTCGTTCAGCATACACATCGTTAATTCGCTTGAGCGCCACAGCGAACGCAGCGGTACGGTTGTCCACCTTGTTCTGGCGAGCGAAGTTTCTCATTTCATTGTAGGAGCGACCCATCATGAACTTGAGCTTCTCATCAATTTCGTGAAGCTGCCAGCTCTCGCTACGCTTGTTCTGAATCCACTCGAAGTAGGAGACCACAACACCACCGGCGTTGGCCATGATATCAGGGATGATATCCACGCCACGCTCAAGGAGAATGCGCTCACCAGCATCGGTCAGAGGACCGTTTGCAGCTTCAAAGATAGCACGTGCCTTGATCTGCTTGGCTTCCTTGACGTCCACCTGAAGCTCAAGCGCAGCAGGAATACAGATATCGGACTGAATGCCCCAGAACTCATCGCTGGAGATCACCTCTGCACCCTTGTATCCCTTGACTCCACCTGTGGAGCGTACATGGTCGCTAAGTTTGCGGGGGCTGATGCCTTCGGAGTTGTAAAGTGTACCTGTGTGATCCTGCACACCGACCATCACAGCACCAAGCTTGCTCATGAGCATGGCAGCGTGGCTACCCACGTTACCAAAGCCCTGCACAATGTAAGAGCATCCATCAAGTGTAAAGCCACGCTCTTTTGCCCACTCAAGGATAGCATAAATGACGCCCTGTCCAGTCGCTTTCTCGCGACCAGCGCTACCACCAGATGTGAGGGACTTACCTGTCACGATACGGCGCTGCGCGTTCTTCTCAATCATGTTTTGAGAGTTCATATAGGTATCCATCATCCACACCATGGTCTGGCTGTTGGTGCCCATATCAGGAGCGGGGATATCGTACTCAGGACCGATGTTGTTACCAAGATCGTGTGTGAAGCGACGTGTGATGCGCTCAAGTTCATTACGAGAGACATCATTCACGTTCACGCGCACGCCACCTTTTGCACCACCGAAAGGCACTTGCAAAAGAGCACACTTGTAGGTCATCAGGGCAGCAAGCGCCTTGACCTCATCAAGGGTCACTTCATGGTGGTAACGAATACCACCTTTGTAGGGGCCCATGATGTTGCTGTGCTGGATACGGTAACCTTTGAACAAGCGGAACTCACCTGTGTCCATGCGGACGGGGAAGTTCACAATGATCTCGTTCTTGGGCTGGCTCAAGATGGTACGCACATGAGGCAGTACCTCGAATGCATTGAACGCACGCTCGATCTGACGGCGGTGAACCTTCAAGAACTCGTCGTGGTTATTAGGCAGGGAGTTTTCCTGTGTGGAAGAGGTGCTCTGAACTGTTTGGGTCTCTTCTTCTTTGGTCTTTTTAGACATGCGACACACTCCACTCATCGAGGATAAATGAGCGACCCAGTGCAGGGGAGATGAGGGGATCACCTTGAGGGTCGCTGACCTTATCTCGTTGTTGTATACAAAGCGTCGAATACAAAGACAAGGTCACGGTGAATAACACGCTTCTCGATGACCATCTCTAGTAAGTGCACAGGAGTCCGTCAAGCACATGATGTGATGCGTTGCGTCATAAAAAAAACGCAACGCATCAACATAAACAACTGAAACAAAAAGAATTTCAGACACATGACATCATTTTGACGCACTCAATAATCTTCAGACTTTTCCACACATGCAGGGGCGCTCTGCACTCCTGCCACATGAAAGTCACTCACCATCAGCAGGAACTTCTTCAGCAGAATCCTCGGTCCCCGCAGGTTCAGCAGGCTCCTCAACCGCAGTGGGTTCGATTGGAGCAGGAGCAGCTTCCTGTACAGAGATCTCATCAATGGACCATCTGGTGGGCTCTTTCTGTACAGTGTATTTCACAGTGGTTGCTGCCTTCTCTTCAGTCTTCAGCACAGCTGTCACCGTGGCACTGTCGGATGTATTGTAACGCGCGTCCTTGATGGTCATGGTGCTTCGAGTAAACAGTTCACCACGCTCATCGATAAACGCCTTGAACGCCGCCTTGGCCTCCTGTCCCTGGTTGCGAGCCAGCATGTGTCGGCGAGCGCGGTCGAGGTTGCCTGACTGCAACGCGCCGTGCAGTTCGAGTACGGCCTGTGCAGGGGGCTCATCCTCAAAGATGATGTTCTCCTCTGACACCTTGAGCTTGTAGATCTTGTATGTGTTTGTGTCCTCAAACGTCTCTTTCTTCTCGGCTCCCGGTATCACCTCAACACCAACAAGCGTCACAAGGTGCTTGTCGCCCTGCTCTGGATACATCCTGATTTTAAGATCCCAGTTCTTGATGTTCTTGATGTCATCAATGCTCTCTGCACGTGTGTTCATCTGATCGACACCATCTGAAATCACGATGGATGAGGCAAGCCAGTCCTGACCATACATGCTCTGAAGCTCCTGTTTGGAGATCTCCGCCTGAAGGTTGGGGTTGAGCATGTCATAGGCTGTATCAAACTGCTGTGACCTTGCGGCATCGGAGAACTGCGCTCCATATACCGACGCGCCCGCCACCGTGAGGCCAGCATTGGTCAAGTCACTACAGCAAGAGATTCCTTTGACCACACCAGCCACGGTCAAGAGACCTGCAATGAGCAAAAACCCTGCGCAACCAATCCCAAAGATCTTCAACCACTTTTTCTTACCGCCACCACCTGAAGGTGCTTCCACAAAATCACTGGGTGGATCAAACTCCACGTTCATCCATCGCATACTATCCTCTCATTATGTTATGGCGCTTTGACTCGTACTGTTGTGCAAAGCGCTCATTCCTCACGTGTTAATACAGTAGCTCAAATGAGCTCCCCTGAGACACAGATAAAATGCCCGCAGGTTTCATCTCAACCTCCTGTCCGTCCACCACACAACGTGTCAAACCATCAATGTGCAGCGTCTTGACGCGTGCCCCATGACTCCCTTTCAACACGGTCAGAGGAGCCTTACTCCTCGCCATGACAGCCAGAGCCTGCTTCTCATCGTCGACCTGAAGCAGATCCATGGACTCGCCGCCAGAGAGATGAATATCAAATAGAGTACTCTCAAGTGAGCTGCATAACAACCCAAACGGAGCGGTTCCTGCCTCGGTACGATCCTTCATCACCAGGACCTGCTCAGATGATTCACCTGACTGACTGGCCACACCTGCTCGCGCGTCACGTATTCTTTTGGCAGCGTCCACGCCCATTGTTGCGAGCTTGGCCGCCCCCGAAAAACCACCTTTCTTGCTAGCAAGCCAGAGGTCATAAAACCAACCCAGAGCAAGAGAAAATGCGTAGGTTGCACCATCCTCCACGGAGTTTGATACGCGCATGGCAGATATGCGCTGCGAGTCGAGATCTTGCAAGGCATTCTTTTTGGCCTTCTTGACGAGCTTTTTCACGCGGCGCTCAAGATTCTCATTCTTACCCAGTTGCGTTGCAACCAGACACTCCACATGTGGCACAGGGAGAGGAAAGAAACGCACAGGATGCTCCTGCCCCACGAAGTGACGTGACCAACACGTCAGCACCAGCGCAAGGAACGCATCGGAACCTTGCACGGCCACCACCTTGATGCGCTGCTCCACCACCTGATGAAGCGCATCGAGGATCTCATCCTGTGATGAGAGTTTAAACACCTGAGCTTCCACGCCCCAGGACCATGCCTGCACGGCGTGATGATCCTTCTGATCTACAAATGCAGCTATCTTTGCTGTCACGCGATATCCTTTTAGAGTTAAGAACTTGTTTCAAAAGCAGGACCGAGGAGGAGCAGTGAGAGGTGTTCAAGCTCAAGGAGAAGTGCCCGAAGCTGTGACTTACGTCACCGCGAGTGGCACTTCGACGCTGAGATTGGGCAGTTCTCACAATCATCCAACGGGAGGATCTTGAAACAAGTTCCAAGTGATAAAGAGATGTAACCAGAAACGTACATAGAAGAAAATAAGGGCAAAAACAAATTACAGAGAATTCGTTTTTGCCCAGAAGTCACATCGTGCACAGTATGTCACAGATGAAAAAACAAACAAAGCGCCGCTTACTTTCTGGTAAGGGACGCCTTCATCAGAGACTGAAACTGCTCTTCATCGAGATCGCTGGTAAGGGAATAGGTAAGCCCGCGATCTTGCATTACGGCCACATCGTAGCCATTGGCCTTCAGGAAGGCCACATCATGGTTGGAAATCTTCTTGACCTTGTCACGAGGAACCTCAAGGCCAGCACCATCAAACATCATCACACTCAGGTGGGAGCCATCCTCAAGCTCATAGAGCACAAGCGCCGCACGACGATCTTGCACCTGCGCCAATCTACCACCAAGGAGCTTCGCATCAACGCCAGCAAAGGAGGGCAAACGCACGGGGAATTTCACTTTATTTGCAAACCAGTCCGATACCTTCGCAGGATCACTGTGCTCAATCTCAAGCGGAAGGTCGCCATGGTGCCAATCAGCAGCCTGTACAGCCACGCTTGCGGGCGCACTACTCGCTGGAGCAATAGTAAAGACAGGCAACATCATCACCAACATCAGCGCTGCGGCTGCGGGGATGGCTGTCAGTCCTGCCTTCTTGAGACGCTGCACTGATACGCGTGATTTCTCCTGTTGACGTTCTTGCTGAGATGTCTCCTGGAGCATGCTCAAAATGTTTTGCTTTAAATGCTCGGGGGTAGGTGCTGTGGCTGCTTGCAGAGACTGCTTGAAATGACGCTTGAACGCGATTTGATACTCGACCTCTTTTCGACACTCTTCACAATACGACAGGTGCGCTTCAAAATCCGCGCGATCCCGTTCATCAAACTCATCATCAATGTAGGCATCGATAAAGGCTGTCAAATCATCGCATTGTATCTTCATGGCAGTATCCGTGGAACTCGTGGTTCTCTTGAGGTCAGGGAGCAACGCTTAAAAAAAGGTCGCTCTGTTTTGAGGGGCAAACACCACCCTCATCGCAATGAGGAGTGGCAACACAATTTATGCATGTGAACAAGCGTCAGGGTGAGGTTTTTACACATCCAACCCAGTGGCGCGTGCGATCACATACTCAACTTATACACTCAGAAGCGGGATAAGCAAGCAGATGGGAACCACCTGCTGCGATCCTTGTATCAGAGAAACCATGGAGGGCTGATAATCATTCCTCAAGGGGCCTCCTGATACATGTATATTTCATCCACGCAAGAAGCCGAGGCGGCGAGGTGCCCGTGATTTATCACGG
>CATLTV010000205.1 GCA_950059285.1 uncultured Pseudomonadota bacterium | reverse complement strand
TAGCAAACTTCGCCCCGCCTGTGTCGTTCTATCTGTATTGTTTAAAAGAGTTTTTCGAGCGCTTCATCAGCCCATTGCTCAAGCAAACCTAGCTCCCAAACGAGGTGAAGGATGGTATAGCGGTTGCGAATATCCTTGCTGTAGACGACCGCTTCTGTGGCGCGTTCTCTGGTGAGTCCAAGGTCACTAAAACGTACAGGACCGTGTGCAGCGCGAAGTTCCTGTTCAATGGAGTCGCTGGTGCGAAGGGTTCTGCTGACCTTGGTTTTGACCTCATCCCAGTTCTGTTGAAGTCGTCCAAGCCTGCGCTCAATATCTTCTTCAGAGGGATAGGCATTGATCGCATGTTCTCGGACTGCGTGGTGAAGCACACCGAAGCGTTCCTTGAGGAGCGCGTCATGTTCATCCCATGAGGCTAGCCTTGCTTTTGCCGCGTCGATATCAATCGATGCGGGGTCCATGGCAAAGAGTTTTTCGTAGAACAGCGCAGTGGTGAGGGTGCCCACGCCTACCTGGCAGCCATGAAAATCAAAGGGAAGCAGGTGCGCATAGCCTGTCATGTCCATGTAGTGACTGATCAGGTGCTCGCCGCCTGATGCGGGAGACGATGAACCTGCGATACTCATGGCGAGTCCCGAGACCATCAGTGAGCCAAGCAGACCTGCCATGGCGTTGGGGTCCTTGTGCTGGAGTGTGGGGGCGACGTTGTCGAGCATCTTTGCGCCAAGTTCGATCACAACCATCGCCTCTTCAGAGTGGAAGGTGTCATTGAGGAGGGCGGAGAGCTGCCAGTCTGCATTGGAGACAGGTTTTGAGATCAGGTCACCAAGCCCGCTTGCGATCATGCGTTCGGGGGACTCCATCATCACATCAAGGTCTGCGATGACGACCAGAGGAGCCTGTGCGGGGATGGTTGTCTTGACGCCTTTTGAGAGCACGGCTGCGATCTTTGAGGTGAAGCCGTTCATGCTTGGTGCTGTGGCAACGCAGGCGCAAGGTGTGTCAATCAGGCTGGTGGCCTTTTTGACGACATCATTGATGGTGCCGCTGCCGACTGCGATAACTGCACCAAATGTGTGCGAGGTGAGGTGGTCTTTGAGCTGTGCGATGGTGTTGTCATCACACACGGGGTGTGGATGGTCGGGGTGATCGCTGAGCGCAAACTTGCTCCATGAAATGTCTTGTTTATCAAGTTCCTGGCTTAGTTTTTCTCCTGCCACATTCCATGTGTTTTCGTCGACAACAAGGAGCCACGGGGAGGTCGTGTCAAAGTGTGCCTTGAGCACTTCGGGGGCTCTTGAGATGGCGTCGTGATCAATCAGGATTGCGCGCGTATCAAGGTGTTCTGCGTGGTCTTTCAGGAGTGTATCAAGAGTGGTTTGGATGGATTGAATCATGGAGTGCTAGTTCTCATCTTTGAAGGTCAATAAAGTGACGGGCAATGAAACGTTCTGGAAAGTTTCGCGCACGTGAAGACTTTTCAAGTGTGGAGTGAGATTCAATCGCACGTCAAGCGCGGAACTTTGAGGAGCTGTCATACATGGACATCATGGAGGTTATTCACTGGATGGAGCAATTGCCCTTGCTCTGGGGGCTTGTGGTGTTGGGCATCAGTGCGGCAATTGAGTATGTGTTTCCTCCATTTCCAGGCGACACGGTGACATTGGCGGGCGCGTTTATGGTAGGAGCCGTGGGGTGGCCCTGGTGGGCGGTTTTGTTGGCGCTCGTATGTGGTTCAGTGGTGGGGATTTCTGTGGACTGGAAGGCAGGCGTGTGGCTTGAGCACAGCGAGCAAAACACATGGTTGCATCGTGTGTTGGAGCGTCCCAATATGAAGGATGCAGTGACTCGCACGAAGGAGAAGTTTCAGCGCCATGGTAGCTACTTTATTGTGGCCAATAGGTTTCTACCAGCGTTCAGGAGCGTGTTCTTTTTGGTCAGTGGAATGGCGGGCTTGAAGCTGTCAAAGGTGTTGTTTTTTGGCTTGCTTTCCGTGTTGTTATGGTCAGGCTTGATCCTTGTTCTTGGTGGTGTTGCGGGCATGCATGTGGAACAAATCGTGACCTGGATGAAGCACTCGGGCATGATCATCTGGGTGATTGTGTTGGTGGGTTTGGTGGTGTGGTTTGGAAAAGCGCCACTTAAAAAATGGATCGCCAAGCGATCAGCAAGATGATAAGGGTGAGTGGTTGTGTGGGTCATGGCGCCCGACCACAAAATTGACGCATAAAAATGAGGTAGAAAATTTGCTCTCTGTGTGTGCGCGATTTATAACCAGATGGACATGACCTTTCACATGGTTGGGAGGGGTGTGTTATGTGAGGTGATGTCGGATAAAACAGTTTGATTTTAACTGGCCATCTCCTGTAAGACTATCTTGCTGCACGATGCATGGTAGCAAAATACATGAAATTTTAAGTGTAAATCAGGTGTTGAGATAGTAAGTAACACCTTATAAAATAGAACTTATCGAGCCGTAAGCCGAGAACAGGGAGGCTGTCTTGAGCGAGAACAAGAACCAACATCAAAAGAACACATCTGTGGTGACCACAACCGAAACAGAGGTTGTACAAAAGCCCCAAGAGCTTGAGGTGCTCACAGCAGAAGAGGAAAAGGTTTTGCGTATGTTACATGGTCTCTCCGAGGAGGGTTCTCATGAGCTGAAGTTCGCGCTTGGTGCGGACGAGGAGCTTCGTCACCGTTTGACTCTGCTTGAGCACTACCTCATGGAGCTCTTCAAGGGCGACATCCTCAATGAGGAGCTCATGGCGCAGGTCCAGGAGCTTCGCGACCAGATTAACTAGTCGCATAAGTACCTTCACATCACACGCTGTGTGAACGTTGCAAAAAACGACACAAGGCGAGCAGTTGCGTACGCAACTGCTCGCCTTGTGTCGTTTTTTGCGTGTGAGTTTAATGATCCGTGTGTTGCTCCTCGTATTCCTTGATAGCTTGAGCTAATCCCATGCTCCCAATCGCCTCAAGCTCCTTGGCGATTGTGCGCGCCTCATCTACTTGATCCAGGCAAAGGTGTGCATCTCCTGTGAGCTGTCGGAGTGTGATGGAGGATTCCAGGGGAATGTCCGTAAGGATCGAAGATGAGAGTGAGAGTACATCCTTGTATTTTTCTTGGTACAAAAAGCGCAACGCCACGCTCGCAGCGAGCGTGTCATCATAGCGTTCTGTCAACAGTGACAGCGCTTCATTCAACAGATCGGAGTTTTGTTTGGTGATGAACTCAAAGTAGAAGAGCTGTTTGCGTAGTTCGTAGGTTTCTTCCTCTTTACTGCGCGTGAAAGAGACATAATCTTCAATCACATCCCACAGGTTTGTGCTCATCCCTTGTCGTGGATCAGAGAGGGTCATGGTGTCAAGGTCGTGTGTCATTGCATGGAGCAAGGCATTGGCGAGGAGCACATGTATGGAGAGATTTTCCTCTTCATAGCGTGTGTCGCGGGCTTGTTTGACGCTGTCCAAACTGGTTGGGTCTGCATCATGTCCGATGGTTTGAGCAAGACGTGGCCAGTCTTCCCTGGTGAAGGTGTAGGTGTCCGCGCCACCAATGTCGACATGAAGGGGAGCGTTGGGCTTGCTCATGACGAGGTCGACAACCTCCGTCCAGTCATTTGCTGCGGTATCAATGGCACTCTCAATGTCAGAGCTCATGTTGAACTCAGGGATAGGGAATCCACATGCACATGAGAACCAGGATGTACCCTCAAAAAACTCTGCATCAGGCAAGCTCTCAAAGAGATCCATACTCACGATTGCTTGTGTCTTCAGGATAAACGCAGCCTCTGCCGTGCCAGCACCTGTTAATGCTTCCAGTGTGGTCAGATCCTGACCACGATCAAAGCATGTGGATCGGTGTGAGAAGTCCTTGCTTCCGTAAAGATAAGTTCCCATGTGTCATACCTCTTGGGGTAAGGCGTTTTTGTTGTTTTTGCGCGCAATTGTGCAACACCAACTGTGTGGTGTTTTGAGTGGAGCTGAAAATGTGATCAGTGTGTTTGTATATGTTCTTGAGGTGAAGTTCAAATGAGAAGTTTTGCGCAAAGCCATAAACAAGATGTCCATCATATAGAACGCGCTTGAGCCTTGCTTAACATACCAGTAAACAGGTATGTCTTACTGCTTTGGTGGTGTGTCCATCTCAGTCTATTGAATCCGTGGAACACTCATGGATAGTGTTTTGAACGAAGGAGAAGAACAAAGGATGTTTAAGAAAGTACTAGTGGCGAACCGAGGAGAGATCGCAGTGCGCGTGATGCGTGCGTTGCGAGAGATGCAGATCAAGAGCGTGGCAGTCTATTCGGAGGCTGATCGCGAAGCGCTCCATGTGCGCATGGCCGATGAGGCTTACTGTGTAGGTCCTGCGGCCTCCGCTGAGAGCTACTTGCGCGTGGATAAGATCCTTGCCGTCGCCAAAGAAAGTGGTGCCGAGGCGATTCACCCAGGTTATGGTTTCCTCTCCGAAAATGCTGATTTTGCAAAGGCTTGTAAAGAGGCAGGCATTGTCTTCATCGGTCCAAACCCCCACGCAATCGAGGCGATGGGCTCCAAGACAAGAGCGCGTGATCTGATGCGTGATGCGGGCGTTCCTCTTGTGCCAGGCACTCCTGATGCTGTGGAAGACCCCAGGGAAGCGCTTGAATTCGCAAAGAAAGCAGGTTTCCCTGTGCTGATCAAGGCCGCCGCTGGTGGTGGTGGTAAGGGGATGCGTCGTGTGGACAGCGAAGACGAATTTATTCATGCGTTTGAAGGCGCACGTCGTGAAGCTATCGCTGCATTTGGTGATGGCGAGGTCTACGTTGAAAAGTACGTTCTGAATCCAAAACACGTTGAGTTTCAGGTGCTTGCTGATACGCATGGCCACACTGTGCACGTCTTTGAGCGTGAGTGTTCTGTGCAGCGTCGTCACCAGAAGATCACCGAAGAAACCCCATGTCCTGTGCTCTCCGAAGAGGTGCGTCAGCGCATGGGTGTGGTCGCAGTCAAGGCTGTGCAGGCTGTGAATTATGTGGGCGCAGGCACGGTGGAGTTTCTCCTTGATGTGAACCAGGACTTCTACTTCCTCGAGGTCAATACACGTCTTCAGGTGGAGCACCCCATCACCGAGATGATCACGGGTCTTGACCTCGTGCGCTGGCAGCTCAAGATCGCCGCAGGTCAGCACTTGACCCTGAAGCAAGAGGACATCAAGCGTCGTGGCGCAGCGATCGAGTGCCGTATTTATGCGGAAGATCCTGAAAATAATTTCATGCCAAGCCCTGGCCACATTCCATACCTCAAGGAGCCCTCTGGCCCTGGTGTCAGGGTGGACTCAGGTGTGTACTCTGGCGCGACCGTGCCTGTTCACTACGATCCGATGATCGCCAAACTTACTGTGTGGGGCGAGGATCGTGAGCACGCGATTGGCCGCATGAGAAGGGCGCTGTCCGAGTATGTGGTGTCGGGAATTATCACCAACATCGCCTTCCATGAAGAGGTGCTCACACATCCCAAGTTCCTGGATGGCACCTATGACACCGACTTTGTGCCCGCCATGCTCCGTGATCGTGAGGCCCCAGAAGCTCCAGAGGAGCAGGCCGCCACGCTCGCTGCTGTGCTCAAGGCTTACTGGAAAGACAGGCAAGTGCAGGAGCACGGTTCAGGTCAGGCATCGGGAGCGACTGCATCCACATCGCAGTCGGGTAGCCGTTGGAAGACCCTTGCTCGTCTGGAGCAGCGCAGGCAATGGTCCTGATGTTGTCTTGTAAGTTTTTGATATTCAAGGTTTTATTTTTGAGAGGATAAGAGGATGGGTCAGCAATACTTTGTGGCAAATAGCGAAGATGGCCACGATATGTACGAGATTAACGAGCTTGAAGGGGGGAAGCTCGCTGTGACAATGCCTGATGGTCAGGTGATTCAGGTCGACGCTTACGAGCCCGAGCCAAACCAGATTCATATGGTACTTGGCGAAGATGGCGGCCGCGCATTTGATCTGAGCTTGAGAGAGCTTGACGCGACTGAATACGAGGTCGAGGTTCAGGGCCGTCGTCACACTTTTGAGGTTGTGAACGAGCGTCAGAAACGCATGCTTGTGGCAGGCGTGGGCGGTCGTAAAGCGAGCGGTCCCGAGCTTGTCAGTCCGATGGCTGGTAAGGTCGTGGCGATTGAAGCGAAAGAGGGCCAGCAGGTCGACGAGGGCCAGTGCGTGCTTATCGTCGAGGCGATGAAGATGGAGAACGACCTGAAAGCACACCTGGCAGGGACCGTCAAAGAGATCTGCGTGACTCCTGGTCAGGCTGTTGAGATTGGTGATGTCCTGGCTGTGATTGAGGCCGACGCGTAACCTGTTTTTGTGAGAGAAGGAGAACCCATGAGCCAGAATGAAAGTCAGTCCAAACCGCTTGACCCCGCGTTACTCAAGGAGATTGAGGACGCCAAAAAAACATGGGAAGAGAGTGTCTTGAACCCTCTTCTTGAGCGTTACGGCGTGCGCCGTGAAGAGTTCACGCGCTCGGGCGGTGAACATGTGCAGGGTGTTTATTATCCAGGTGAGAAGGGTGATAACCTTTCAGACTATATGGAGAATATTGGCTTTCCTGGCTCCTATCCTTACACGCGTGGTGTACAGCCCACGATGTATCGTGGACGTTACTGGACGATGCGCCAGTACGCTGGTTTTGGTACAGCGAGGCAGTCCAACGAGCGTTATCACTATCTGATGAAGCAGGGGACCAAGGGCCTCAGCGTGGCCTTCGACCTCCCTACCCAGATGGGCTATGACTCCGATTCTCCCCGCGCTCGCGGTGAGGTTGGCAAGGTTGGTGTGGCGATTGATTCGATCGCAGACATGGAGATTCTCTTTGACAAAATCCCCCTGGACAAGGTCTCGACATCGATGACCATCAACGCCACCGCGTCCATTTTGCTGGCGTTTTACATTGCTGTGGCCGAGTCTCAGGGTGTCTCATCAAAGCAGCTCAGAGGAACGATTCAGAACGATGTGCTCAAGGAGTACATCGCGCGTGGTACATACATTTATCCGCCCAAGCAAAGCATGCGCGTGATTACAGACATCTTCGCGTTCTGCCAGCAGGATGTGCCCAAGTGGAACACCGTGTCCATCTCGGGTTATCATATCCGTGAGGCGGGCTCCACCGCAGCGCAAGAGGTTGGATTCACACTGGCAAATGGCGTCGCTTATGTCGAGTCCGCCATCAAGGCAGGTCTTGATGTGGACGACTTTGCACCAAGGTTGTCGTTCTTCTTCAACGTCCACAACAACTTCCTTGAGGAGGTCGCCAAGTTCCGTGCTGCGCGAAGGTTGTGGGCTCGTCTGATGAAAGAGCGCTTTCATGCAAAGAGTCCAAAGAGCATGTTGCTCAGGTTCCACAGCCAGACTGCGGGCAGCACGTTGACCGCACAGCAGCCACAGGTGAACATCGTCCGCGTGGCGCTGCAAGCGCTGGCGAGCGTGATGGGCGGTACTCAATCCTTGCACACCAATGGTTGGGATGAGGCATTGAGTCTCCCCACGGAAGATGCCGCCAGGCTTGCTCTCCGTACACAACAGGTCATCGCGTATGAGTCTGGAGTGGCGGATGTGGTCGACCCACTTGGTGGCTCCTACGCCATTGAGCAACTTACAGATGAGATTGAAGCATCTGCCATGGATTACATCAGGCAGATCGACGAACTTGGTGGTTCTGCCGAGGCGATTGAGCGCGGATTCCAGCAGGGCGAGATCCAGGAAGCGGCCTATCAGGCGCAGCTTGCCATTGAGCGCAAGTCTCAGATTATTGTGGGCGTCAATGAGTTCCAGTCTCAAAGTGCCCCACCTCAGGGCTTGTTGAAGATCGATGAGGCGATCGAGCAAGACCAGGTCTCTCGTCTCAGAGAGTTCAAGGCGAGCCGTGCCATGGATGAGGTTCAGAGCGCGCTTGCAGCGCTTGAAACCGCCGCCAAGGGCAGTGATAACCTGATGCCGCACATCCTTCATGCTGTGAAGTCAAAGGTGACGCTTGGCGAGGTTTCTGATGCGCTCCGTGGTGTCTTTGGTGAGTATGTGGAGAGTGTTGTCTTTTGATGCTCGGCAAGTCTCTGGTGGTCCAGGACTTGCTTTATACAGGTGACGTGAACATGTTGTGGTCACGAGCCGTGTCACCTGATGGCATGGCTCGTGATTTTGTTTACGCTCCAGGTTCTGTTGCAAAAATTTGAATCGAACTGAACTTTTTTACATAGTCTGTCACGATCATTCAGGTTGTGAGACATAATTTCTGGGCCAAGAGCAAGAGGCCCCAACTTTAGAGAGACAAGCCGATGTCCAACGAACATACAGTGCGTATTTTGAACCCCAAGTTTAAGCGAGCATTAGTCCTTGAGAACCCCGATCCTGTGCTCGACGAGTATTTGCGCAAGCAGGGCATTGAGCCCGAGCGTTTGCCTCTGTCCATGACGCAAGATGTGGACGCTGTGATCAAGCGTCTTGAGGAAGGTCAGCACGACCTGCTGTACAAGCGCTCTCGTTTTGAGGTGGATGACCGTGTGTTGTCTGCGAGCAAGAACCTTGCGGCGATTATGCTCTGCTGTATTGGTGATGATTCGGTGGATAAGGAAGCTTGCGCACGTCATGGTGTGTTGGTGATGAACGATCCTATCAGCAACGCACGCAGCGTCGTCGAGCTTGTTTTTGGCGAGATGGTATGTCTTGCACGTCGCATCTTTGAGGCCAATGAGAAGACTCGAAACAATGAGTGGACCAAGAACAACAAGGAGCGCTACGAGCTGATGGGCAAGCGCCTTGGTATTGTGGGTCTTGGTAACATTGGTAAGCAGGTCGCACAGATGGGCGATGTGTTTGGCATGGACGTGATCTTCTATGATGATCGCGAGCTTGCCAGCGAGGTTGGTCTTGCGCTTGGATGGCAGAAGGCCGCGAGCTTGACCGATCTTTTCCGCGAGTCTGATTTTGTGACCGTGCACACATCTGCCGAGAACTGGGAAGGCAAGAGCAACAAGAATATGCTTAAATATGAGCACTTTGCGGCGATGGGAGAGCACCGCGGCGAGAACTCACCGCGCATCTTTATTAACGCGGGTCGTGGGTTCTTGTTTGAGCCAGACGAGTTGAAGAAAGCGATGAATGAGGGGCATATCAAGCGCGCCGCGATTGATGTCTTCCCCGAGGAACCTGGCAGCAAAAAGGACGCCTGGGAGAACCCCTACGCAGACCAACCTCATGTGATCGCCACACCACACATTGGTGCTGCTACGCAGGAGGCGCAGCCTCGCATTGCGTGTTATGTGTCCAAAACCACACAGCTCTTCAACCAGAGCGGAGCGGTGCGTTCATGTGTCTATGCACCAGGTCAAGAGATCGGCGTTGAGACAGACCGTCCAAACTACGTGCTCGCCGTGGTGCACTCCGACGTACGTGGCACAAAGAAAGCGATCAATGATGCGTTGTTTGACGCAGGTTGCAACAACTTTGAGTCAAGTCACAGGGACTTCTCGGAGTATGGTTTTGCGTATGATGTCAGCTCGATCGACAAGCCTCTGACAGAGGACCAGGTTGCTTCTTTGATCAAGAGCGCTCAGGAAATTACAGGTGAGCCAGACGCGATTCGTAGCATCAGGCAGATTAAGCTTGGCTCATAAGTTGTTGATATAATAGGGAGTTGACAGTTGTCCTTATTCGTTTCAAAAGCATGAAACGTTTGAGGTACACAAAAAGAGCGTAGAGTAAGGTTTTAGACGCGCGAGAGGCTCTTTTATACGTTGTTTTGCGATCCAAAAACCTCTGGAGTTTCACTGCGCTTCGCTGCGTTCAGCTCTGTAGGTTTTTGTTGCAAAACGCTCCGTCAAATTCCTCGTTTCGCCTCTTATGCATAAGTTATAACGCAACTTAAGCTATTAATAAGTCAATTAATTTCGTCGTATTCAAAGGCTCCACAAAAAATTTATCGTCGCTCGCCTTATTAAAAGGCTGTGATGTGCATGATCTGACTTTTGAACACTGTCAACCCCCTCCAAGAACTAAAAAAATGGCGAGATGTGCTCCTGCACATCTCGCCATTTTTTTAGTTCTTATAGTGGTTTAGATGCTGTTCATCACTTTATTGAAGATACCGACCTTCTCGATCAAGCCTGCAAACGCGAGGATGAGGATGCCAATCAGCAGTGCGATGCGGAAGATGTAGATGATGACATTGATGGATTGTTTGAATGCCTTGTCTGCACGTTCCTTGTAGATGTTTGCGCACTTGTCGAGCATCTCTTCAAGGCGGCCAGTCTCTTCACCCATGCCGACGTAGTCAATGACATCACGGGGGATGCTCTTGACGGCAGAGAGGCTGTGTTCAAGGGAGTAGCCCTGTTCAAGGAGTTCAAGCGCCTTGTTGATATGCGAGAAGATGGCGGGGTCGTTACATGCTTCGGCAGAGAGATAAAGGCTCTCGTAGATATTGAGGCCGCTGCGCACCGAGGAGTAGAAGTAGCGACAGAACACGGAGGTTGCGAACATCTTGCTTGGGATGGAGACCACAGGGACGCGCATCCATGCTCTGGCCCAGCGCTCACGTGAGGGCATATCCACAGGAAGCGAGAGCCATGCATATGCAAGGAACAGATAGAACATGAGGCTGAAGACGCCCACAATCATTGGGCCAAGGATGAGGCCGAGCACATCCGTGACGATGTTGTTTCTGCTCTCTGCGAGCACGGTCATATTGGAGATCACGGGGAGGAGTCCACCGAAGGCAAAGATGGCCATGACCATGGGTTCGATGATCCCCATGACCACATCTTTTTTGCGCTCGTAACGGTCGCGGTAGTGTTGTGCTTGAAGTTTGAAGAGTTGTGGGAGCGTGCCCTGTTTTTCAGCGACAAGGACGAGCTTTCGGCCTGCGGCATCAAGGAGTCCGTAACGTGCAAAGGCTTCCGACAACTGGACACCCTCTTCAAGGAGGGCCTTGCGCAAGCTCTTGATGACATTGGCTTTGGTGCCTTTGCGTTCCAGGAAGCTGATGATGCGAGCATAGCCCAGGCCTGCGTCCAGTCCCTCAGCAAAGAAGATGCAGAATTGTTCGGCATCCACATCGCTCATGTATGTCGATGTTTCGCGAACAACAGCCCGACCATCAGCACGCGCTGATTGAAATTGCATGGAGTGATTGGAGTTTTGCGGTTGTTGAAACATAAGAGGATACCGTGACTAAGGGCTTGAATTGTTGTGGGAATATCTTGTGAGTCCCAGAGGTATGATGACCTGTTATTTTGGGCCTGGCAAGACAAGTGTACCATGTTCATGGAACGTGCTTAAAGTCTGGCATGCATGTTTTGGTTGAAAGCCATCTGCTGAGATTGCAACGAGGGTTGCGTGGCAGTAGAGTGTGTCGAAGATAATGGAGAGTCAGGTTTTAGTTGGTTGACATTTTGAGTGGACGAGAGAGGACAGAGCTATGAGCGAAGATCAATCCCAGATGATTACGACAATGAAGGAGATTTTACAGGACGATTACATGACGTTGACGGTGCGTCAGTACACGGTGACAGAGGATCTGGAGCGTGGCACATGTAAGTTGTCCTGCGAGTTGTTGCAGAGCGATGAGAAGGTTGTGGTGGAGGGCGATGGCGTGGTGCCGACCTTCAGTGGCCTGGAGCAGGCGCTG
>CATLTV010000204.1 GCA_950059285.1 uncultured Pseudomonadota bacterium | reverse complement strand
TAACAAGCTATCATCAAGCATTGGTACCAAAAAGCTATATACATCTTTAACTGTCTCAGTCATGCAACTTCTCACGCATATTGATCAAGTGAACTGTGACTCTCTAAAAAATCACACAATTGTCTCGCTAATCCTTCGGGGCTGTCTTTGTAAATTACCTTCCCCGTTCGCATCATGTTTAATGGCATTGATGCTTGCACACAGGTTTCCAGCGTTTGGCACCAAATTTCAACATCGTTCTCATCGAGAATATCAGCGCTCGCTGCGCCGTCGTCATCCATCCCGCTAAACACAATCGCCAGTTTCTGCACGTTTGGCAACTCTAAGGACGACTCAAACATCTGATTAATGTTGGGCGCGTAAGGCGCGTCCCACGATTGCTCAGACAAATAAATCCGGCCTTCTGGATTAAAACTAATTTTCCGGTCGATAGGTGCTATGTAAAGCTTCCCCGGAAGTATCTGTTTATTGCCATCAATAATTTCTGCACTAAAAAAGGGGTGTTCATTTAACATCGCCTCAAGACTTGGTAAAAACTCTTGAGTGATGTGATTCCCCAACACAAAGCACACTGGCAAAGCCTCATTTGGTAAAGCATCAATAAATGCTTTAACTGCCGCCGGACCTCCTGTCGAGCCTCCTAATAATACTAATACTGTATTCATTGGCGTCCTTTACTAAATGTCTAGCTCCAACATCTCCTCAATCGTCGAAAGCAGTTTCTCTTCGTTATACGGCTTACCTAAATATTGATTTACGCCAATCTCTTGAGCTCGCTCACGGTGTTTCTCACCCGTACGCGATGTAATCATGATGATTGGAATATGCTTTAAGCGTTCATCGTGACGTATAATCGTTGCTAACTCGAAACCATCCATGCGTGGCATTTCAATGTCCAGCAACATAACATCTGGGACATCATCGTGCAGCTGGGTAATCGCATCGACACCGTCTTTCGCCGTTAGCACTTGATACTGGTGACGCTGTAATAAACGGGCCGTAACCTTACGTACCGTAATCGAATCATCCACAACCATGACCGTAGGAATGCGATCTTCTTGAGTCACTTCCTCGACTAGGCCTGCTTCATGAGCGAAATCCCACTCATGGAAACGATCGACCAGGGTTTGCATATCAAGAATGAGTACAACAGTACCATCACCAGTAATCGACGCACCGGAAATACCAGGAACTGTTGAAATCTGACGACCTACGTTCTTAACAATAATCTCTCTCGAGCCTAGTAACTCATCGACGTGTACAGCAATTGGCTTGCCTTCACCGTGAATAATTAATACCGGCACGTATTCATCAACAGGCGGCACAATCTCTGAGTTACGCTCTAGAATCTGACCGAGGTAACGCAACTCAAATTCTTCGCCTAAGTGCTCAAACGTGTCTTTCTTACTTTGATAAATTTCTAATAATTCATCGGCTTTAACACGCGCCACCGTTGTGATGTTAGACAATGGAATGGCATACGGCTCGCCTTTCACTTTAACCATTAATGCTTGGTTCGATGACAAGGTGAATGGTAAACGAACAGTCATCGTCGTGCCTTGACCGTCTTCAGAGTTCACATTTAAGGAACCACCTAGCTGAAGAATTTCGCTGTGTACCACGTCCATACCAACACCACGACCTGAAATCTGTGTGACTTTGTCAGCCGTAGAGAAACCAGGCTGTAAAATCAAACGATACAGCTCACGATCCGATGGCTGGTATGACTCATCAATCATGCCTTGCGCCACAGCACGTGCTTTAACTTTATCTTTGCGGATACCGGCGCCATCATCAGCAATTTCGATATAAACTTCATTACCACGACGACTCAAGTTCAGTTTTACCTGACCTTTTTCTGGTTTGCCCGCACGCTTACGATCAGCTTTACTTTCGATACCATGGTCAATCGCGTTACGCAGCATGTGATCAAGCGGCGCAACCATACGCTCAATTACCGTACGGTCCATCTCGCCTTCTGATGTCAGAATCAAATCAACATCTTTGTTTAGCTCGCTTGAAATTTGGCGAACCATGCGGCGAAGACGACTTTCAATACTGTTAAACGGTACCATTCGAGTACGAATCAAGCGATCTTGTAATTCAGTATTGACGCGACCTTGCGCCAATAAGGTTGCTTCCGCATCGCCTACTTTAGTGTCTAGTGTTTCCTGAATCGAAACTAAGTCACTCGCGGCCTCTAGCAAGCTTCGGGTTAACTCTTGCTGTCGCGTGTATCGGTCCATTTCTAATGGATCGAAGTCATCAAAGTCGCCTGAGATCTCTCGACGATACAAGACCTGTGCTTCCGTCTCAATTTCAAGGTTACGTAACTGATCACGCAAACGATCAACCGTCGACGACATCTCGCCTAGGTTGAAGTTTAAGTCAGCCACTTGCTGCTCTAATCGTGAACAGAAAATCGAGCTCTCGCCTGATAAATTCACCAGGTTATCTAAAATTTCAGAGCGAACACGAATAACATCTCGGCTAGCGGCGTCTTTCGCAGCTTCTTCTTTTTCTTTCTGACGATCTACCAGAGAAACAACATTAACATCTGCTTGTTCATCTGACTCTGCAAGATCTCGCTTATCCAGCTGATCCAGTTGTGCTCGAATTGCATCCTGGTCGTTTGATAAACGACGTTCAAATTCATGAGGCAGTACAGGCATTCGGCCTTCTTTGACTGCATCCACCATGTCGGTCAGTTGCTCATGACCTGTTTTTAATAACTCAACCCAACGTTGTTGTCCGGCACGAGCATCTCGTTGTAGCAGCTCAACACAGTCTTCCAACGAATCAGAAATAACGGCGATTGGCTTGATTAACGCCAGTTTTGCGCCACCCTTCAAGGTATGCAGGCTTCGGTGAGCCTCTTTCAAAGGTTCTGTTTTTGAGAAGCCGCCAGCCCAAGTTTCAATGGCAGCGTAATAACCACTCAACAGCTCAGGCGCTTCTCCTAAGAATAAATCGACCAATTCCTGTTCCCAGATATCGTCTTTCTCTTCTTCTTTTACTGGCTCTGCTGTCTCATCGCTTGAAGTCTCAGTTTCTTCCGCTACAGTTTCTACTTCTTCAACGTCATCCGCTGGCTCGGCCTCTTCGACAGTAGCCGTACCGCCAGACTTTTCAATTTCAATGAACTGATCTATTTCAGTCAGAAGTGACTGCGGTGAAGGAATACTTTCAGGAGTATTTCGTGAAGCAAAGATCTCCATCAGCTTATCTTCTGCTTTGGTTGCTAACTTAATAGCTTGAGGAGAAGCACTAATACGCTTTTCCATAATCGCAGTGTAAAGATCTTCTAGGCCATGTGCTAAATCACCAATTGGTGTGAAGCCAGCCATGCGAGCGCTACCCTTCAACGTATGCAAGTTACGTTGTAACTCGCCAATTGGGGCTATATCTGAAGGCTTGCTGCGCCATTGCTCTAATAGCTGTGCATCGCTATCGAATAACTCTTCGGCTTCCTCTGTAAAGATTTCTAGTAACTCATCGTCCATTTCGAAATCTAAACTGACTGTATCAATGCTATGTTTCGCAGCGGCAGGTTGCTCAACCTCTTCCACAGGCTCTTCCACAACCTTCTTCTCTTCGATGGTCACGGAAGCAGATGCGTCAATGGGCTTGCCATTCACCTCGGTGACCTGGAACTGCACGCGACGGTTGGTTGCGCGACATGCCTCGATCTCCTTGCGGTTCTTACGCTTGTTTTTGAGCAACTCTTCCATGTCTGCACACAGAGGCTTCTCTTCACCATAACCTTCGGACTCAAGACGAGAAGCATCCACACCCTTGTCGGTGAGGTACTTCATCACGCTTGCAGCGCGGTCTTTGGAGAGTTGGAGGTTCTTTTCATCGCGGCCCACATCATCCGTGTGACCTTCGACGCGAATTTTGGTGATCTGTGGGTTCTGGTTAAGAACCACAGCCACGGTGTCAAGAAGCGGGAAGCTCTTGGACTGAATTGTAGCCTTACCAGTGTTGAAGAAGATCTGCTCAAGGATCTTGATCTCGGTCTTGGTGATCACCACGGTCTGGTCACCATCAGGACATCCATCATCATCCTTGTTACCGTTGTAGGTTTCAGCTTCGTTTGGACACTGATCGACACCATCAAGGAGACCATCCTTGTCGTTATCGGGATCAGGACATCCGTCCTCATCCTCAAAGCCGTCCATATCTTCAGGTGCGTCAGGACACTTGTCGACGTCGTTCAGGATGCCATCGTTGTCGTTGTCGCGAATTGGGCAACCCTTCTTCTCGGGGATACCAGCTTCAACAGGACACTCATCTTCCACGTCAAGGATGCCATCCTTGTCGTTATCGGGATCAGGACATCCGTCCTCATCCTCAAAGCCATCCTTGTCTTCAGCTTCAAGCGGACACTGATCAACATCATCAAGGATACCATCCTTGTCGTTGTCAAGCTCAGGACAACCGTCGAAATCCTCAAAGCCGTCCATATCTTCGGGCTCATCAGGACAATCATCGATATCGTCCTTGAGGCCGTCGCCATCGCTATCACCCACGACCTTGATAGGCTCGGGGTAAGAGCCAAAACGAGTACCGATCGCAAAGTAAGCTCCACCCTCGTTGAGGTTGTTGCTTGCATCTGTGCCAGACGCAGTACCAGGACGAAGGTTGAATGGAGTCAAGCCTGTAAGCTGCTCATCGTAAACGTGCCAGTAGTTGAAACCAAAGCGAGCATACACTGCTGCAAACTTTGTGGCGTATGTCCTTGCTTCAACAAAGGGCCTCAACACAACGAGGCTGCTGTCCACGCCGCTTCCATCTTCAAGCGACATGTTCAGACGACCAATACCAAAGCCAGAACCCACAGCAAGCTCCCAACGAGACTTCCTGAACGCAAACGCGGGCTCAAGACCAAGGTAAATCGCTCTCATGGAGGGCTCAGAACTCAACGGAGACTGCACACCACCGAACACGCTGAAACGACCGCCTTCGATCGGGGAAAATTCCACAGCGAGATCGATGTGTCCTGCAACGTCAGTGTCAAAGGTGGATGCGTTGTTGGGCTCAAGCAACTGGCGATTCCAGCGATCAAATGGAGAGAAGAACAGACCTGCTTCGATACCTGCGCCAAAGCTGCGCTTGAACTCGTAGCTGCCATCAGCGCTCTCACGCGCTTCCTCTTCTTCCTCGGTCTCTTCAGCTGCTTCTTCCCCTTCAGCAAGCTCTTCTTCGATCTCTTCCTCAAGCTCGTCGACTTTCTCTTCGACCTTCTCTTCTTCGCTCTTTTCTTCTGATTTCTCTTCATCCTGAGCAAATGCTACGGATGGAAGAATGGACAGCGGAAGCGCCAACGCGCAGAGCAGCGCGATCCATATACGGTGATTAGAATGCATGAGGCATCTCCTCTTATCTTCCTGTAAAGATATCTCTCTTTAGCTACAAAAACACGTTTAAAAACAAAACATTAAACATGATAGCAGCGCCATAAATTACTACTACTTTTAGTCTCAATGCATCCCTATAGTTGTGTGCTTGTAGGAGCCTATCCTACAAGGGAATGCATCTCTGAGCGTGCTTGTTGTACGACGATACGTGTGAGAATCAAACTAAAATTTCTTCATTCTTGTGTTTCTTTCCTGAATTTTCGTAAGTTATCAAAGAGCACAACCTGCGCTGCTCACTCCAGAAAACGGCTCACCGTGCCCACTCTGGCTGCCTACATCTACCCACAACTCCCTTCACGATGAGATCCTCATGAAACTCAGATTCTTTACCCTGACGCTTGTGTTTGTGACGATGAACGCTCTGGGTTGTGGACAAATCGATTCCTTCACATCCAAACTCAAACCCAAGAAAACATCTCGCCCCTGCTTTGACCACGAGGAGTGCTTTGCTGGCGAATACTGTGCCAAAGGCATCTGCGCACCTTATACAGGCACCACATCCACGTCTCCCGTCAATCAAGCTGACCTCGGAGCCTACATCTATGACCTTGGCCAGAGTAAAGATCTTGGCCAGGATGCGGATATGCAATAGACTGCCCTCTGGGCAAGACTTTCGATCGTATTGCACTACACACCACGCAATGCAACGTGCTCGCCATATGTTGCCCTCCTGACAACAGCGCCCCTTCCGCTTCCCTGTCCTCACTTACTTCCCCTCCATATGTGACACCTCATGAAGCTTCAAACAGGCAACCTCTTTGCTGAAAAATATATCCTCATCTCACGCATCGGCGAAGGAGGCTATGGACAGGTTTGGCGAGCGCACCACAAGGCGATGGGACGCGACGTGGCGATCAAAACACTTCGTCCAGAAGCAGCCGAACAAGAAGAAGAAGTCGAACGCTTCCGTCGTGAGGTCTTTAACGCAAGCTGCCTACAACACCCCAACACCATCACGCTCCATGATTATGGTAAAACATCCGATGGCACCCTGTTCATTGTCATGGAACTCCTCTCGGGCATGAACCTTGGTCAGTGGCTCACAAACAAGGGACCCTTCACACACGAAGACACCTTCGCCATCATTGAACAAATCTTGCGCGCCCTTCGTGAAGCACACCAACAGGGCATCCTTCACCGCGATATTAAGCCCGAAAACATCTTCCTCTGCTCCATTGATGATGACGCACAAACCCCCTTCATCAAAGTCCTCGACTTTGGCCTGAGCAAGGCCATTAGTGGCTCGCGACGCGCTGAACAACGTACTCTAACCAAGGAAGGCAAGGTCTATGGCACCCCCCAATACATGAGCCCCGAGCAAGCCTGTGCCATGAAGCTCTCGCCTGCCTCCGATATCTACGCCCTTGGTCTGATGTGCTGGGAAACACTCACGGGCCAGAGCGCGTTCACAGGCGGAACCCCCGTGGACATCCTCCTCAAACAGGTCAATGAACCCACGCCCCCCTTGCCTCCCACATTGCAAGGTACGATCCTTGATCAGTTCATTCAGCGCGCCACTCAAAAAGACCCCAAGAAACGCTTTGAAAGCGCGCGTGAAGCCCTTGAATGGCTCCTCAAGGCGCGCGACAACGCACAACGTGCGCTACTTGCACCACCCACCTACGATCCTGCACACTTTGAACCCGCTACCACGTTCAATGTTGCCATTCAAAAGCATCCTCAACCAAGCGAATCTCCTGCACAGGCGTCCATTGAACCCTGGTTCTCAAGGCGCAACATCTCCGCACTCGATCTCAAAGAAATCCACCGACACCTTGACCAACTCCCCATGATGGGACGACATGAGGAACTTCAGGACCTCCTCAAATGGGGACAACAAGCCATGATTACAGGGAGCACACTCTTTGTGCTCGGCGCTCCTGGCGCAGGTAAAACACGCCTGATTCAGGAATGGCTCAAACACATGGAAATGCACTCCTCGGTCTTCATCCTTCAAGGTTCCTACTCCCCCCAATCAGCACCTCTGGACGCTCTCTACCATGCATTTTTGCCGCTGGTTGAGCCTGATGTAGAGGACGCTTCACCCACGCTCAAACCTCATTTAATCGATCCCAAAGTCAAACAGATCCTCAAGCCACTCCTCGCTCAAAAAGAAGACCTCGCACAGCTCCCACACAAACATCCTACGCTTACAAAAATAGTCTCTCAGCTTGAACAAGTCCTCTACAGACTCGCCCAACAACGCCCCACCATCCTTGTGCTCGAAAACCTTCACGATGCCGATCCTCTCACCCGCGAGCTGATCACACACTGGCAACACACCATGTCCCTTCGTGCACTTCCCCTTGTGCTTGTCTTCTCTCAGACGCCTTCATCACACGGCACCACAGGAGCACACTCGACACACAACAGATTTCAGCACCTCAAACAAAACCTCTCCAGCTACGCCTATCAAGTCCTGCTCAAACCACTGCCCAAACACACCGTCTTTGAACTGCTTGATGACCTGATGCCTTTTGAACATCACCTCAAACAACGCATCTCAGACACAGCACGTGGGAACCCTCTCTACTTGCGTCAAATCATCAAGCATCTCTTTGAACAAAAACTCCTTGAACTCAACACGCAGAACCAGTGGGAACTCATCGTCCCATCCTCCGATCAAGACGCTCCATCGCTGCTCCCACACGACCTTGAAGAGTTGCTCATTGCACACATTTTTGCTCAACTCAGGGACCATCGACTAAGCTCCATTTTGCACACCATTTTGATGCGTGCCATCGCGCTTGGCGACCGCTTTGAAACCCGTCTACTCAAGGAACTCCTCCGTCGAGAACAGCGCGAAGACCTCCTCGCATACCTCGATGATTCCATTGAGTTTTTCACGCAAAACCATATCCTCTATACGTCCTCTATCGATGAGCGTCCAGCCCTTGAATTTGGCTACGATTTACTCAGGCTTAAAATCCTTAACCTGCTCGCAGCACACACCCAGGAAGACCTCCAGTCGCTCCATCGCTTGATCGCAGAAACGCTCCACCATCACTACGCACACCGCTTCCCCGAACTTGTGGACATCAAGGCCCATGTCATCGCACAACACTGGGCCATGGCAGATCAACCCTTTGAAGCACTGCAATGGAAAATTCGCGCGGCTCGCCATGCTGAACACTCCCAGAACTTCCTGCTCGCGCTCAAACATCTCGACGAAATTCACGCTCAGCTCGATAAATCTCTTAATCCAAACGGCGAACTCCTCCTTGAAGTACGACTGGCTCAGGGCAGAATGTTCAGGTTCCTTGGTGAGTTCAGCGAGGCCGAAGCCACGCTGAAGGAAGCAGTACAGGAAGCCACCGAAGTCGGCGATATCGTTGGACAGGCATTCACCCAGGAAGCTCTGGCAAGCTTGCTTGTACTGATGACCTGCTACAACACCGCGCGCGAAACATTCCTGACCGCCAAACAACTTTATCAGAGCTTTAATGAGCCCGCTGGACAACTTCGCTGCGATCTTGGCATCAGCGAAATCGACCGATTTGCAGGGAATTACCCCTCAGCCCAGAGCAAGTTTGCTCATATCCAGGAACACGCCGTCCAGATCAAAAGCTGCAACCTTGAGGCACGCGCAATCTTTGGACAGGGACAGTGCGCCTACGCTCAGGGCTCGTTAAAAGATGCATCAGATCTCTTCAAACGCGCACGCAAACTCGCAGAAACACAGAATGATATTCTCCTGTGCAGCGAGGCTGATGTGGAGCTCACGCTCATTCAAATACCAACTCGCCATATCGAACACGCCATCTCCACCATCAACCTCGCCATGGAGCTTAAACGGCAAATCGGCGACACCCTTGGACGAGCACACGCACACCTCGTCCTTGGCATGTGTTTACTTCGCACACCACGACTTGATGAGGCTGAACAACACGCAAAACGCGCTGAAAATCTCAACGAACGCCTGCATCATGACTATGGCATGGCCAAGTCACTCCTGCTCCAGTCCGAGATCGCACTGATGCGCGGAAAAACCGACAACGCCATGGAACTTGCCGCCAAGGCACATGACATACATCAAAGCATCCATGACTCTCATGGACTTGTACTCTCCTCCCTCCAACTCTCGCGTTGCCTCCTTGAGGCACAACAACCCAAAGCTGCAAAGAAGATGCTTACATCGTGCGAAAAGCGCGTGCAAAACAATCACCTCCAGCACTACACCCCCATCATTAAAACACTGCTCGGTAGAGCACTATCACAAGATCAAGCCTTTGCAGAGGCACGCCAACTCCACGAACAAGCCACCCTCATGGCCGCCTCGCGCGGCAATATCGAGGTCGCTGCCATCGCTGCATTTAACCTCGCCATTACATGCCTGATCCTTGGTGACACCTCCGACGCGATCCAACACAGCCAGCTTGCCATGACACGCGCAGAATACGTCGGTCACACCGACTTATTGCTGCTCTCCATGACACTCTCAAGCCTCCTGGCACACATCAAGCGCGACTCACAGACACTCTCGTCGAACCTTCGACGCCTACGTGTGCTACGCGAAAATGCCCCTGGCCATAACCTGAACCTCCCCCAAAAACTGAAAACACTCGCACAATTTATCGCGACACATCAGCCCCCCGAACGCGCCTTTGCCACCTCGCTCGCCATCGTCGAAATGCTACGCGAACTTGATGACCCTCTGAGCGCTGATCAACTGGCTCAAAACCTGATGCGCCGCCCATCAAATGGATAAGCAACCTCAGTCAAGACCATACTCTTTTATCTTCCGTATCAATGTGTTACGACCAATCTCAAGTATTCTTGCACACTCGCTGCGATTCCCCTCATGCCGCTCAAGCAGGTAACCAATATAACGCGCCTCAAGCTCCCGCAACGTGGGCTCGTCGCGCATCATCTCCTCGGCAACCTCATTGACAGAAGCTGTGGATGACGGCTCCTCCGAGATCGACAGCCGCGAATACATATCATGCTCACTGAGCGCCTTGATCATGCGTGTCGTACCTGGTCTTGGTAACGATAGCGTTGATGGCGTAATCTCACGATCGGCAAAGATAACCGCTGACTCAATACAATGCTCCAGCTCACGCACATTGCCAGGCCAGGAATACCCCAGCAATAATTGCAACGCATCTGCCCTGAGCCGTGGCACTCGACGCTTGTGCTTTCGCGCCGCCTTGGCCACAAAATGCTGCACCAACGCGACGATATCCTCTCGCCCTCGATCCCTCAACGCAGGCATCGTCACCTGCACAACACGCAGTCGATAATACAGATCCTCCCTGAATAACCCCCTCGCCACAAGCGACTCGAGATCTCTGTTGGTCGCAGCCACAATCCTGATGTCTGCTGTAATCTCCTCTGTACCACCCACTCTATAAAACGTCTTATTCTGCAATAGAGTCAATAACTTGCCTTGAAGCACAAGCGGCAAATCACCGATCTCATCCAGAAACACCGTCCCCCCATCCGCAAGCTCCACGCGACCTTTTTTGCGGCCACCCGCGCCTGTAAATGCCCCCTTCTCATGACCAAATAACTCGTTCTCTATTAACGTGTCAGGCAAGGTCGTGGAGTCAATCTGCACAAAACCCTTCCGACTACGTGCCGAGTTGTAATGAATTGCTCTCGCAATCACACTCTTCCCCGTACCACTCTCGCCTCGGATCAATACAGTGGCATCGGTTGGGGCCACGCGATCGATCATCTGATACACACGCTGCATCGGCTCGCTGCGACCCACTACACGGTTAAACGGCTCGCCTAACACGGACTTTGGCGCAAGCTCACGATCAAGCTCTGCCAGACTTTCCTCCTCCAATACAGAGGTATCTCGCGTCAACGTGGTCTCCTCGATCAACGCACCAGCCTGCTTGCATAACTCCCCAAACAGCTCCTGATCCTGTGCAGTAAACTGCTCATCACCTACCTTGTTGAGCGCCTGAACCACACCGATCAATGTCCCACCACGCGTATACATGGGCCCCGCAATAATGCTTCGCGTCGTATAGCCAGTCTCCTGATCAACCTTGGACCAGAACTGCTTTCCTTGCTCCCCCACCTTGATGTTGACCACACGCTCAGTCCTTGCCACCTGGCCTGCAACACCCTGTTGCAACGGTACACGTAACTCCTTGAGTTCGGGCAAATGTGCCACAAGACTCACAAGATCCCTTCGCTCATGATCCAGCAAGTATATTGTCGCCCTGTCTGCCGATAACGTCTCGGCCACAGCATCGACCAGACGCTCCAACAACTGCTGTGCGCTAATCTCCGTACTTACCAGCTCACCAAGAGCCAGTAACAATGAGTTATCCATTGATCTCTTCCTGCCATAACACCAGACATGACA
>CATLTV010000203.1 GCA_950059285.1 uncultured Pseudomonadota bacterium | reverse complement strand
CAACCTGCGGTGCAGGAGCACTTGCGGAAGGAGCAGATGAACCAAGGCGACCGACGACATAATCAGTCAACGCGTTGAGCGTGGGATAATCAGCAAGGCGGAAGTCTTCATCACGCTCCATGTTGTAATGGTCACGTACTGCGGCGATGATCTCTGCCTGTTTTACGGTGTCGATGCCGAGGTCTGCTTCAAGCTCGTAATCAAACTCGATCTCATCGGCGTCGTAGCCTGTCTTTTCGCACAGGACATTGAGCAGGCGCTGCGCGACATCCGTCCTTGCCACGCCGCTCTGAGCGGCCTGTGGTGCGGGCGCAGCAGTGGTCGTGCTCTGAGTTGCTGTGGTTTTTGCAGCGCTCCAGGACTCTGTAATCCAGAGCATGGCGAGCGCATCAAGCCAGGAGCGAAGATCGCCTTTCTTGGGGTGGTTGGTGTAAATGGAGACATGCTCACGGTCACCAAGGATGCTGCTGACAAAGGATGCCTGCGCACGTTTGGGGCCAACCTCAACAAAGACGCGCGCGCCATCGTTGTACATTTGCTCGATCATGGCCATGAACTCCACGGGAGCTGCCACCTGATGGGCGAGCAGATCGCGGATTTCATCGGAGCTAGTGGGGTAGTAACCACCTGTGACATTGGTCAGGATTGGGGTGACAGGCACCTTGATATCAAGGCTCCCCATGTGTTCGCGCAAGGGTTTTGAAGCAGCCGCGACGACCTCGGAGTGGAAGGCGTGGCTGACAGGAAGGAGCATGACTTGCAGGCCCTTTTCTTCAAAGTGTGCGACAGCTTTTTTCACGGGCTCGGTGAGTCCAGCGATGATGGTCTGAGAGGGTGAGTTCTTGTTGGCGCACACCACATAACCAGGTTGCAACACAGCAAGTTCGGCCTCGACCTCATCAGCCCCCATGGGGACGGCTGCCATCAGTCCACAATCCCCGTTCATGGGGGTGGCGTTGGCCATCTGTGTACCACGCAGCGCCACAGTCTGAAGCGCTTCATCAAAGGTCATCACGCCTGCTGCGACGCACGCGCCATACTCACCAAGAGAGTGACCTGCAACAACATCAGGTGTGATGCCAAACGCATCAAGCAGACGAAGCAACGCCACATCCACGGTGAGCACTGCGGGCTGTGTGATCTCTGTCTGAGAGAGCGCAAAGAAAGCATCACCCTTGTCGACCTTTGTCAGGTCGGGGTGGATAAGATCGCTCAGGTTAAGATCAAGCGCAGGACGCATGATGTTATCCGCTTCCTTGAAGGTGTCGCGGACCACAGCGTAGCGCTCGGCCAGGCCAGAGAGCATGCCGATGTACTGGCTTCCCTGACCAGGGAAGAGCATCGCAACCTTGCCACGAGCAGAGGCTTCATAGGATGAGAACACGCCCTGATTGCTCAGGATTCTCCAGCCCTTGTTGCGCTCAAGCGCTTTCTTTGCCTTACCGAGAAGCTGTGCAATTTCATCAATCTTTTCATAGACTACCGCGATGCGGTGCTCGCCTAACTGTGACAATTCCACGGGGAGTGACCCAGGGTTCTGAACATCAAGACTCCAGGGAAGGAGCGCAGACTGGTCGCCGCTTTCAATCGCGGTTGCCAGTGAACCGACGAGCGCGAGGAGGTCTGATTGTGAGGCGGCGTGGAGACCAAGGATACCCTCTGAAGCGAGGCTTTTTGGTGTCGTTGAAGCGGTCACAGTTGATGTCATTGAAGAGGACTCCGAGGAAGTGTTGGATTGAGACTGGGGCACATTGATGGTGCGTTGTGAGGCGGGCACATATTCTTCCATCGCAATGTGGAAGTTTGTACCGCCAAAACCAAAGGCGCTTACGCCAGCGCGACGGCTTGCACCTTGACGCACGTTCCAGGGCGCAGCGGTGTGTTGAATACGAATTGGTGTCGCTTCAAGGTTAAGCGCAGGGTTGAGCTTCTTGACGTTGATGGTGGGTGGCAGCACTTTCTTGTGCAACGCCATCGCCACCTTGAGCACGCTCGCTGCACCAGCGGCGGCCTTCAAGTGACCGATCATTGACTTCACAGAGCCAAGCGCGATGTAGTCCGCAGAAAGCTCTCCCTTGTCCTCAAGCAAGACCTCGGCGAGCGTGCCAACCTCTACAGGATCACCCACTGGCGTTGATGTGCCGTGAGCTTCCACAAGCGAGACCGAGCTAAGCGGGAACTTTGCTTCTTCATAAGCACGCACGAGCGCGCGACGTTGACCAATGGGGTTTGGCGCAGTGATCGCCTTGCCTTTACCATCAGACGAAGCACCGATGCCCTGAATCACAGCGTACACAGTATCGCCATCACGCTCGGCATCTTCCAGACGCTTCAGAATCAGCGCGGCAGCGCCTTCACCCATCACAAAGCCATTGGCATCCTCATCAAAGGGACGTGAGCCATCAGGGGAGAGCGCGCCAATCTTGGAGAACTTGATGTACGGCGAGGGGCCCATGCAGCGATCCACACCACCTGTGAGCGCGACATCAAATCGGCGAGCGCGAAGACCACGCACGGCTTGCTCAATGGCGGCAAGTGAGGAGGCACAGGCGGCATCCACGATGAAGTTTGGACCACCAAGATCAAAGAGCTGCGCTGTGCGTCCTGCGATGACGTTGGCAAGCTCACCAGGCATGGTGTCTTCTGTAATGGGTGGGAACTGCCCCTTGATCTTTTCTTCCATGGTTGCGAGCAGGCCATCGACCTGATCGGCAGGAACGTTGTGTGCAGCGAGCGCTTGACGCAAGCCGCGCTCAACCTCGGGGAAGAGCAGGCGAATGTCGTTGAAATCGCGCACATCACCACCCATGGCATTACCAAGGATGACAGCGCAACGCTCGCGATCCCATTCCATATCGTCAAAGAGCTTTGCATCTTCAAGAGCTTCACGTGCAGCGGCAAGCCACAAGGTCTGGCTTGGGTCCATCTGCTTGACAACCATCGGAGGCAACCTGAACGCCTTACGATCAAACTCAAAGCCCTCAACCCAACCACCAATCATGGAGTAGGTCCTGTCAGGAGCATCGCGATCCTCATCGTAATACTCACGGTAGTTCCAGCGATCAGCAGGGACAGGCTTGATCGCCGAGACGCCCTGCTCCACATTGGACCAGAACTCCTTCACAGAGAGCGCGCCAGGGAGTTTTGCCCCCACGCCAACGATAGCAATGGCGAGCCCTTTGTCTTCCTCATGCGCATGTTGAGCGGAGTTGGAGGGTGTGCTTTGAGAGGTTGTACTCTGAGTAGCCATGGTATCCTGGTGTTGAAGTTGAGTGAATCGCTGGGTCAAAAAGTCGCGCGCACCTGTGGTCACTTCCTCGTGCAACGCAGCCATTGACTTCGGTGCTCGCCAGAGGTTGATGCCCTGTCCACAGTGGAAGAGACCATCACGTTCCTGTTCTTCTGCGGTCAATGAGGCAAAGATCGCGCCCTTCTCGGGATCGATGCGGTCGATGCGCTGAGCCTTGGCAGCAGCACGGAGCCCGCCGAGGTTATCGTGCTCGTAGGCTTCCTTGCGTTCCTTGAGAGAGACGTTGTTGGTGATACGGTCGATCTCACGCTGGGCAACCTGAGCAGCAGCTTCATTGGGAAGCATACGAGTAGGCGCGCCCACGGACTCACCGAGCACCACAGTGCGAGGAGAGTTCTCACCGACTTTCTGGTAAATGGAGTTAATCGCCCCTGTGTTCACGGCCTCATGTGTCATGAGGTAGGAGGTGCCCATCTGAAGGCCGACCTTGACACCACGACGAATCAGCGGGTCAAACATCACGGCCACAGCAGCGGAGCTTTCAGCGTCACCGATGCCACCTGCGGGGAGCACAGTCAGAGAGGAAGGATCGAGGTTCATGGACTCAATCGCCTGCTCGATCTCGATGATGCAGGATTGCCACAGGAGCATGCCACCGAGTTGACCAATGTGTCCGCCTGCCTCTGTGCCTTCAAGCAACAGGAGCTTTTGACCATTGGCAAGCGCGGCACGAAGCACGCCAGGAGTTGGGGTGTGGAGGTAGCTCTTGACACCAAGCTTTTCCATCTGAAGCGCCTGCTCCGCAGTACCTGCTGCCACAAGACCCATCATGGAGGGGAACTTCTTGGCCGCTCGCCCGAGCATCTCGATGTGCTCATCGCGGTAGCGGTTGGCATCAAGGCCAATGATGCCCGCGCCAAACGGCTTGCCTTGCAGAGCTTCACCTGTCTTCCAGACGATGTCCTCTGCCACATGTGTAGGCATGTTACCAAGCGCGAGCCATGGCATGGAGCCATGGTCCACAACAGCTTTCGCAAACGCAGGTGTGTCACTGACCTGAGCCATGGGTCCCTGGTGAAGCGGCAAGTCAGTGTGGTTGGTCTGAGCAGCGCCCTGATTTTTCATAAACGGGAAGTGCGCCGCAGCATGTGTAATGGACGACTCGATGCGCTCTCTCACGGCCTTGATAATTGCCTGAGGCGTCTCGTATTTTTGAGCAAGTGGTGCAGCGAGCGCAGCACACTGACCAAGTGGAAGAAGCTCGCTCTTGAGGTCAGCAGAGAGAGGGTTTCCAGTGGTCCTGTCTGCCAAAATGGCGAGGAACTCACGACGTGTCTGGGGCGACGGCGAGGATTTTGTGATGAGTTCTTCTTCAAGCGCAGCAAGTTCCTTGGGAGCACGCGTGGCGATCTGAGCAAAGACGCGATAACGCATGCCGAGCGTGTGTCCCAGAGAGCGCGTGTCGGTCGGGTTGAACGAGGAGATACGTTTTTTGATCTTGTCTGACACAGGCCACACATCACAGGCCCAGAGCTGATGCTCAAGCACCACGCCAGAAGCTCCCGCAGCCACAGCCGCCGCCGCGCTATCAGGACCAACACCACCACGCAGCACCACAGGAAGCTCGGGGCAGCGACGACTCACCGCACGAAGCAACACAAGACCCGTCTCCTCGGAGACAAGGCCAGGGCCTTCAAAGCTACAGGCAACAAGGGCGTGCGCACCAAGCTGCTGTGCTTGCACGGCGTGCTCCTCGGAGAGGATCTCTGCGTGGACGCGTAACCCTGTCGCCAGCGCGCGTGCATAAGCAGCCTTGAGCGCGGACTCTTCAAGGAAGGTGTACTCTGCACCAAGCACCACGCCCGAGGTTGAACCCTGTGAAGGAGCAGGCTCCTGACCAGGTTGCCATCTGAGCAGATCTGCGCTGGCAAGAAGCTCACCCGTGTCTGTGCTCTGAGCACCCGTGAGAACCAGCTTTTGCCCCTCTCCTTTTAGCGATGACACAAGTGGGAGTAATGTGTGGTGATTTGGAATATATATGAACATTTCCACAGCTTGACCGAACATGACATTGACCTCAACAAATAACGTAAATTTCCAACTCGTCAGTTGGTTTAAAAGCAGATGTGACTTTTGCCGATCTACATAGGCTCTCATAGCCATTTGTTGCGCCAAACATCAAGTTAAAAAGCCAACTTTTAAGCCAAATTGACCGCATTCTATGTGACTGTCACATCATTTTCACATCAGTGAAAAAGGGTTCACAAATACATGAATTGCGAGTCAGTAAAAAGTTAACCTTTTGATTAAAAAAAGTTAACCATATGTTTAATTTTTGAGCTCAAAAATTAAACATATGGTTAACTTTTTTAACCCCCTGTTTTTACACGAAACGCGCCCTAATTTTGGGCAAATACAAGATCGCGCTGCACCTCACTGACCTCGTCCTGTGCATACGCGTCAAACACACCACTTTGCTTGGCGAATTCAACGAGTTCGGCGTCAAGCTCACCATCCTTGACCATGAACCCAAGGATGCGGTTGACCATGCTCAGCGGAGAGGGCTTCTTGTAGGGCCTGTCCTTGGCAGTGAGCGCCTCAAAGATGTCGGCCACGGCCAGTATACGCGCAGGCAACGAGAGCTGCTCTGCGGTCAAACCACGCGGATACCCCTTGCCATTGAGCTTCTCATGGTGCCCTGCCGCGATCTCGGGTACATCCTTGAGCTGTCGACTGAACGGTAACTTGGAGAGCATCGCATACGACACCCTCGCATGATCACGAATGATGTCGATCTCATCGCGCGTCAACGTACCCTTGCGAATCTGTAAATTGAGCAGCTCATCCTCTGTCAGCTTGAAGACCGCCTCACCGTCTGAACCCATGTAAGGGCTGTCAAAGATCGCCTGCAAATACTCCAGCTTGCCATCATCCATGAACTCCACACCCTGATTACACTGCTTGATAAATGCAACCTCACGGTCAAGCTCAGACAGCCTCTCCTCAAGCTCACGCTCAATGCGCGCAAGCTCCACGGACACATCAACCTGCGCATCAGAGGACTGTGTTAAAAGCGCCAACTTTTCTGCAAGCGCGTCGCGTTGACACATCGTCTTGATGTGCGCAAAACGCTCCTCTACAAGCGAGAGCCTGTCAAAGATCGTCTGCAACTTGGTCGCCTTGTCCACCACATACTCGGGCGTGGCGATCTTGCCCACATCATGCATCCACGACGCAATATGCAGCGCCTTGAACTCATCCTCACTAAAACTCACCGACGCATATGGACCGTCCTCTGCACCATGCACTGCCCTGGCGATGCGCATCGCCACATCCACCACGCGCTTCACATGACCTGCGGTATATGGGCTCTTCTCATCAATAGCCGAGGCGATCACTTGAATAAACGCCTCAAACTGACGCTCCAAATCACTGAAAAGAAGCGCATTCTTCACAGCTACAGCCGCCTGACTCGCGAGCGCCGTTGTGGTCTCAATGTGATGCTCATCAAATGCGACAACCTCACCAGAATGAGGATCGCGCGCATTGATCAACTGCAAGACTCCAATCACGCCTCCCTCAAAGTGCTTCAATGGGATGACCATCATCGAGAGCGTGCGATACCCTGTCTGAGCATCAAAACGTAGCGGCCCCTCAAAGTCATACTCGTCGTGCTCGTCATACACATCGTCAATGCGCACAGCATCTCCCGTATGCACCACGGAACTTGCCACATTGAAGATCGCGGGCTCACCCTGCTCATCCACAAGTGAAATCGGCTTGAAATGCTCAGGGTTCATTGCGCTCTTGCCCTTGCCGCCAAAACGAATGTCCATCGTCTCGTTCTGCACAATCGCCCAGTTGAGCACCTGCGCCTCCGCATCCACCAGAAACAGCGTGCCGCCATCTGCCCCTGTAAAACGCCTCGCCTCCTCGACGATCATCTCCAACAAGACCTCAAGATCACGCTCACTTGAAAGCGCAATCCCAATCTTGATAATACGCTCCATCGCCAACTTTAAATCTTCATGTGTCATGACCCTGCTCCACTCCTCTGACGCTGCACATCTGACTGATATAGATCCTCTGATCTACCATAATCACGAAAAAAAGTCCTCAAAAGTTAACCAAAACAACATGTGGTGTTGACTTTTTCTTATAGCCACAATATCTTGTGGTGGTCTTTGTGAGACTCGACACAAGTCTCTCAGAGCCCCACAAAACAAACGATTGGAAGTGTACTGGTTCACGGGCATCTCGACGACCCTTACGACACAACCTTCACGTAAAAAAGAGGTTCTGCTTCAGAACCTCTTTCTTCATTGTATACACGCTCCAGTCTTCTCCTCCCCATAAAAACGCGTCAACCTGTCCTTGATATCATCCTCACGTATATCACTGGAAACACTAGATAACCTTGACGCCATCTCGGCCATATCGCGCGCAAGCTCACACGTATCTTCTGTGGATCGAGCAATGCATTTGAGTCCAGTCTCAAGCCCATTGCGAATGCTCAACCTCTCATCCTCTCTGTGCATCACATCGTCCCAGATCGACGGCACCGACAACGCATTAATAATCTCATTGGCGTTGCGCTTACAAATAGACACATTCCTGACATAAAAAGGAATCGACCTCCAGCTCAAATACTTTGCGCTCTCTGATTTGGGCGGACGACACATGCTCTCTCTCCCCTCCAAAAAACCAGTCATATCCATACCAGGCGCAATCACCTCGTATGCACGAATATACCGTTGCTTTGCTTCGTCACATTTGCCTTCTAGCTCAAGACAAAACGCTTCATACATCCACAACAGAGATCTTGAGCGCTCAGGCACATCGCGAATTGGCTCCAACGCAGCACGACACGCCTTCACATCTTGCATCTCCACTGCCCGATTCACCCTGGCTTGAGCAGACACAAGCAACTTCCCCAGCTGCTCATCACTCCTGCTCTCAGTACCATCCTCCTTTGAAGCAGCACTGGCAGAGGCCACCACACCTGGAGACGCCTTTCGGGGCCTGGTTACCGCCACAGTCGAACTAACTGGCTTCGCCACTCGCTGCTGTGTGCTCGCCACACGTAAATGCTCCTCTGCCCCACGATCAAGCGCCACATTCACCCTCTCCAAAGCAAACGCGACAACAGGTGCAATATCAACTCCGGGCTCTTCTTGCTCCACATGCTCGGGTGCCAGTGAAGACACCGAGGGTTGCTTCACCTCTTCTTGTTTGACACTCCCCACCTCATCCTGACTCTCTCTCCCTTGCGTGGGCACCATCACCAAACCTGCGATGAGCACACCGCTCACCAACACCACGGCAACCCACCATCCCCCGGGTTTGCTCTGCTGGTGTGAGCCTCGCAACACCTCTTCCAATGCATCAATAAGCTCCTGAACCGAGGCATAACGATCCTCTTTACGCCGAGACATGCCCTTTTGAAGCACATCAAACAAAGGGGCATAAAGTATTTTATCTTTTGATATTTCTCGCAGTTCTCCTGAACAGGCATTGAGCGCAACCTCCTCAATGGAGTCCCCCTCAAAAGGCCGACAACGATACACCGACCAGAAGAGCGAAGCACATAAAGCGAAGATATCACTCCTCTCATCAGCTCGCCCGCCAAGGTGCTGCTCTGGTGGCATAAATGCAGGTGTCCCCAGCACCATCCCTTGCCTTGTCAATGAGGTCGAAAGCTGACCACCTGAACGCGACTCACCAGCAGACTCCATCGCGGCTCGCGCAAGCCCAAAGTCAGTCAGAATCGCCCTCCCCTGTACGTCGATCAGAATGTTGGAGGGCTTCACGTCACGATGCACAATCCCCTGCTGATGCGCCGCCACAAGCCCCTGACACACCTGCACATAAAGCTCTACAATCGCCTGCCATTCAAGCTCATGGCCAAACACATAATGGTCCAGCGTCTCGCCCTGCACCAGTGCCATCACAATGTAAAGATGATCTCCATGGAAGCTCGCATCATAAATACTCACTACATTGGGGTGCTCAATTCTTGCCAACATGCGCGCTTCCTGAATCAGTCGCTTACTCAGCGTCTCTGACCCTGGATTGGAGTGTAAAAGATCCGCTCTGATGACCTTGACCGCCACATCCCTGTCCAGCGTATCGTCATGTGCGCGATAAACCACGCCCATGCCCCCTGCTCCAATAATCTCACGAAGCTCATACCCATCAAGCGCAGGCACCTTTGTGTGAGACGTTGACTCGAGCACCTCGGGCAGCAAGTTGCCAGAGATGGTTTCAGAGCCCGCATGACTGTAATGGCTCATAAGATCAGCAAGCTCAAACACGAGTTGTTCACAAAAAGGACAGCGCTCAATATGCTCGTTTAATGCCTGCTTTTCAGCCGCACTTAACTCCCCCTGAATCATCTGAACAAAGAGATCTTCTGAAGGACAGACCTCCTCAACACCATCATCTATCATACTGAAACACAAAACCTTTTAACGCAGAACCTGTCACTTTGCCTGCGTCTACACATGGTGGTGGGTAGAATGCAAGAGCTTTGAAAAGCTCACCTCGAGTTTGCTCGCAATCAGCTGCATCATACTCTCAAACTCACCGCTGTTGATGACCAGCTCATCCATCATAAACTTGCGCGTATGCTCAAGTAAAAGTCCACGCGCTTCGGCCAGATGCCGTGCAATTGTTGCACGATGTACATGATGTAACGTCGCCAACCTGTCCAACGTGAGCCCACCAATATGGTGTTGTCTTAACAAGTTTCGCTGATACGAACTAAGCTCCTTGACCGCCTTTGAAAAGGCCATCTTGAACTCTGCTCTGTACTTGGACTTCAGAAAATCAAGCTCCAGATCTTGATGCGCCACGGGCTCATCAAAGACCGCCTCGGAATCAAGTGACAGGTTGCGCTCCTGTAATTTGTTTTGCTTGCGCAGCATATCAATAAACAGGCGAGTGCTCGTCACGCGAATCCAGTTCTTCAACAGCCCCTTGCCCGAGTAGCGTAGAATCTTTGGCTCGTCGCCTGTGGTGCGCGGCACAAGAAGATGTGTCAACAACATCTGGTATGCCTCATCTGAAGAAAGCCCACTGCGCGCAAACTTGTTGGCCACCGCACGAATATCGGCGTGGTAGGCATCTACAACACACTGTGTTGCAACCTCACCACCAAGCGAAGCTGCAAGCGCCAGATACAAATCCGCAGGCACCAGTCCATCAACCCAGGTGGAGACATGATCTTCTGGTGACAACGAAGAGAGACGCTCACCAAGAAAGAACGCAAAGGTCTCCTGCTCGCATTCAACAAGGAGCTGGGGCCAGGACTTCACGCCCTCTTCCACCACACGCACAATAAGGGCCACCTCTTCCTCTGAACATGTGCCATCTCCATAACCTCGCTGCACCGCATCTATCACACTCTGTTGCATTCTCTCTTTCCTGACTGAAGTACGCACAAAACCTAAAATCCATCCCAACAAAACACAAGCCACGAATAAGCAGCAAAACGATCAAACAAAATCATCTTGATATTCAGCCACTTGCAAAACACCACACAAATAAAAACCAAAAAGTTCAAAAAAGTGTGCGACGCCTGCGCGCGTCCTCTCGTCGCTAGCAAGACGAAAGGCACAGCTGGTCGTGAAGTGTTCACCACCAGCACAAAAAGAATGACACATGATTACATCAAGGAAAACATCATGACCTGCTTATCACACACATCGAACCTTCGTCTTATCACCTTCTTCTTTGGTGGAGCAATCTTGCTCACACAAACAGGCTGCTTTACCGCGCTGCATATGCTCCAACAAAAGCAGCAAAAGGATGCTCTTGAGGCAAGCCAGGCGAAGTTCAAAGAGGACGTCAAAAAAGGAGATGTCGCCGTCCTTGAGCCTGCATGTCAAAACCTCCGCTATGAAGATCGACGACTGAGCAACGAGGAGAGCAACCTTGCCTGTGAAGCGCTCTCAGAAAAGTTGGCGGCACGTATTGGCGGCATCGAGTGCGATCGCGTCAAGGAAGCATGGGATGCAAGCAAGCGTACGCGTATCAAAGACAAGGAACCTATCTTCATGGCAACCTTTGAACGCTCCGTGGAATGTAAAAATTGGAGCTACATCTTCAATGATCTTGTGCTGACAAATTACAATGGCCTCGATGGCAAAAAGCTCATCGTGAAGCTTGATGAAAAAGGCGAACCTGTCGAGGATCTCTATCTTGCAGAGGTCAAGGCAAAGACGCTCAACACCACAGGCTTTGATCGCTACATGAACTGGCGCATTGCCAAAGATACGCCCGTGAGTTGCGACACTTACAAGGCACTGCCTGTGAATGGAAAGGTCTCTGCAACTCAGGTACTCAAGGTGCTTTTGAGCAATGAAGAATGCACACCCGATGCACTTGAACTCTCTGTCGCCACGCTCCTTGATGGCAACAAGTTCGACCGTCAGTTTGCATGCAAAACCATCGGTGAACATGGAGACACACGCCATGAAGAAAAACTCCAAACCGTGTACATGTACGACAAGGAGTGGGATGTGCGTCAGGAGTGTGACGCAGCGCTTGGAAAGATTAAACTTCGCTCAAGCAAATAATCGTGTAGACGATTGAAGCTGAAGGCAAAAAAGGGGCGGCCTGCTGCATTCGCA
>CATLTV010000202.1 GCA_950059285.1 uncultured Pseudomonadota bacterium | reverse complement strand
GAGGACCCTCACTTTGTGTGTTTTGTGAGGTTGGCGTAGAGATGGCTGCTTCAGGGAGCAGTGGGTTGCCGGACATGACGTTCTTGATCCAGTGGTTTAATCATTGTGGTCTTTGCCGCCAGACGCGCAGCGCCATGAACTTCTTGTTATTTTTGGCGCTTTCGAGATGAGCATTGGTGTGCAAGTATGCATAGCTCAATGACATACAGTCCCTAAGTAGGATCTGGCTACAATCGCCCGCGCATGCTAATCATCTCGTGTGCCGTCGTCAAATCTCAAGAGTTAAATCCAGAAGAAAGGAGTGCGGAACGTGTCTACAACACAGGTATCAGGTGTTGTCAAGGTGTGCTTGTGGATGTTGTTTGCAGTCATCATCGCAGCACCTTTGCTTTTGGGTGGGGTGCACTGGCAGGTGGCTCTCGCGTTGGCTGTGATTCTGGTGTTGAATGCCCTGGTGCTGGCCCGTGAGAAGTTTATAAGGAGCGGACACTTTCCACGCATCACACCTTTTTCTGCGGCACTTTTTGGTGCCGCGCTCTGGACCGCAATTCAGAACATCCCGTGGCCAGTTGCGTTGCTCACAGTACTGGACCCTGGACGCGTTGAACTCTACTCCAAAGCTCTGGAGTCGGGCTTGCTGGAGCAGGGATCAAGCTGGTTAGTGCCAAGCCTTGATCCTGGTGCCACTGCCAGTATGTCACTGCGTTTTCTGGCGCTCGCTGCGGCGGTATGGTCTGTGGAGAACTTGCCCTCTTCTGTCAGGAGGAGCAACCAGTTGCTGGTCGTTGTGGGGATGAGTTCGCTGATTAGTTTGCTTGTGGGGGTGGTGTCTGTAAGTGTCTCGAATGAATTGTTTTTCGGGTTATATGAGGCGGAGCGAAACCCTGTTATGGGGAGCACGTTTGTCAACGGCAACCAGGCCGCAGCGCTGAGTCTTGTGGGGACCTTTGTCTGGGTGGTGCTCGCCACATCAAGAGGCATCAAACTCCAGCGCTATCGTCTCTTGTTTGGTATACTTGCCTCGCTCAATATGGCAGGCGTGGCGCTCCAACACAGCGATGGTATGTGGGTGCTTGGGGGCGCGCTGAGTGTGATTTGTGGTTTGTATTATGCGCTCTCCAAAAAGGGAGCCATGCGCTCCGTTGCCGCCCGTGTAATGACGCTTGCTTTGCTGTCATGTGGATGGTTATGCGCGTGGGGCGTGGGCTTTTACGTGCGCCAGAGCAGTGAGTATACGGGACGAGACAGTGTGCTTGCTCGTGTGGAAATGGCGAGCGCAGCGCTAAATGGGAGCGTTGACTTTGGCGTGTTTGGAAGCGGCGCGTGGAGTATGGAGCGTGGATTATCTCCCTATCTTCAGTGGGATTCAGTGGGGTTGGCTCGTATTGAGACGATTGAGGCGGAGTGGATTGAATGGACCATGACGCTTGGATGGCCTGCATGGTTCTTGCTCTCTGCGATGTTGCTTGTGTCGTGGGGTGGACCCTTGTTTGTGACGCGTTTTACTGCACGTCGTGGGGCGTCCTTGATCGGCATCGGTTTTTTGGCGCTGACACTGGCGCAGCTTCATTTCCCGTTTTTTATGATTGGGCTAGGGATTCCTTTGATGGTGGCGTGGACATCTATTCGAGAGCGAACTCTGGCAACACGGTACAAGAAAAGCGCGGTCTCAGATGAGGATAAAACGCAGGATCATCCTCGTAAGCAGGGCGAGTTGAGTGTTGTGAAGTCCTTTTTTATCAGGGGTTTAAGTCTGTCTTCTCGTCGTGCTCTTGTGGGGGCATCCGTGGGACTCGTGGTGGTGATGGGGGTTTCTTGCTATCGGGTGCTTGGTGAGCCTGGCAGGGTGATGAAGGATGATATTGAGGTCCTGAAAGGGAGTGAGCTACGCGAGCTTGCTCAATGGATGCCCTCGGAGCCCAAGCTCTACGTGCAGTATGCGCATGAGTTGGAGCGTCGCGAGAAGAGCGATGTGGAGGCATGGCTACCATTGTACAAGAGAGCGGAGGAGCTTGAGCCCACACCTCCTTATCAAACGCTTTATGCAAGGGCGTTGTGGTTGTCAGGGCAACACGACGAGGCGCAGGAGCGTTTTAACATGTTGATTCAGCGCCTCGGGCATATGGCGTACCCCAAGGCGTTGATGGTGATGTTGAGTACAATTCCCGAGCCCGAGGTGAGAGCGAAGGTGTTGTCTTCGGCGACTCCTGATGTGTGGAAGAAGGCAACCGTTGCGATAGAAAAGGTTGAAGGGCAGGTTGAGGCACAGGCGTTTTTACAAGAGCTGACGCTTGTATTGCCGCGCGATATTCATGCGCACGAACAGTTACTCAGGTATTATGTGTCACACAAGCAGTGGGCACTGGTTCAGATGAACCTGTCTTTGTTGGCGTTTTCGTCCATGGACGACGAGGTTATGAAGCGCGATGTATTGGTTGATCTTGAGATTGGGCTTTTGTTGTCTCAGGGCAAGCAAGAGGACGCGATGGACTACATTCACTCGCACAGAGACATCAAGAGTCCAAGCTTTGCACGGTATGTAGTGCAGCTGACAGAGGGGTTGATTGTGAGACAACGCACAGGCGGAAGCTTTACAAAAAATGAGCTTTTGGAGTTGTTCAAGGGGAGTCACCTTGTGGCGTGCATGAATGTGTCTTCGGCGCATCCATTGAGCAAGCCAGAGGCGTTGAACTGTCAACGTCATCGCGCCTGGGTGTTGGAGTATGAGGATCGAATTGATGATGCCGAGCGCGCCTGGGCGAGGTTTGCGGAGGAGTACGCTCGCCCAGACGATCTGGGTGCATTTTACGAGCGTCAGGCCAGATGTACCTCGTTAAGGTTGCAGGTCAAGCAGATGAAAGCCGAGAAAAGTAAGGAGTCTCTTATCAAGAGGCTAGAGTCGAGGTACAAGAGGTGTTCTTCGCTGGATTAGCGGCAGGAGCTTGAGCTTGTAGATGAGGAGAATGGATTGACAGAGTCGATAGCCATTATTGGCCTGGGGCATGTGGGATTACCGCTATTTCTGACCATGTCAGGTGTGCATGGCAAGGCCGTGGTGGGCGTGGACAGGAGCGCTGCGCGTGTAGATCAGTTGTGGCGATGCAGCGTGGATGAGCCAGGGGTAAAGCAGGCACTACAGGATCATGTAGCGCAGGATGCCCAGAAAAATTCTATACAGATGAGTGTGCAGAGCGCATGTGATGCGATTGTGATCGCGGTAGAATGTCAGGACTCAGCACATCTTGTGGCTGTGGCAGGGCAGGTGTTGGACCACCTCAAGCAAGGAGGGGTGTTGATGATTGCGTCCACCTGTCAACCTGCGTGGTTTGGTGCGCTTGTGGCGTTTTGTCGAGAGCAGGGACGAGCACCTGGAGAGGATATGTATCTTGCTCATGTCCCCGAACGACTGATGCCAGGACAGGCGATGCAGGAGGTCAGGGGATTACCACGCGTGATTGGGGGCTATACTCGTGGCTGCGCGGATCGTGCAGCGAGTTATTATGTGCCATTTATGAATGCAGGTGTGGAGCGCGTGGGGCTGGAAGAGGCGGCGTTGATCAAGATCGCCGAGAACGGTTACAGGGCGTTGAATGTGGTGTTTGCCAATGAACTTGAGAAGATAGCGCATGCCTATGGGATGGATACAGCGCGTGTTATCAGGTTGGCCAATACGCATCCGCGCGTGAACGTACATACACCAGGGGCAGGGGCATGGGGGAGGTGTTTACCTCTTTCCATGGACTTGTTGGCTGAAGAGGGGAGCGCATTGTTGGAGGTCGCCAGAGGACTCAATGATAAGCGGCCCTCCGAGCTGGTAGACAGGTTGATGCAACGCCTTGAGGGTGTAGATGCGCCTGTGGTTGTGGTTGCGGGACTGAGCTACAAGGCAGGTTTGTCCGACATCAGGCGTTCTGCTGGAGGGATGATGGTGCGGGCGTTGCTTGAGCGGGGAGGGGTAGCCCAAATTCGGGTTTGTGATCCTGTAGTTCGAGCAGCTGATTGGGAGATTTTGCGAGCAGGTCTTGAATTTGAAAAATTCAATAAGTTGAGTTTTTTCAGAGATATAGTTGATGCGCTCGAAGGGGCACATGGTGTGGTTGTGAGCGTAGCTCATCAGGAGTTTTCAGCGATTATGCCAGAGCAATTGCGAGGGGTCATGGCCTCTCCTGGGGTGAGTGTGGGTGTGATGACATGGTGATATGTAAGCAGAGGAGCAAGGGATGAAGATCGCAACATTTATGGAGACATTTCCGGCGCTTTCGGAGACCTACATACTCTGGCATATGTCGGAGCTTATACGCTCGGGTCAGGAAGTTGAGCTTTATCCTGTACAGCAGGGAAGTACAGAGAAGGTGCATGAGGAGGTCCACGAATTCGACCTGTTGGAGCGTATGCACGTGGCGCCACCCATTGAATTTTCTTCGCAGTCAGGCAAGCTCAAGTTTGGCCTTGAGTTGATGGATGCGTGTGTGCGTTATCCTGTGGAGATGGCGCGTTTGTACCGTTCTCTGCGAGGATATTGTGCGATGGGATGGCCGCAGGTTGTGAGGCATCTTGCCCATCTTGGTCGCCGTATGGAAGTGGATGTATTGCATGGTTATTTTGGACCACCTGGTCGTCGTGCGCAGATGTTACGCGAGTCGCTTCAGCTTGAGGCTCCTCTTGTTGTGAGCTTTTTGGGGTTTGATCTCAACGTGTTGCCTAATAAGACGCCATCAAATTATTATGCGCAAGTGTTTGATGGCGCGACAGCATTATGTGTGTCGTCACAGTTTATGAAGGGGAGGATATTGGAGCTTGGCGCACCCGAGGAGAGGGTCACCGTGTTACCGCTTGGCCTGCCTGTGAAGCGATTTACATATCAGGAGCGAGGTCACGCCAAGGGCGAGCCTTTGAGGTTGTTAAGTGCGGCGCGTTTAACCGAGGTCAAGGGGATCGAGTGGGGTTTAAGGGGGGTGTCACTTGCGTTGGATGCAGGTGTTGATGTGCGCTGGGAGATCTTTGGTGATGGTCCACTGCGAGGTGAGTTGGAAGCGTTGTGTAAAGAACTTGGGCTGGATGAACATGTGACATTTCATGGCTTTGTGACCATGGACAGGGTCAAGGAAGGGATGAGTCGTGTGGATGCGGCTTTGTTTCCTGGTGTGAGTGCCCATGATGGTGCAGAGGAAGCGTTGGGGGGAGCTGTCTTGGAGGCGCAGGCAAGTGGAATGCCCGTCATTGCAAGTCAGGTGGGAGGTGTACCCGAAGCGTTTGTGCCTGGTGAGTCAGGCCTTCTTGTGCCCCAAAAAGATGCTCAGGCGATCGCCGATGCCATTGTGGAGTTGTATTCTCGTCGTGATTCATGGGGTGATATGGGACGTAAAGGACGAGAACACATTGAGCAGCAGTATGATTGCGGGGCTCTTAATGAGAGGTGGCTGGCGTTTTATGCGTCTTTAGTCTAGGTTCCGTGGATGTGTTTGAGAAAAGATTATGAGAGTGCTTGTATCTTAAACCATGAGAGTTTAGGATGCCGTTAAGTCGGGTTTTTGGTACGGTTTCCTTGGGCTTAAGTTGTTGAGGTCTAAGGTTTTATTTGTGAATTTGGAGATTGTGATGAACACAGAGCATGGCGCGTTGTTGCGTGATAAGATCGAATCTGGAGATATTACCTTTGCTGTGATTGGGCAGGGGTATGTGGGATTGCCGTTGGCGATGGAGGTCACAGAAGCAGGCTTCTCATGTATTGGTGTGGATATTTCTGAGGATCGTGTGGCGCAGGCCAACGAGGGAAAGAGCTACATCATTGATATTTCAGATGAGCAGCTGGGAGGCGCAGTAGAAAAAGGATTGTATCGTGCAACGACTGATTACAGTGAAGTTGCAAAGGCTGATGCGATCTCGATCTGTGTGCCCACACCACTGAGGAAGACACGCGACCCGGATATTTCTTACATTCAGAGCGCATTGAAGCAGATGCGTGAGTACATCACCAAGCCATGTTTGATCGTGCTTGAGTCCACGACCTATCCTGGCACAACCGAGGAGATTGTTGCAGGGATGTTGGCCGAGGTGGGTCTTGAGCTTGATAAGGATGTGTTTGTGGCGTTTAGCCCAGAGCGCGTGGACCCAGGTAATGCGACCTACCACTTGAAGAACACTCCCAAGGTGATTGGCGGTGTGACAGAGGATTCTACAGAGCTTGCGTGTTTGTTGTACGGTAAGTTTGTGGACCACGTGCACCCTGTGGGAAGCGCGGCAGAGGCCGAGATGGTGAAGTTGCTTGAGAACACATTCCGCGCGGTGAACATTGCGCTTGTGAACGAGATGATGTTGATGTGTGACCGTATGGACATCAATATCTGGCGAGTGATCGAAGCTGCGGGCACAAAACCATTTGGATTTATGAAGTTTACACCAGGTCCTGGTATTGGTGGTCACTGTATTCCGCTTGATCCTACATACTTGAGTTGGAAGGCGAAGTCGTATGGTTTCTACAACCGTTTCATTGAGCTTGCGACGGACATCAACGGCAACATGCCAAGGTTCGTGGTGCAGAAGTTGACACGCTTGTTGAATGATCATTCGGGCAAGGCGCTCAAGGGTTCCAAGGTGATGCTTGTGGGCATGGCTTACAAGCCTAATATTGATGACTTGCGTGAGTCACCCGCGCTGGACCTCTGGGCGTTGCTTGAGCAGTGGGGCGTGGAGCTTTACTACCATGATGACTTTGTGAGTGAGATTAAGAGTTTGGACGCAAAGAGCACACCTCTTGATGAAGAGACGATCAAGTCCATGGATGCGGTGTTGATCACCACAAATCACAGGCATGTGGACTATGAAAACATCCTCAAGCACGCAGAGCTGATTCTGGACACACGTGGTGTGTATCAGGGTAAGAGCGAGAACCTTTACTCTCTGTAGAGTGGCGTGAGGTTCTGAGGTCATCGTAGTGATATTAAAGGGCTATTTGATGTAGCCAAGATGAGTAAGCAGGACGATTTGTGATGCATCACAAATCGTCCTGTTTGTTACACCAGAGGACTATGTGATGAATGTGGCAACATTCATGAATTTATTTCCTTCTTTTCCAGAGACCTATGTCTTGTGGCACATCTCTGAGTTGGTTCGTTCAGGTCAAGAGGTGACGTTATATGCCGAGCGAGTTGATCGGGCTCCAAAGAAGGTGCAACCAGAGGTTGCTGAGCTGGATCTTGTCTCATTGATCACATCACCTCCTGAGCAGGGTAAGGCAAAGCAAGAGCGTGTTTTGAGTACGTTGCATGCGATGACACGAGCTGCGGTGAGAGCGCCGTCCGAGTTGGTGCAGGCGTTGGGGATTTTGTCGGATTCCAAGGGGCTTGGCTTTTCGCAGGTGGTAAGACATTTGGGTTGGTTGGATGTACCCGCAAAGCATGATGTAGCGCATGCTTATTTTGGAATGCAGGGTCGTCGCGCACAGTTGCTTCGGGATGTCGGAGCGCTCAAGGCTCCTCTTGTGACGAGTTTTTTGGGGTTTGATCTGACGTTGTTGCCGATGAAGGTGCCAGATGATTATTATCGCCGTCTTTTTCGTCGAGCAGAGCGTCTGACTGTGTCTTCGGAGTATATGCGTATGCAGTTGCTTGCCTTGGGTGCTCCTGAGCAGAAGGTGGATGTGTTGCCTTTGGGGTTGCCGTTGAGGAGATTCAAGTTTGAGCAGCGCCATTATGAAGAAGGCCAGCCCATTCGATTGATGACAGCCGCAAGGCTGAGTGAAATCAAAGGTTTGGAGTGGGGTTTAAGAGGCGTTGCATTGGCCAAGGCCAGGGGCGTGTATGTACGATGGGATATTTATGGCGATGGTGAGCTGCGAGATCAGTTATTTGCGCTAAGAGATGAGCTGGGTTTGCAAGAAGATGTGATTTTTCATGGTTTTCAGGACATGAATGTTGTGAGGGAAGCGATCAGCCATGCACATTTGGCGCTTTTTCCTGGCATTCGTACAGACCGTGGCTCTGAAGAGGCTCTGGGTGGAGCTGTGTTGGAGGCTCAGGCAAGTGGGCTCCCTGTCATCGCGACGGATGCTGGTGGGATCAAGGAAGGGTTTGTTCCAGGAAAGTCTGGGGTGCTTGTACCTCAACGCAATGCGGAGGCCATTGCAGATGCTATTGAGGAGCTTGAACGTCGACGTGATGAGTGGGCGGTTATGGGGACGATTGGCCGAGAGCATGTCTATGAAAATTACGATTGCGCGAGGCTAAACGAACGATGGTTGGAGTTGTACAAGTCATTGTAATGACAGGAGTACATTGGGTGTGAGTTTTCGCGCCAATATATGGTTTGTCACTTCTATAATCGCGATAAGAAATAAGGATGGTTGAGCTTGATATTTAACTCACTACTTTTTGGTCTCTTCATTTGCGTTGTGCTCGGGTTGTATTATCTGCCGCTGAGTTGGCGAGTGCGAAAGGGCATCTTGTTGCTTGCCAGTTTGAGTTTTTATGGTGCGTGGCGGCCTGAATACTTGTTGCTGATTGGTTTTTCGACTGTGGTTGACTGGTGGGTTGCCAGAGCGATGTGGTCATCCAAGACCATGCGAGCGCGTCGTTTATTTTTGCTCATCAGTTTGTGTTCAAACTTGGGGTTGCTTGCGTTTTTCAAGTACGGGAACTTTATTGTCAATAATATCAATGGCCTGTCTGATGTGCTTGGGTCTGGGGCACTTGTCAATATGCCCGATATTCTGCTTCCTGTAGGTATATCGTTTTATACGTTTCAAACGCTTTCTTATACGTTGGATATTTATCGCGGTGAGATGAAGCCGTGGGGTTCATTTTTGGATTTTGCGCTCTTTGTGACTTTCTTTCCTCAGTTGGTTGCAGGACCGATTGTGCGCGCGCAGTCATTTCAGCCTCAGTGTGAGCAACCAAGAAAGGTGCATGGCCGTACGTTTTTGTGGGGGTGGGTATTATTTATCCTTGGATTGTTTCAGAAGGTTGTGCTGTCAGATACGTTGCTAGCACCGGTCGTGGACCTTGTGTATCAACCTTCATTGTCGCCAGGATTTTTGGATTCCTGGATGGGAACACTGGCTTTTTCAGGTCAGATTTACTTTGATTTTGCGGGGTATTCGATTTGTGCCATTGGCGTGGCGATGATGTTGGGCTTTGAGCTTCCTGATAACTTTCGCTCTCCTTATGCGTCTCGAGGTTTTAGTGATTTCTGGCGTCGTTGGCACATTTCGTTGTCTTCTTGGCTGCGTGATTATTTGTACATTTCTTTGGGAGGGAATCGTTGTTCATCAGCACGTGTGAAGTTTAACTTGTTCATGACAATGCTGTTGGGTGGTTTGTGGCATGGCGCATCGTGGAACTTTGTTTTATGGGGAGCTTTGCATGGTTTCTTCTTGATTGGAGAGAGGTTGCTTCAGCCTACACTGAAAACCCAACAATGGTCTCGCTCATTGTTGGGAAAGGTTGTGGGGTGGGGTATTACGTATGCACTTGTGTGTATTGCGTGGGTTCCTTTTCGGGCGCGTAGTTTTGGAGAAACGTTTGAGATTTACAAGGGTATGGTTGGCCTGAGTTCATCGACTCTTATTGGTCCAAGAGATTTTTTGTTGGCGGGTTGTGTGGTGTGCGCGATGCTTGTTGCGCAGAATTATACTCGACACAGAACGTTGGAGGAGGTCGCCGCCAAGGTCCCTGTGTGGTTTTTGGTGTTGATACTTGTGGGAATGATTTTGTTAACCTTAACCAATATAGGGACTGCTCGTGCCTTCATCTACTTCCAGTTCTAATGTCGAGGGATTTGCTGCTCACAGAGCGCCTAATATTCCAGTGCTCAAGGTAATCATTGCGGTGATTGCACTCAGCGTGATGATCGCATCTGGTCTGGAGTTGTTTTGGTCAGCGCAAGGAGTGCAGCCAAGCCTTAGAAATACACCTGAAGTGTGGAGTTTGGAGGTGCATCGTTGGATGGATCGTCGTCCTGGTTCAGCTCCTGCTGTGATTCTTCTGGGCTCTTCACGTGTGCAGTGTGGCGTTGATAGTGTGCAACTTTCCAGAGAGCTTCCCGAGATGGATGTGTACAACCTGTCAGTGGGTGGTACGCGTTCATTGGAGGCATTGAAATTTCTCTCACAACATGGCGCACTCAGAGCGGGTGACGTGGTTGTTGCTGAGTTCTGGCCATTGGCTCAGCTTGGTGCTATGGACAGGGCTCCTTACCAACAGAAATGGCGATTGTTTGAGCAAGGGTATACGAATCCAAGCTTCTCTCAGGATATTGAGGCAACACTTGATGTGGCCATGGAGAGTACGCTTCGGAGTGTGCATCCTGAACTGAATCTGCATCATGTGTTTACACATGCGTTAAGTAAACGACGTGTGTTAATGCCTCTGGAGACCATGCGTATTGACCGTTTTATTGCGCTCGACTTTGTGCATCAGGAGGCGTCTAGGTTGGCCCGAATGAAGAGCAAACATGCACATCAGTTTGGACAGGTTGAGCCCATGACCGCGGATGCTCAACTTGAGTTGATTCATGAGTTTGAAGTTGTCATTCAGGAGATTCAGGCTCAGGGGGCAAAGGTGATGCTATTTCACCCTGTCGTTTCTGGTGTGACACGTGAACGTGAGCAGGATTTACTTGAGCAGCAAGCGTTTCAACTCGATGCATTGCGTTCTGTGACAGATGCTTATGTGTCGTATGAGGAGAGTTCGACGATGGTTGGGTTGGAGTGCCCTGATGAGATTCATCTTGGGCAAGAAGATATTCCAGCTCAAACCTCCTATCTTTCAATGTCTATTCGTAAAATGATACCTGGAGAGTGAGCTGATGAGTGAGCTATGTCGTAGATTTCTAGTGTTGGGTGCTCATGGTCAGCTTGGCCATGAGCTTGGTTTACAGCTTGCGAGCCGCTGGCCAGACGCAGAGTTGTATTTGCTTGGTCGAGCTGAATGTGATGTGACCGATTTTGATCAGGTTGCTGAAGTGTTTGCGGAGGTTCAGCCTGATCTTGTCTTGAATGGTACGGCGTACAATGCAGTGGATCTTGCGGAGGATGAGCCTGATGAGGCGTTCCGTCTCAATGCCATGGTACCCGCTCACTTGGCGCTCAACAGCGCCTTGTGTGGTGCTACCTTTGTGCACTACTCCACGGATTATGTTTTCGGTGAGGGGTTTACATCGCCGATCTCCGAGATGGAGGTCGCATCGCCAAACTCTGTGTATGGAAAGAGTAAGCGCCTTGGCGAAGAGCTGGTGCTTCAAAACAATCCAGGGAACTCCTTTGTGATTCGTTGCTGCGGATTGTACGGTGAGCGCCGTGCAAATTTTGTCAGAACCATGATCCGATGCGCCTTACAAGGTCGCAAACTTACTGTGGTTGAGGATCAGTTTATCAGTCCAACCTGGGTTCGTCCGCTCGCCACAGTCACGTTGGACTTGCTCACCAGCGACCACGCACCTTATGGCATTTATCATGCGGTGACGCAGGGACAATGTTCCTGGTATGAGTATGCGGATACCATTTTTAAAAGCTTGAATCTTGACGCCGATTTATCACCCGTCTTACAGGCGGATTGGGGCGCAAAGGCTCCTCGCCCATCATACTCTGTGCTTGATAATATGCAGTTGAGAGTGTTGGGTCTGGATACCATGCCAGACTGGAAGGATTCTCTGGAAGACTTTCTTACCCAGTATGGCGAGCAGATTGTGAGCGAAGAAAAATAAGAGAACAGACAAAGAGGCGAGAGTTGCGCAGCAACTCTCGCCTCTTTGTCTGTTCTCTTATTTAAAGCAATCTTTGATGCCTTCAATGACGCGGCTTTGCTCTTCTTCGGTCAAGCTTGAGCCTGAAGGCAAGCAGATGCCTTGTTCAAAGAGCTTCTCACTGACCTTGCCTCCGAAGCAGGGGACGCCTTCAAACAGAGGC
>CATLTV010000201.1 GCA_950059285.1 uncultured Pseudomonadota bacterium | reverse complement strand
AACCAAGAATAGTAGCCGTGTTACATTCTGTTTTTGCGACACCAAAATACGCGGTTTCTACGAGCTTTTCCCAACAGCTCCTTCTTTATTACGCTCTAACTCGAAATACCTAACACACGCACAATCTCTGCCCTTGAAAGCCGTCGTGCAGTCTGACTGAGCGTGAACCTGTCGGTATCAATCTCCAGCGCCCGTGCGATCTCATGCACTGCAATCAAATAGATGGCCTCGCCGCCACACAACATGCTGGCAAGGGAAAGGCCTCGAGCCGCTTCATCAGTGGTTAAAATTTCATTTTCAAAACAGGCTTTTAGCTCTGCCACAATACCTTCTCTAAAGTGTCTATCAAGTGCCTTGTTATTAGCCTCCACAATCACGCTTTCAGGGGAGTACTCACCAGGGAGTGAGGCGCAGACCTGACGCACCATGGCGAGCATATCCTGGGAGAGATACCCGCCCGCAAGTGCGACATAGAGGACAATCTTGGTGAGCATATCCTTGCCCGCAGCGGTCTCAAAACCACGATGTTCCGCGACCCCTTCATCAATGGCATCCAGAAGCGCTGCGATGCGCTGGTCGAGCGCAATCAAGGGGGCAGGCTTGTTACTCATGGGAGAGTTGAAAATCGATGCAATATGTGCCGAGGCGACCTCAAGAGCCCTGAATCGAATAGGCCCCATGGGATGGGTACGAATATCGTGACGATCGTCCCTGGACTCGGGATTCTTCTGCCACTGATGGATATGATTCTTGAGATCTTCAAACTGTTGCTGCATCGATGCCCTGATCAAAGACTTATCTATCCCATTCAATCCACTGGATAATTTAAAGATCGCGCTCACGGCATCCTCGACGCTACCTGCGCACAACAAACCTACACGATCAGCTGAGATCTCTGCGGCTCGCGACCATCCAAACAGCAGCAAGGCATCACGCTCATCCATCATGCTGTGTTGCTGAAACAAGCCTTGCAATGAGATCTCATGATGATCATAGAGCACATGGCCAAGCTCATGTCCCACCACAAACCTGAACTCGGCGAGGCTAAAATCATTGAGCAACCCCGAGTTGACAACGATATCAAAGTTTTCGCCGTCGCTCATGACATTGGCATTATACTCTGAACACTGCTGCACATAGAGCCCACCCGACTGTGCAGACAGTCCAAGAGAACGCAGGCACTGCGCAAATGCTCGCCAGACATCAGGCAACAGCTCGGGCGTGATTCGGATGGCATCCCCAAGCAGGTGCTTACGCCTCATGTTCAGGAGCGCATTGTGGCCAGGAAGCACACCTGTGGCGGGCTTTCCAAACCGTTGGAATACTTGTGATGATAACCTCTCATCGTAGGCAAATCGCAACATGGCAACATCAGCGGCTTCACTCTTGTCAGACATCTGCATGCTCACTCTTTTATGATTTGGGTTCTGTTGATATGCAGCGGTTAAAGCGATTGATTGTGCACGGGGCATGACTGGTCTGCTCTCCATACAGAATCACGTTAACAGCTGTAAGATATATGAACTCAAGACACCATATCAGTGCATCATACTGCTCGCCAAGACAAACACGCACAAATGCGAGCATTCCTTTTGGAATGCCCGCATTTGCTATAATTATCCATAAATACTAATATTTTTGGATTTCAATTTTTCATACCGTTAGAAGCCAGTCCCTGTTGTTTGAGCAGGCATGCTTGAGCGCGCAGGAGTCTGGGGCACAGCAACACTCCCCTGTCCGAGGCTATTAAGAGGTGTATTCACCTGCGTCGATTGCGTGGAAAATCCTGAATTTTGAGAGTTTTGAGAGTTTCCTCCAGTCACACTGAATGGAGCCACACCTGACTCATAGGCTTGTGGTGTACGTGAGATCTGACCCTGAGCGACATTGTCGCCCCCCTGGTATGTTGGATCAATCAGCACATCAGGCGTATTGAGCGCGCGATTTGGGTCAAGTGGGTACGCATTGTTGGCGTCATAAAGCTGTCTGTTCTGGGTTGTGGTTTGTTGCTGCTGTTGAGGACGCTGTGAAGGTTGTCGAGCAGGGTCTGAGATGACGATGCTACGCGCACGCTGTATGGACTGCGCCTGACGAGACTGCGACAGAAGCGGAGCGAGCATCTCACGACCTTCTTCTGAACGCATGGCCCTTTCTACGAGGGCATCAACGTCCATGTTTTCCTGACTCTCCACAGGTTGTACGTCAACATCGACAAACGTGGGCGCGGGTTGGGCGGGGGTGGGCTCCACGTCGAGCGCGGGGGCAAGTGTTGCGCCCACTGTGGTCTCCTGCTTGACCTCTCTATCGATTGTTGAAGGTTGCACGTTTTCCTGAGATGCGCGGTAGTCGCTCATACTCTTGGTTTGATTGGTATTTTGCTTCTCCACGCTCTTCATCTCCGACTGGCAACCTGTGAAGGCGAATAGCAATGTTGAGGCAAGCAGACCTGTAATAAATGTACTGTGAGTGCGAATTAATGTGTGCGTGTTGTATGTTGTATTCATCGTATTGCCGTATAAAAAGGTATAACGTAATCGGGCACTTACACTCTATAAGCTAAACAGGGGCAGCAAGATGGCAAGTCTGCCATCTTGCTGCCCCTGTAAGTGAGCAGGTATACATGGACCCAAAAAAGTCAGGGTGTGTAGCCCCCTTCGGTGTACAGGGCAGAGATATCAGATGGTGAGAGCGCGCGACCAAAGATACGGATGTCATCAATCAGCATGTTGTGGATAAAGGATGCATCATTGGAGCTGTTTGTATTTTGTTGTGTGTTGCAACCTGAGCTTGTGTTGTTGCCATTGATAAACAACGCGGAACAGGACTGTGAGCTTGACACTTCGCGTGTTGTTGAGGTGTTGAGCGTATCGTTGACGTACATGCGTACGAAGAGCCCATCCTTGACGATGGTGTACATGGTCCAGTCATCGCTGTGATTTCCTGTGGTGCAGACAGGAGGAAGCTGTGTGTCATCACCAAGGGCGATACACATATTGCTGTTGGGTTCGGGGTAAATTCGGAATCGGTTGGGTTGTGTGAGGAGGTCTCCGTTGCCGCCATTCTTGCGCCAGAAAGAGATAGAGAATGTGTCCAGAGGAATGGTGCCAAAGCTTTGTACATAGGCGTATGTGAACTGATCGTTATCCACGCTCTTGTACATTGCAAACGCACTGCCTGTGCCAAAACGATCCGAATCGTAGGCCGAGTTATCAGAAGGCGCGAGGCTGACGTTGGCGTTTTTGCCCGCGATCACATCCTGGAAAGAGTTACCGTCCATGGGGTAATGCGCGATGGCGTAGGGTGTCGTGGTGGTGACCATGTAAGTTTGCACGGACATGCCCTGGCGTTCATCGGTGGCGGACACTGTAATTGTGTATGTATTGGGCACAAAGTAGGCATGAGAAAGTTCAATACTGTCAAAGCCTTGCATCAGTGTATCTGACTGACCATCACCCCAATCAATGTGAACCTCGGTCACAAGGTCAGAGGAGTCCGTGACTGTACCTGTTAACGTCACAAGAGGATCATCAGTGAGCGTGGTAGACAGCGTGATTTCAGGTGGCTCATTGGAGTTATCCAGAGGATCGGAGTCGACACCATCAAGGATTAGATCGTTGTCCGTATCAGGATTAAATGGGTCTGTTCCCATCATGCGTTCAGCGTCATCTTCAAGCCCATCCTCGTCGACATCCCTGGAGATTGGGCTTGAGTAAACCTGGCGAGGATAGCCTGTGGTGGAGGGAAGACCTGTGCCTGCAATCCAACCCTGTTTCACTTCTTCAAAATCGGTGAGGTTATCGCCATCGCTATCCATCATCTCATCAGAGGTCTGGTGGAAATCTTCCTCACGATCGTAGACACCATCACCATCTCTGTCGCGCATGTAGGCGATGAAGATGGTTTCACCGCGTTGAAGTACAGTCTCTCCAAAGTCCTTGTATGTGTTTTGAAGATCGGCAATATCCGAGAACACAACCCAGAATCCAGAGGGCTCACCTTCAGGCGTATTTTGCACATCACGCACACGTGTCAACACCTGTGTGCCAGCCTTTTCAGCCAGAGGACCAGCGTCATCGTGCGGAACCCATGCGGCGGTTTCAAATGGGATCTTGAGATAGTTATTAAATACAGTGGCAAGTTTGACGCCAGCAAGGGAACCATCGGTATTGCGCATGACATTGGTGGCCACACGATAGTCATCGACCTCACCGTTGCCATAATCGATAATCACCCTCCCCGTTCGGGTTTGAGTCACCTCATCGAGGAACACGTAGTTTAACCCCTCGGAGTTTTCCATATCGAAGTTGGAGACAGCAAAGACGAGTGATTTGGGATCGCGCATAAACTGGCGCACGAGATCGACGTTCAGATTCTCGGCCTGAACCTGCACGGGTGCGGGCAGAGACATGCCTGGAGCGAGGTTTAACTCAGAGAGCCCCTGTGGTGTCATGGTGCCCACTGTCTTGAATTGATCGGTGAGCGCATCCCAGAGGAAGACGGTCACAGTGAGGTTTGTCAAGGAGTAGGCAATCTCACTGGGATTACTGACCATCATGCCCATGGAGAGGCTACCCGAGGTGGTCTCCTCGGTAAACTCACGCGCAAACGATTGCATGCGTTGGTATTCGCGCTGTGCGCTCTGCGAGGCTTCAGACGTGAGTGAAGATGAGCTTTCATTGGAGTAACCCGTTGTGCTTGAACGAGAATAGCTCACGCTCGCTGACGGTGGGAGCCCTGAACCAACCTCAACACCAATCGTGGTCGTGTTCTCCACACTGTTGGTGATGGCCTGTCCGTTGGTGCGACTGTTGGCGGAGGTTTCCGTGCTGGCGTAGGAGCTACCAAAGCTCTGGTCCTGAGCTTCGGCCTCCTGGTAGGTCACATCAAGCGAAATATCGATGTTGCCTACGAAGCTCACCGCCACCAGAGGAACCTGTGCCACAAGAGGATTGGTGGCGTTGCTGATAATCTCATCAAAGTCAGAGCGATTATCACCATCAGTATCTGCAAGTGAGGGAGATGTCCCCCACTTGTTGATCTCCTCACCATCCCATAATTGTGGGTTTGAGGTAGAATTACTGACGGAGTCGCCATCTGTATCCACGGTGGTAGGGATACTCAGGTAGACATTGGCCTCATCAAAATCAGACAGCGAGTCACCATCTGTATCCGCCTGACGTGGATTGGTTTTTTGGTACTCTTGTTGATCGGTGAGACCATCATTATCCGTGTCTGCCATACGAGGATCACTGGTCACAAGTTCGGCGACACGTTCACCCAGACCAATACGATCCACGGAGATCATCCAACCATCAAGCTCTTGCTGATTGCTTAGCCCATCGTTGTCTTCATCGCCAAGAGGATCAAGCTCCTGCACTCCCATGTCCACATCATCAGGCATATCCTGGGTGCTCTGGTCCGGGGACATATCCATTACACCAGCATCCTGCTCTTTTGCAGGCTCTTCACCAGGCCCGCAATTGACAGAGGCAAACAACACCAGAGTCACAAGTAAACAGAGAGAGGATCGGCCTGTGTATGCCGACAGAATTGGGCGATGCATAAACATTCTCCAGTAAATTTTATAAAATTAGAATGTGCTCTTATGATGATAGGATAGATACGAATGTGGAGCAAATCATTTACCCTGTATAAAGGCAAACACAACGAGGCCCTCGATTTTTATATAAAAATCGAGGGCCTCGTTGTGTTTGCCTTTATACGAGACAGGGCCTCTTTCAAAGAGGCCCTGTGTATAACCCATCTGGAGGGAGGGAGGTTGATGGGTTATAAGAACTTGTTTCAAAACCCTCCCATCGGATGATTGTAAGAGCTGCCCAATCTCTGCGTCGAAGAGCCGCTCGCGGTGACGCTGTCACAGTTTCGGGCTCATCTCCTGGAGCTTGAGCAGCTCTTACTTCTCCTCCTCGGTCCTGCTTTTGAAACAAGTTCTAAGCGGTGATGCGATTTATAATGCCTTCAAGGGACACTTCTACTGAAACATCCTCACAGCAATGAAGCTGTAACCTATTGAAAACATGTAGTGATCCCGACAGGGTTCGAACCTGTGACCCCCGGATTAGGAATCCGATGCTCTATCCAGCTGAGCTACGGGACCAGCTCACAAGGTTTAGCAATTACATTGCAACCAACCTGTGTGTCAACTCATGATTGCTCAAATTTATTTCACCCCATCACCCTCACCTTACCTCGCTTAAAGCACTCATTCGCAATTAAATTGAGCCTAACCCTTGTTTTTCTTTTTAATTTGCCTACAGTGTCACAAACACACTAAGACACCTGATACCTTCAGGAGAAGCGATGACATCTCTACAAAAAATACTTCAGACAAGCAAAACGCTCGAAGAGCTTTTTGATTACGCGCATGCTCCGCTCAACTCCCCCACGCTATCGTCGCGACACTTTGAGCAACGCTACCATCAGCTGCTCGATATGGCCAACGCGCTCGATGAGCCAGAGCGTGATGCATTGACGCAAAGAATACAGGAGCTCTATGAGCAATTTAACTACGCCTATGAGCTTGATTTACTCACGCCACAAGGCATCTTGATTGCACAGGAGGCGAGGTTCAAACAGGGGGATATCATCCACCTGATGGACACTGCGTTGGAGATTCTTGAGACACGTACACACAGCACTCAAGTCATCACAGCGCGCGTGTCTACACCCCTAAAAAATGCGCCTGTGGCCACGCTCACACTCGCGCAACAACGTGATCAACACAAACATATCTCGCGGGCAGCAAGTGCGCTCCGAACGCTCTTTGACAGCGATGCGCCACAACACAAGCACCTCCCCCGTCTTATTCAAAGTGGCGCGATCAAGGAGGACACGCAGATACTCGCGCTCCTGACATACACACCAGAATCCACCGTGCTCACCGAGGCCATCACGCATTACCAGGATCTGCAACAACCCCACCATGTCATCTGGGTGTTGCGACGTGCCCTGAGCGCGATTGGTTGGGCACATGCCTGTGGCATTGTGCACGCAAACCTTTGTCCAGACACACTTTTTATCGACCCAGCCACACATAACCTCTGGATTAATGGATGGGAGAACGCCTGTATCAACCCTGCACAAACAGGGCATCAGTTCATCCACCAACACCCTGATTTTAGCCCGCCCGAGGTCATGCAGCGACGCCCTCCCCTGCCGTCAAGTGACCTGTATAGCCTTGGTCAGACCATGAAGTGGCTTCTAAACAACGGGCAGGTCACGGACACATTGCCTGATGTGGTGCCTGATGAACTTCAAAAGCTTTTGAAGTTCATGACGCTCCCCAATCCGCTCGGGCGAGCACGTGATGCATGGAAGCTATATCACGAAGTGGAGCGCATTCGACGGGAGCTTTATGGGCAACATACATTCACACAATTATTACCCACAACCCATTAACCAAAATGAAGGAGGTTTATCATGGGCGGAGGATCTTACGATATGGACGTGGCGCGTTCGGCGCGCACCTCAAACTCAAACGCGTTTGCCTTTGATCAGTATCAAACGCAGGCCACACAGGATCGCACGGGACCACACCACGAGCTTGATATTCAAGGTAAAATCCGCGAGTGCATGAACGATCTTCCAATCGTCATTGCGCTTGATGTGACGCGCTCACGTGGTGACGATACCAAGCTTGTGTATGACAAGTTGCCGATGTTCATCGGACAGCTTGAGTTGCAAGGTTATGTACCAGGTGCAGCGCTCAGTTTTACGGCAATTGGCGACGCGCACGCCGAGGACAAGGCCCCACTTCAGGTCGGACAGTTTGAAGCAGACAACCGCCTTGATAAGGTGCTTGAAAACTTCTGGATTGAGGAAGGTGGTGGCGGCACAGGTCAGGAGTCTTATGAGTTGGCGGCGTATTTCTTTGCCAATCACTGCCATCTTGCAAGCCTTGAACGAGGGCAAAAAGGATACTTCTTTTTTGTGGGCGATGAGGGATTTTATCCAGAAGTGTCAGCCGCGCAGGTCAAGCAGGTTTTGGGGCGAGAGATTGATGGAGATATCCCAAGCCACGAGGTGTTCAAGGCGTTACATGACAAGTTTCATGTCTTTCTGGTGTTTCCCAAAAAGAGCTTCGAGGATCGCAAACAAGACATTGACGCGGAAATCCGTCAACGCGTGCTCGCCGCAGGCGGACAGGTTGACAACGTGGACATTCGCGCATCACTGATGTGGAACAACCGCAACGATCTTGATCTACATGTGATCACACCACAGGGCGAGAGGATCTCATTCCAGAACAAAAAATCTAGCTGCAATGGATGGTTGGATGTGGACATGAACGTGCGTGGTGAGAGCATCAAGCCTGTTGAAAACATCCGCTGGAGCCAGAACGAAGCGAGGGCAGGACAGTACGAAATTCGTGTGCAAAATTACAGCTTTCATGAGCAGGAAGCCAAACCCACGCCGTACACGCTTGAGCTTGAAGTCAATGGAAAAATCCAGCACTTCAAAGGGGTCATCTCACCCAAGCTTGAAACCAAGGGATTGAGCGAACAACTGGTCACAAGCTTTGATTATGATCCTGCGCAACGTCCACAGAGCAAGAAAGAAAAGTCAATCCACGAGCAAGCGTATGAGAACTATGATGACCGCGTCATCCTCAAACAGTGGGAGAGCGTGCTCAAACCAGGACATATCTTTGAGCTTGATGATCCTGCTGCGTTGATTGACGTGGTCCTGGGAGCGCTCGCGGTGGGGGGCAAAAATCAATCTGTGGATGAGGTCATCTCATCGATGGAGCAGCGCGCACAGAGCGCAGAGCGTCAGCAACATGTGCGAGAAGCGCTCACAGGTTTGTCACAAGAACATCTTGGATAGTGAATTTTGGGGCGAGTATGGGGCGGCCTTTTGCTGGCGCAAAAGGCCGCCCCATACTCGCCCCAAAATTCACATTCACAACCACAGGCAATACACATGCCCCCCCCCGAGACACACCGCATTGTAGTTGGACTTGGCTTTGGTGACGAATCCAAGGGCGCGACCGTGGACTTCCTCGCCAGAACATACAATTACCAGCACGTCGTACGCTACAATGGTGGTGCACAGGCTGCTCATCACGTGGTGCTTCCTGATGGCCGCACACATTGTTTTTCACAGGTAGGTTCAGCGGCGATGCAACCTGGCGTACACACCTATTTGTCTCGTCATGTGGTGGTGGACCCACTCTCACTGCACAACGAGCTGGTGCATTTAAGTGAACTTGGCTTCACAGACTGTGCGCAGAGGCAGGTGATCGATGGACGAGCCACAATTGTCACACCTTACCACAAGGCGCTCAATCGCATTGAGGAGATGTGTCGCACACGACGCCATGGAAGCTGCGGGCTTGGCATTGGTGTCGCACATCTGGACCGCCAGCTTGACAGGTTAAGCTGGCTTGAAGCACGCCACCTCAAGCACAAAAACAAATGTATTCAATCACTTGAACAGATAAGAAAGAGCACACTTTTGCGAGCATCAGAGGCGCTCAGAGGGGCGAGCATTGATATATCAATGCTCGCCCCTCTGAGCGCCTCTGATGCGGTGAAGGAAGAGATACGCGCTCAAATGACGCTGTTACAGGACCCTTCTTCCGTGGCATACATTTATAATCTTTACGAAAAGTTATGTATCAACACGCCGATCACCATTGATGATGAGGGGCACGTATTGGAGGACGTCTTGCGTACACAGGGAGTGCTCTTTGAAGGCGCTCAGGGCGTATTGTTAGATCCTCATTATGGTTATTTTCCACACGTCACGGCGACACGCACCACACCTGCGCTTGCGCATGAACTTGTTCATGAATCGCACAGCACTCTTGCTACTCACACCATCGGTGTCATGCGAGCCTATCACACGCGTCATGGCGCAGGACCATTCCCCTCAGAGCATCCTCAAGACTTCAAACACGCGCCACACTTTAAGGAAAAACACAACGCACACAATCCCTGGCAACATGGCTGGAGGACGGGCTGGCTCGATGAAACACTCCTTCGTTATGCTTCCCACACTGCATGTGCAGGCCAACTTGATGCGCTCGCCATTTCACACATTGATGTGCTTTGTACATCACAGGAGCTCTTCACCGTGAGCCATGACACCGAGCAAACACATGAGGAGCACGCAAAAAGCGACTTCAAAACAGACACTTACAACACCAAAGAGCAGAGGTTGTTATTTTATCCTCACAAGGTAAACTACAATGCGCACGCAAGACTGCACAAGAATGTCCGCGAAAAGTTACAGAGAGGACAGCTCTGCGACACACTGGAATCGTACCTCAGTCTTGTTACAAAATGTGCAGGTGTCCCTGTGAGTTATCTTGGGTTTGGCCCATCATATCAGGATCGTAACGTGGTGTGAGCCACGATCAAATGTTCTCATCAGGGTCTCAATCTGTTAGCATTCCAAAATCTTTGTGCTTCAAAAACTCCGCGGTGAGTCACGACCTTGACTAAAGTAAGCGAACTTCGACAACAAGCACTGGCACGCATCGGCCAAAAGATGGGTGCCTGGCAGATCAAGAGCCTGATTGGTATTGGTGGCGCTGGCGCAGTGTATCTCGCAACAGATGGTACACGACAGGGCGCGCTCAAAACACTGCACGACAGCATTCAGCAAAACGCCAAGCAACGCAGTCGATTCACTCGTGAGGCACAGGTCACCTCACAGCTCAACCACCCAAATGTGGTGCAGGTCATTGATTTTGGGACCACCCAGAACGATGAGCTTTTTATGGTCATGGAGTACCTTGAAGGACGCGCACTGCATGACATGATGAGCAAGTTTGGCAATCGCTTTGAGCTCAAGCAGGCCGTGTTCGTCATCAAGGGACTTTTATCTGCGCTAAGTCTGGCGCACAGCCATGGCGTTATCCACAGGGACATCAAGCCGCAAAACGTCTTTATCACCACCAACCCCACGGAAGTCAAACTGCTGGATTTTGGTGTGGCGCATGATGATATGAGCTCTGATGAGCTCACCATGCATGGTGCGATCCTTGGCACTCCCGCGTTCATGTCACCTGAACAAGCTCGCGGACGCCTTGATATGCTGGATGCTCGCTCGGACCTGTTCTCTTGTGGAGCACTCTTCTACACCATGCTCACGGGCAAACCTATCCACAAGGCCAAGAGTGCAGAGGAGAGCTTGCTCATGGCCGCCACCAAGCCTTTTACCACCATCGCTACCACGCTGCCCGACCTTCACCCTGCGATGGTTGCCGTGGTCGATCAGGCCTTGAACTGGAATCCATCCAAACGCTTTCAAAGCGCAGATGCCATGCTCAACGCCACAATCAACGCCTGGAAAGTATGCCTTGCAACATCTTCGGACGCGCCCACCAGCACATCTCAGCAGGCCATCAAACAGGCCGCAGCAGTTGCGCAGCACATTGAGCACACACCTGAAGAGTCACTTGATACGCTTGAAGATAGCTCCTCTACCGAAGCGCCATCACACACTGAACACCTTGGCGAGTTAAAGCAAGCTTTTCAATCACTTGAGCGCACACTCGACACGCGCCGAAAATATGGTCAACACCACCGCGAAGTGGTCGAGCAAATGGATCGTTGCTTTGAAAGCTTTGTGAGCGCCATATCCACCCATCAAAAGAGCGTCAGGTTCCTCATCAAGCCCTACTCTTTTGGCATCCATCAGACCTCGGTCTGGGAGCCCGAAGCGCCCTTTGATGAGGTGCCTTACAACGTCTTCTCGTCGGGTATTCGTGCCATTGAAATCGATGTCGCCATATCAAGAGAGGAGTTTGTCGACTGGCTTGTCATCCTGACCATGGACCCCCAGCGTGACTTACCTCCAGAGGACGATCTTGGCATGGTGCTCTGGGAGCGTAACTTTCAGCACATCAAGCTCCATATGGTCACAAACTTCAGGGTTGGCGATCTTGAACAACAGCGCGGGTTCACAC
>CATLTV010000200.1 GCA_950059285.1 uncultured Pseudomonadota bacterium | reverse complement strand
TGCATTCGCAACAGGCCGCCCCTTTCTTTTTGGCTCTTTATAGCGTGAGCACAGTGAAGATTACTTCACTGCTTCACGTGTGATCTTGGCACCAAGCGCGCGGAGTTTTTCATCGATACGCTCGTAGCCACGGTCAATCTGATGAATGTTGTAGATTGTGCTTGTACCCTTGGCACAAAGTGCCGCGATGAGCAGTGACATACCTGCACGCACATCGGGAGACTCAAGCGTTCCACCAAAGAGCTGGCTCTTGCCCACGACGACCACACGGTGAGGATCGCAGAAGACAATCTGAGCGCCCATCGCAATCAGAGAGTCGACAAAGAACATACGTCCTTCAAACATCTTCTCGAAGAAGAGAACCGTACCCTGACTCTGTGTCGCCACAGTAATGGCAATACTCATCAAGTCTGTGGGGAACGCAGGCCATGGCGCATCGTCAATCTTGGGGATCGCGTTGTTAAAGTCCTTGCGAACAACAAGCTCCTGATCACCAGGCACAAAGAGATCATTGCCACGGAATTCGGTTTTGACACCAAGACGGTCAAACACAAAACGAATCATGCGCAAGTCATCAGGAACCACATCCTTGATGGTGATCTCGGAACCTGTCACAGCAGCAAGACCAGCAAGACTGCCGACCTCAAGGTAGTCAGGGCCAATTTTGTGCTCACATCCCCAGAGGCTCTTGGAACCTTCAATGTGAAGGATGTTTGTACCGATGCCTTGAATACGAGCGCCCATGCTCACAAGCATGTTACAGAGTCCCTGCACGTGAGGCTCACATGCAGCGTTACGAATCACTGTGGTGCCCTTGGAGGCAGCCGCAGCCATGATCGCGTTCTCAGTCGCGGTCACGCTCGCCTCATCCATGAAGATCTCGGAGCCCACAAGGTTCTTGGCCTCAAAGACAAACTGCTTGCCATCGATGTTAATGTCTGCACCGAGGGCTTGCAGAGCGAGGATGTGAGAATCAAGGCGACGACGCCCGATCACATCACCACCAGGAGGGGGCAACTTACAACGTCCCTTTCTGGCCAGCATCGCACCTGCAAAGAGAATCGATGCGCGGACCTTGGAGCAAAGCTCCACAGGAAGGTCAGTTTTCTTGATATTTTTATTGTGGATACGCACCACATTATCGCCGATCCACTCATGTGTACCACCGAGATCGCCCATGACATCAAGCATCACCAGGACGTCGCGGATTCGAGGTACGTTGTGAAGTGTAACGGGTTCATCAGTGAGCAGAGTCGCGGCCAAAACAGGCAATGCCTCGTTCTTGCTGCCGCCAGGGGTCACGCTACCAGAGAGCTTGTGACCGCCTTCGATAATAAACTTTTCCATGTCATTTCCTTAAATTTGCTTCCTTGCTGACAAAAAGGCTCCCTCTAACTAGCATGACTCCAGATCGCTGAACAGGTTCTTTGTGATCTGCCCGATCTTTGCCTCGCGCATTGCGCACATAAAGAGGCGCACAAAACACAACATAAAGCACTGATAATCAAAGAAAAAGAAGACACATTGAAGACCATCATTCGACCCAAACTTTTTCGTGATCCTGTCCATGACATCATTGCATTCAACGCACACGATGACGTTGAGCATGTCCTTCTTGAACTCATACAAACACGTACATTTCAACGACTTCGACGTATTCGACAGCTTGGCTTTGCTCACGCAGTCTACCACGGCGCCGAACACAGCCGCTTCTCGCACAGTCTGGGGGTCGTTCACGTCGCTCGCCGCATGTTTGACAGCCTGCATCGTCAGGGCAACTTTGATCCTGTCCATGACAGGCTTGAAGTCCTGTGCGCTGCGCTATTACACGACATCGGTCATGGTCCATTCAGTCACGCCATCGAAAAGGTCACAGGCATACATCACGAGCATTATACAGCGCAGTTTATCCTGAACCCTGACAGCGAAATTTATGATGTCCTGCATGCAGCCGACAAAACACTGCCACAAAGGTTAGCCCCTTATTTTGCCATCGGTGAGACGATTCCTCCCGAAAAACGCGCCCTCAAAGAAATTGTCTCAAGCCAGCTTGATGCAGACCGTCAGGACTACATCCTTCGAGATGGAGTCGCCACAGGCGTGCGCATTGGTGTCTATGATTTTGAACGCATTCAGAACATGTTTGAGGTCCACACCTCAACGCTTCCCGATGGCTCCACACAAAATCGGCTCGCCGTCAGCTACCGCGCACGTGAAGCGGTGGAAGATTACCTCATTGCTCGCTTTCACATGTTCAAACAGGTGTATTTGCACAAGGCCGTACGCGCCGCCGAAAAAATGCTCACCGCAGTCTTCTCGCGCGCCCGTGACCTGCTGCTTGAAGAGGATGAACGCCTTGTACTCACGCCCTCCCCTGCGCGAGAATTGATCCGAGGCGACAAGCTGGATCTCCCTGAATTCCTTGAACTTGATGACACCGACGTCTGGGTACTCCTCAAGCAATGGAGCCATCACCCTGACGCTATTTTGGCGAGGCTCTCACGAGGATTGCTCGACCGCAACCTCTACAAGACCATCGATCTGGACCGTGATGATCCTGTGCTCGTGGCACGTACCATTGACCGCGCCAACGAAATGGCTCGCGACCTTGGCTACGACCCTGCTTACGCCGTCCTCACAGACCGCGCACAGGACACCCCCTACAGACCCTACAACCCACGCGACCGCAAAAACTCCACGTCTTACATCCCCATTATCAATCGTCAGGGAGAAGCCGAGCCTATCGAACATGTCAGTGATCTTATTCACCTGCTTGGTAACGACTCCTACAAGGTGTGGAGGATCTGCCTCCCTACCGAAGTGCGCGAAGCGATGCGGCGTCACAATTACATCTAAGCAACGAAGGGGGCGAGCTTGTATTCACAAGCTCGCCCCCTTCGTTGCTTAGATGCTCAACTCTAACTTGAACGCGACAGGATCATGCCCATGTGCGGCATATCCACCTGAGCCCGTGGCTCCCTTGAAATCCCCCGTGCTCATATCAGGTTGCACAGTCCACTTACAGGTCGCCGTACCTTGCTCAAAGACACCTTCAGAGCGGAGAAACAACGTCCCACTCAAACCATGTGCTGTCATCTCCAACATCTCAAAGCCCACAAAGTCGACAATGCCCGTTTCGCGATATGCCATCACGTACACCACATCACCTTGACCGCTCACGCCATCGCCAGAAAACTCCCACTTTTCCTTAACTTCCGTAACCTTAACAGCCTCATCACGCGCAAAAACATCGACCTCTTCCCACGCACTCCCCTTCAACAAACCTTCAATCACTTGCACTGTCATCGTCTATATCTCCTTGTCATGTGTGTTTCACAGTGAGATACCACTGTAAGAATGTTCAACTCATCTGACTTGTAAAAACACGACATTTTTTTATGCGCAAAGAAAACTCAGACCTGCTCACCACACGTGGCATCCTCAAACCAGAGCGTGCGCCTGTGTTATTTGACCTGAAGCAACTCATTCCCACAGCGCACTTTGCCGCACAGGTTGAGTTCTACTGGTCTGTCACCTGGGACATCATCCCCGATCAAACCTTTGAGCAAAAGGTCCTCTCACACCCGAACCTTCACGTGGTCATTGAGCCTGAACGTGCCTACATCGCAGGGATTCCCTCGGCGTGTTACACACGGGCGCTCAAGGGTTCAGGGCGAGCACACAGCATCAAGCTTTTACCGGGGATGGCGACCACGCTGTTGCCTGGTGCTGCAAAAGATTACACTGATAAAGAACGCCCACTTGCAGATATCTTTGATGCTCATGAAGTTCAGGAGCTACAACAACGCATCTTGAACTCAACATCAGAAGAGCAGCGGCGTGAATACTTTGAACGCTTCTTAACCACGCACATGACATCACCACGCGATGCTCATCACAGAGCGCAGCGCTACGTTGAACTGATTCAAAATACACCCGAAATTATTCATGTAGAAGCGCTCGCAAAACAGGTTCACGAGTCCGTGCGCACACTCCAACGACTCTTCACTGCACATGTGGGCGTCTCGCCAAAATGGGTCATCAAACGCTACCGACTTCATGAAGCTGCTGAACAACTTGAAACTAACCCTGACAAGTCGGTCGCCGAGATTGCCCAGGAGCTTGGCTATTTCGATCAGGCCCATTTCTCGAATGAATTCAAGAGCTTCACAGGTGAGAGCCCATCACACTATCAATCGCGAACCTCAGAAACTTGACATGTCCACTGAAGCTAGAGCGGCCTGGCACAGGCACCCAACATGGAGAGTCTGATTTTAAGCGGTTCAGGCCACTGCTCGGGCTCAAGGTCTTTTGCCTTGATCAACAGGTTCCATACCTCAAGAGAAGGCGCGACACGTAAGCCCGCCTGAATGGCTTTCTCCACCACAGATGTCCTGCCGTTGATCATCCCCACAAGGGCTGCATCACGATGCGCTTCCCAAAACGAAGCATCCAGACTCCTCACAAATGAGATCAGTCTGAAGAACCCATCTGCGTTGTCCTCCTCACACGACAACCTCGCCAGCTCAAACTGGGCGATCTGATAAGACGAACTATCGCTTGGCACACGTACCAACATCGCGCGCGCCTCATCATATCGCTTTAACTTCCGCAACGTCCTCCCCATCCACGCCCAGATATCGGGAGCATCCTTCTGTTGTGTCACGCGTTGCAAATCCTCAAGCACCTGCTCTTGCATGTTTTCCTTGTGCTCATTCATCAACGCGCGCACGTAATATGGTGTGGCAAGATCACTGGCAAGCGCCATGGCGACCTCCAGATTTGAAATGGCTTCGGGCGTCTTGTTCAGCAAGAATAACAGCCCTGCAAATCGCGCATGATACAGCCCTATAACCTGAATATCGCTCAGTGTTTTAAAGTCTGAAGAGAGGTCCGTCTGTGCATCAGTAAGCTCAAACATCTTGGGTGTACTGTTGGAATCAAGCTCAACAGCGAGCACCACATGTTCAAGTTGTGTGGTCCGAGTAGATTTTGAAATAATCGCAGCGTGGGAGCGAATACCATGCACCTTGAGCACAGATACAGCGAGCACCACAAGTTCAAGATCCGTGGTGGGAAGGTCGGTTTCAAGAGCCTCGGAGGGCGTGAGAAGAATCCTGGCCAACTCATGAGCCGTGCGCGCTCCACCAGGACGCTGACTACTGGCAAGCGGTAGTTTTTTCTCCTTTCTAAGTGTCGTGATGCGCTCCACAACAGCATCCACAGTACGCTCAGGCGAACGCTCAGGGTTTACAGCAACAAGCTCGGCGATCAGAGGCCCAGGGGCGAAGATATCATACACCTGCCCCACCTGATCACCGAGCTTTTGATGCAAGCGTTCCTGTCGTGTCACCTGATCTTGAACATCAAGTGATTGCACGGGCTTATCACACGCCATGCCTATAAAACCAAAGGCAAGCATCATGAGCAACGCCAGAACAATTGACAAAAAACGATTCATAAACAACGACATAAACCAAAACACAGGTATCAATCATGTGCCATCACAGCACGAACTCCATGAGGTAGTTTACCATAGTCGGTCGTGAATTATGCCACCGATTTTGAACCTCGCGTGGAGAGTTGTCGATCGAGGGCACGATACTGAATCGCCTCGGCAAGATGAGCAGCTTCAATTGATTCGCTGCCATGCAAATCAGCAATGGTGCGAGCCACTTTCAGGATGCGATCGTAGGCGCGTGCGCTCATACCAAAGCGATCAATCACAGACTCCAGCATCGCGTGTCCCTCTTTATCAAGCGCACAATGTGTTTGCACCAGCGCAGGTGTCATCTGGGAGTTTGTGTGAATTGGCGTGCCTTCAAAACGCCTGGCCTGAATGGCTCGGGCGTTGGCCACACGAGCGCGCATTTGAGCCGATGAGGTGCCATGTTTACGTTGAGCAAGTCGTTTGTAAGGCACTGCGGGCACCTCGATATGGAGATCGATCCTGTCCATGACAGGGCCACTGATGCGCGCTCGATAGGCGCGCACGCTATCTACAGGGCAGTGGCAACGCCGCACGTGATCTGAGCCAAAGTATCCACATTTACAAGGATTCATCGCCGCGACGAGCATGACGCTGGCTGGATAAGTCAAAGACACAAGGCTCCTGGAGATCGTCACCTCACCATTTTCAAGAGGTTGTCTAAGCACTTCCAGTACGTTTTTACGAAACTCGGGGAGTTCATCCAGAAAGAGCACGCCGTTGTGAGCGAGGCTGATTTCTCCCGGACGAGGCAAGCCCGAACCGCCACCAATGACTCCGACATCGCTGATGGTGTGGTGTGGTGCTCTGAAGGGTCGTTCGGGCAGTAATCCATTCTGAAGGAGCCCCGTAACGCTGTAGATCCTGGTGGTTTCAAGCGACTCATCAAAAGTCATTGGTGGCAAAATGGTGGGGATGCGTTTTGCGAGCATGGACTTACCCGAGCCAGGTGGGCCGAGCATGAGGAGGTTATGATTGCCAGCAGCAGCAACCTCCAGAGCACGCTTGACAGACTCCTGCCCCGACACATCAAAAAAATCAATCACTTCAGCATCTTGACATTCATCCAGCGGTTGCTCCACCTGAACAGATACAGGAGGACGCTCTCCTTTGAACAACTGCACAAGTTCATTCAACGTGGACACTGCGAGCACATCCACACCGTGTACGATGGCGGCTTCCTGAGCGTTTGCCACAGGAAGGATTACCCCACGAAGACCGAGTGATTTGGCGAGCATCGCCATGGATAGCGCACCACGGATGGGGCGTACTGTGCCATCAAGACCAAGCTCCCCTACGATGAGCCAGTGGGCAGGATCAAGGTGCAAGGATTGAATTTGATTGGTGGCAAGCAAGATGCCTGCTGCAATGGCAAGGTCAAAGGCGGTGCCATCCTTCTTGAGGTCGGCAGGCGCGAGGTTGACCGTGATACGGTCCATGGGAAAGAAGGCCCCTGCATTGGTGATCGCAGCAGGCACACGAAGCCTGCTCTCACGTACAGCACCGTCGGGGAGACCGACGATGTGGAACACTTGCATTCCAGTGGATACATCGATCTCGACCTCGATCAAGGCCGCATCGATACCGACGAGTGTACTACTTTGGACATGAGCTAACATAAGTATATAACCCCCTGATTTTAAAATAGAAGAGCCAACAGGATCGATACACAACGTAGTGATCCTCACTCAAGTTGAGCGCTGGCGAGGAGGTTATCGTGAAGTTTTACGAGGAGTTGCGTCGATTTGTCAGAATAAGACATCAGTCATTGAGGTCGTAGACAAGTCGAATGCCGATGTTTGAGGTGCGTGCCATGGCGAGGAGTCGCACGCGATTGGCGAGTCGGCAAGCGCGCTGGTCCTGTGTCCAGGAGCCGCCAAAGACGGGACAATCTGTGGCGTTCTCACGATCGCTACGACACCACTCCTGCACACCACCCGAGAGGTCTCTTACACCAAAGGGAGAGACATCAAAGGCGAAGGTGCCCACGGGTTCAAGCTGTGAAGGCTCTCTGCGAGAGAAGCGCATTTTACAGAAGGTTGCGTCGAAGTGATTCCCCCATGTGTAGAAGCGACCATCAGTGCCACGAGCGGCCTTCTCCATTTCAGCGGACGTGGGGAGCCTGACGGGGAACCCTGTTTGTTCGGACTTCCACGACGCGAACGCTTCGGCATCAAACGCGTTGACACCGATCACGGGGAGGTTCCACTCATGTCCTTCATCAAGAGGGTAGCGTTCACGTGCGGGGCCTTCGATCAGGATGGGATCAGGAACCCAGCGTTGAAGATCTTCATCGAAATATGCGAGAGGGCCTTCCGAGCTTCGGATGCGCGGCACGTGACCGAGCGCACGTTCAGGACATGTCTGGTGGAGGAAATCAATCCATTCAAGGTAGTCCTTGAAGGTCACCGGGAACGTGGAGCAGAAGAAGGCATCCAGGTATTGGAGCGCTTCGTGAGTGGGATCAAACGCATTGGGATCACCGCCTGAGATGTAGTGACCTGCGGGCACATACACAAAACCAGGGAGGTATTTTGACGCCTCGGGGAGGTGGATGTGCAAGGACGATTCTGTGCGATGGTCAAAGCGCACAGGCACACACACATCGGGGCGATCCGAAAGGGATGCGGTAATCAGGCAATGTTGTTGAGAGAATTGTTTAATCGCACAGGGAGAGATGCCAACATCTTGAGATTGACGTGTAATCAGGCGTCGGTCCTTTTCGTGAAGCGGAGCGATTTGCACATGTGCGTGAGATGGCGATGTGGTGAGCGCGAGGTCGTGTTTACGCTCAAGGAGTTTGGTGTATGCCTTGTTATCGTCGTACTGGGCGATGAGGGCCTTGAAGTAGAGCGCGTTGACAAAGTCCTGCTCTTCTTCAGCTTGCTGATAGCGGTTCCAGTAGAGGTCGGCGAGCCCTTGACGAGCGTCCTCATGATCGGGAACGTAGACAAGCGCCTTGGAGTAATTGGCGACTGCGTGGCCGAATGCGCGAGCACTTTCAAGGTGGAAGCGGCGCAAACGATCTTCGAGTGACCAGAGCATACGTTTTTGTTCGACAGGAGCCCAGGGTTCCATGCTGGAGTGTAATGTTCTGACGCGTGAGACAAGCGCTTCACTTTCGCGACGCAACATGGTGTAGCGACGTCCCCAGGCGTTGCCATCGGTGATACGTCGATCGGCCTCGCGGGGTTGAAGTCCTTCGGACCATTGTGTCAGGGCCTGATGCATTTCACGCGCGGACTTGAACCTGAGTTGTTTGCGAGGCGACATGGCCTTCATGCAAATCTTCTCAAGCTCTTCAGGAATATGACGAAATGGCGCGCGCATGGAGGGCGCAACAAGATCACCCTCGACCACATTAAGCATGACAGACAGAGGGCTTGAGCCCACAAAAGGAGGTTCAAGCGTGAGGATTTCGTAGAGGATCGCACCGAGGCTGTAGATATCACTCAGTTCATCGACGCTCTCGAGGTCACCTTGAGCCTGTTCGGGAGGCATGTACGCAGGGGTGCCCATTGTCTTGCCTTCAGCGCTGAGGGCACGATCGTTCAGAGACAGGCCAGCGTCAAAGTACCGTGCAAGACCCCAGTCCATTAACAGGACCTCACCGTAATCACCGAGCATGATGTTATCGGGTTTGAGGTCGCGGTGAACCACGCCCTGGTCATGTGCGTAGCTGAGCGCCTGACAGACCTGCTTGAGGAGGTTCACAAGACGGAAGAGCGAATACTCAATGAGCACCTCTTCATCTTCATCACGGATATGTTCCAACACCTTGCGCAATGAGGAATTACGCACCTCTTGCATGGTGTAATAAGGGTCGCCCGTGGAGAGCGTGCCCACATCATAGATCGGTACGATATTGGGGTGTTCGAGCTGTCCTGTGGTTTGTGCTTCAGCCATAAAGCGGCTCAAACGTTCAGCGCGATTATCCACATCATTGTGCATGATCTTCATGGCGACATAGCGGCCAAGCACAGAGTCAAAGGCGCGCACAACGCGACCGCCGCCGCCATATCCAAGCTCGGGGCCAAGCGCATAGCGTTCCTTGACAGGATCGAGCATGGGGTTTGGGCGTAATGTCGTGGTGGGAGGCTCATCGTGCGTGGGCGCATCGTCTGCATCAGGCAGATCGTCGGCGCGAATGGTGCGCCGCGTGAAGACCTCTGTGGGCTCCTCGGTCGAGTCATACGTTGGATTTGATTGTGGAGAGGAGAGCGTGGTGTATTCCTCGGTACGCATGCGTCGCGTGGACTGGAGCAAGACGGGAGAGGACTCCATTCCACCAAGCTCTTCCATCAGGCGCTCGTGTTGTTCTTGTACGCGTTCACGTTGTTTACGTAGCAGCGTCACGGAAGGGAGGGCCATCAATGTTTCGTAGCTGTGGTGTACATCCGCCTCAAAGGAGGAGTTCAAACCATTTGCAAGCGCTGAATATGCGTCGGTATGCACCCTGACAGGTGAGTTTTTCTTGCCTGTCTTGAGCGCCTCATTGAGTTGCTCATATGTGAGCAACGATGAGGAGACCCAGACATCTTCGGCGGTCAACTCATTGAGACACTTCGTCTGTGTCAGGTGTAATACCCATTGCATGGCAGTGTCCCACCCGAACCAACCAGCTTGCACTGCATAATGGATGATTTGAAGATGTTGTGAGGGGAGTTGTTGGTTCATACCATCAGGCATCTCAAAATAAGCATGGGGTGTGATTCACACTTACTGTCCACTGTACCAACTACTATCGTAGCAAAGATCATCAACGACGCAACCTATCATCTGATTAAAAAGCAAGACCCGACCTCGTGGGCGCCGCACACACCACGAAAAATTCCTCACGATGAATGCGTTCTGGAAAAATTTCGGGCAACGCGCTATGGTCTTGGCCGTGTCTTTCAGAATCATGTCTTCATCTGTACAACCCAACGTACAGTAGATTCAATACATGTGGACTGGTCCTGAAGGCTTGAAGGTGAGCGACAGCAGTGTCGGAAAATTATCAGCAGTACAAGGTACTTACCTTATTTACCCTCCTTGCCCTCGCACCTTTTATCCTTCACCAAGACTCTTTACAACCACTTGAATCGCTGTGTGGTGCAGTGACATTACAATAATCTTAACTCAACAGCCTACAATGAGGTCCTTCATGACAAATCGTGTCCAGACCATCGCTTTCGTTTGTCTCGCTCTGATGCTTGGCACCATGCTCACCGCATGTAACAAGAACAAAAACCAGCCTTACAACGATCAGCCCTACCAGGAGCCCGTGAACACCGCGCCTGCTCCCGTCACCAAATCCGTGGTGCTCTACAAGTACAAGTTCAACCCCAACTCTCTCTCCGTGCCTGCTGGCTCCACCATCGTCTTTACCAACAAAGACCCTGAGCAGCATAACGTGAACATCCAGAAGCTTAACGTGGACAAGATCCTCAAGCCCAACGAGAAGTTCTCTTACACCTTCTCCTCACCTGGCACCTACACGGTCAACAACAGGCTCTCCAACCAGCCCATGCAGGCCACCATTATCGTGCAGTAATACCTGAAGCGATAGAAGGTCATAAAGAAGGCGGCGAATTTGTAAACAAATTCGCCGCCTTCTTTATGACCTTCTATCGCCTACTTTTTCTCCCATGGGGCTGGCAACAACGGAGGACGCTCCTTCTGTGATTGACTCCTCTGAAGCTCAATCTCGGTCGTCAACAACGCTGGCGCTATCGTCGAGACGGGCACATATCCGCTCTCCGCACCACAATACCCATTGAACACGCCTGTCTCCTTGCTCGCTGCCACGATCTTATTGATGCTCACCAGCGGTGTCCCCACCAGTTCAGCACCTCGTACAAGCGTCTCCTCACCTGTCTCGGGGTCCACCTTGTAAATCATGCGCGACGCACCCTTGAACGCCTGGTAACCATACCCCGACGTGTTGGTTGAACCACCTGTAATATCCTTGATAATCAACCCAAAGGGCTTGCCCTGCTCCTTGGCCTCGGCCATCAACATCTTCTTGAGCTCATCATAAGGCACACTCTTACTCGTATTGGCCGACACGATCAGGTTTGCCATACGCGCGATCGGTGAATACACCCCATAGGCGCGACCATGACCGTTGGAATGTGGTGAGCCTTCAATCGGCGTCCTCGACTTCAGATAACCTTTTAACACGCCATCCTGAATCAACACCGCCTTCTTGGCCGCAATCCCCTCGTCATCATACGCATAAAATCCATTGAGCTCCTCACCGCTCCACTTTGCAAGCGTCGGGTCGTCAACCACAGTCAAAAACGCAGGGATGACCTGCTTGCCCTCCTGCCCCTTGAATGTCCTTCCCTCTTCTTCATCACGCTGACGCTCACCTTCAAGACGGTGACCCACAGCCTCGTGGAAGAGCACTCCGCTGGCCTCGGGCATCATGATCGCTGGACCTGTGTAAGGATCGATCACAGGCGCTTTGCGCAATGCCTCAAGCTCCTTGAGCATCTGGGCAACTTCCCTGTCGAGCGCAGCATCGTCGGGCAACTGACCAACGGTACGAGCATAAAACGTACGGCCATTCTCAAGCGCCATACCATCATCAGCTCTTACCATCGCCGAAATCTGGATCGAGTACACTACCTCATCATCAATGATGTCTGTCCCCTCCGAGTTTACAAGATATCTGGTGATGTGATTCAGGCTCACATCCATCGAGGCATCCACAAGACCTGTCGCCTTCT
>CATLTV010000199.1 GCA_950059285.1 uncultured Pseudomonadota bacterium | reverse complement strand
CCAAGCAGCATCTTTAGTTTGATGTGACAGGATTCTACCGTGACGCCTACGACCTGGTCAGCAATAGCTCTGACTTTGTGGTGGATGAAGAAACAGGCGATGTGCGCTACACCTTGTTTAAAAACGAGGGCAAAGGGCGAAGTTATGGCGCAGAGTTTTTATTGCGCCATTATCCACACAAGCGTTTCTTTGGCTGGCTTGCGTACACACTAAGTCGCTCCGAAAGGCTTGACCTTGATACAGGTGAGTATGCCGTCTTTGACTATGATCAAACGCATATTCTTACTGGCGTAGCAGGTTACAACCTGCCGTACAACTTCGATATTTCCATGCGTTTTCGATACGTTACAGGGAATCCTTACACACCTATTGTGGGGAGTGTCTTTAACGCCGATGAAAACAGTTACAGCGCAGTAAACGGTGATCCGAACTCGGCAAGAAACAAGGCGTTTAATCAGCTCGACATCAGGTTAGACAAATCCTTTGTGTATGATCGCTGGATGTTTGGCGTGTATCTGGATGTACAGAACGTCTACAACGCAAGCAACGCCGAGGGTGTGCAGTACAACTATGACTACACCGAGAGTGCACCGATCAATGGCATTCCAATTTTCCCCAACATTGGTCTGACCGCAAAATTCTAGAGCGTAAAAAAGAGGGAGGGGGCGAAAATTTACTCCGTAAATTTTCGCCCCCTCCCTCTTTTTTCAGGTCAAATCACAGAGACACCACACATATCGAAACAGAGGTGTGACTTGACATTGTGACTCGCAAGATGAAAGCTTAGTCGCATTGTCAGGAGGTATTTTTTGGACTGAGTGTCTCAAACCAGATCACACAGCCTGTAAACTTATCGGGCACATTGCCCAAAATCACAGCAAGGATACAAAAGGATGCAAACTACACACAAGCTGACTCGTTGGTGCGCAACATTGCTCTTGTCCACTGTTTTTACATTTGGATGTGAGCGCAAACCAGAAGACCTTGAGCAATGGCGCAACGCAGAAGGCGGCATGGAGAAGCTCCAGGAATGGGCCAAGAGCAAGGAAGAATCCAATGCTGTGCGTGCACGCGCTGTACAGATCCTGATTGAGGAAAACAACAGCAACCAGATCCCTGCTTTGCTCGATGGGGTCAAGGATGCGGAGGCCAAGAAAGCGATCGTCAAGGCCGCCATCGAGACCACAGAAAAACTCTGGGCCACACAAGATCAACCTGAGCTCACCGAAGAGATGAAGAAAAAAGGTGTGCAAATGAAGGTTGGTGCGTCCAAGGCCGTACAGGGTGTGGAGACTGCATACTACCTCTACCCTTACGCCACAGGCGAGGATCAGAAAAAGCTCGAGAACATTCTTGGCGAATGGCTCAGCAAAGATCATGAGCTTCGCCGTCAGCTCTCTACACGTATCACGCTTGAGCAGGTCCTTCCTCGCTCTGGCGACAAGGGCTTTGAGGGCATGATGCTCTGGTTCAAGGAGCACAAGAACCCAGGCAATCTCGCAGACGCAATCCGCCAGCATGGTGATGAAAAGACCAAGAAGCGCTTTGCTGAGGTTATCCTTGAGCGTGCCATGGCAGACCACCCTGATATCAACCCTCAGCTTCGCGTTATCATTGAGAAGACTGAAGATCCTGCCATTGTCCCTTACCTTGAAAAAGCAATGGACGATCCAAACACACCTGGTCCTGTCGCCGATGCAATGATGGACACATACATTCGTATCAAGGGCCCAGCATCCACCACAAAGCTCAACGAACTTGTCGCAAAACGCAAAGACATCATGCGTTCTGTGGCGTTCACCCGTCTGATCGAGGTCCGTGGTGAAGCAGGTGTAATTCAGGCATCCAACGCACTCCCACTTGAGATCGACGCGTACGCCACAGAGGGAGACAACACGCTTGGCAAGGATGCAGACTACCTTTGCAACATCATTGAAAGTGAACTCAAGAAGTCGCACAAGATCGAGGATCCCAAGCCTGTCATTGAAAAGATGCTCAAGTCATCAAGGTGGCCAGCTCAGGCGATCGCCATGCACTGCGCAAAGATGAAGAAGTGGTCTGACTGGAAACCTGCCATTGAAGAGCTCACCGAGAGCAAGCAGCTCGTACCTGGTTGGAGTGATCAGGAGACCTCTCTTGGCGACATCGCCAAGGAAGTCATCGCATCATTCGAGTCATAATTCAGGCGACCTCATGTTGCCTTTCCCACAAAAACGAGGGAACAATCTTGCCAGAAGGATCTCTTATTGAAGAGAGACTTCTGGCAAATTGCTATTTGCTCATGTTAGAATGACGCCTCTTTTGTAAAGCTGCAAAGTCAGCCTCGCGCATTGTTTCCACACAAATAACCCCTTGATGGACACCACGAACCACTCATGCTCCTATCTCTTCTCAAAAGCGTCCTTGGACGCAAATCGGCGGGAAAAGACAGCAGCTCAACGCGCAAGGCGCTTGAGGACTGTAAGGATGAGGAGCTCATGGAGCGCTACTCTCAAGGAGAAGCACGAGCCTTTGACTTGCTCATGCAACGCCATGAACGAGGCGTGTACAACTTCATCTTACGCAGCGTCAAACGCCAGGAAATCGCCGAGGAGCTTCTTCAGGAAGTCTTCATCCGCGTGATCCGAAACGCCTCCAATTACCAGCAAAAAGCAAAGTTCTCGACGTGGCTTTATACCATCGCACGCAACATCTGTATTGATCGCGCACGCAAACACAATCGCCGCAAAGAATCCTCCCTGAACACCACCGTAGGCGACGATCAGGACGGCGCAAGTTACCAGGATTTACTTGTCGACGAGTCAGCCAGCGTCTCTCACATCAGTCACGAGAAGAAGCGTTTTCTGGAGCAACTTCAAGGCGCCCTTGCCGAGCTTCCCGAGGATCAACGCGAGGTCTTCCTTCTCAAAGAGATCTCGGGGCTTAAATTCAGGGAGATCGCCGAGGTTGTTGACGCCCCCGTCCCCACGGTTAAAAGTCGAATGCGCTATGCCCTCAAGGCGCTGCAAGGCCATCTGGCCGCATATGAGGGGCTCAGCTTTGATGAAGAAGAGCGTATGGAGGTCGTACTTGAATCATAAAAATTATTTTTTACAGATCCATTCTACATCCTGTTACGTTGTACATACCAACACGCAGAGCTTGCGTGACATATGCTTCACCACTTCACATCATCAGGGATATTAAAGATTTTTTATGGCTAGCGAGAACTCACAACAATGGTTAATTGATGCCCTCTACAAGGAAGAGAGCACCGATCAACCTACAGACCAGGCAGAGCTCTCTGAACAGGAGATCGCCGAGCTAGCTTCCTATGAAGCCATGCTCCACGATGTGCGCTCAAACCTCGTCACCCACTCGCCTCGTCAGGAAATCAGCGAAGCTATACGTGCTGCGGCCTACAAGGAAGCACAGGCACTACAACAAAAGAATCACCCCGCACGACGCACACCTGGCAAGGCAGGCGCTCCCGACACCACACAATCCATCTGGGCCAGAGCACGTAAACAGGGCGCATTACAACTTGTCGCTGTCCTCACAGTGAGCATTGGTGCTGCATTTCTTGTACGCAACTTCTCCTCTGTCAATGAGAGCGCACCTGCATCAGAACCCGCCGCAGCTGTTGCACAGGCCGAGGCACAAGAGCTCGAAGAGTTAGCAAAGGAAGGTCTGCAACTTGCGGACAACACCCCAACACCGCAACCACAGAAGCCTGTCGAGGTTGGGAACAACGACTTTGAAGACTACGACTACAGTAATCGTCGTCAACGCAACAAAGCAGAAGCCCCTGCAGAGGGCCTTTCACTGGCCTTGCGTGAACAAGATGATAGCGCACAAAAAGACAAGAGCCCTGGCCGAGCTGTCTCGGCTCCCAAAAAGAGCCGCGCATCATCCAGAAAGAAGAGCACAAAATCAGTCGGGAGTTGGGAATCAAAACCAAGCCCAGAGCCAAGCGACGATGCTTATAATGCCAAGGGCAACAGCGTTGATGACCTCCTGAAGGCAGCGCCTAAAACAAGCTCTGCGCCTTCAACCGCAGGGAAAAGCGCAACATCTCGCACACCCAAGAAAGCATCCTCCATGGACAGCATCTTTGGCGGGCGAGAGGATGTTGCACAGGAACAGAAAATGGCGAGCGCACCTCCTGCGTCGTCTGCGCGTGCAGGCTCCATTGGCAACAGCAACTACGCTGACCTGGACTCACTCAATGAAGAAGAAGCGAGCGCAGAACCAGAAGTTGCCACCAAAAAGGAGAGCAAGTCTCTTGCCTACAATGCTCAGCCACAAAACACTGAAGCAGAAGAAGTGCAGGCAGCACCTGTTGTTGAAACAACATCCACCACTGCGACAAAGGCTGACGACAAGGTGACCAACACATCGCTTTCTGATGTGGAACAGTCTTTTGCTCGCAACGATTATGATCAGGCATTGAACGACGCGAACAGCTATCTTGCTCGCGAGATTGGCTCAAACAATGAGCGCGCTCGTGCACTTGAGCTCAAGGCAAAGTCACTTGAGAACCTTGGACGAGCATCTGAAGCACGCGCCGTGTACGAAAAGATTCAGCGTGATTATCCTGGCTACTACAAGAAAGAAAACATCCGCAAAAAGCAGAAGCGCAAGTCGGCACCACAAAAGCTTGATAGCATGAATGAGAGCATGCAAAGCTTTTAGGGCAAACAAAAGAGACGAGAAAGGGGCGGCCAGTTGACTGAAGTCAACTGGCCGCCCCCTTCTCTTTTTCTTGTCGTGGCATAAAAAAGAGGACTCCTTTTGCAAGGAGTCCTCTTTTTTATGCTTAAAGCAAGTTAGACTTACTTCATTTCAGCATCAGCACCTGCGTCTTTAAGCTGGCTGACGAGATCTTCAGCAGAAGCCTTGTCGATGCCTTCTTTCACTGTGGAAGGAGCGCCTTCGACGAGCTCTTTAGCTTCTTTGAGGCCAAGACCGGTGATGCCGCGGATAGCTTTAATGACGGCGATTTTGTTGGAGCCGAAGCTTGTAAGAACAACGTCGAACTCTGTCTGCTCTTCAGCAGCAGCAGCTTCGCCAGTAGCAGCCATCATCACAGGAGCAGCGGAAGCAGCTGTCACGCCCCACTTGTCTTCAAGCTCTGTCACGAGGTTGGAGAGGTCCATGACGGTCATGTTGCTAAGGAAATCGATAACTTGGTCGCGTGTAACTTCAGACATTATAGTCTCCATTTTTGTATGCGAACTCCCCTGCTCTTGCAGGGAGAAAGTTTGCGAAGTTTAGTGTTTTAAGGTGCGAGCACGAGGCCCACAAGTTGATAGTCTTAAAAGGTTTGGAACAAGATACAAGATGCGGCTTACGCAGCGTCTTTTTGCTCTTTCGCCTTGAGGACCATAACGAACTGTTGCATAGGTGCGTTGAGTTGACGCACGAACTTCGTAGGAACGGCCTTGAAGAGGCTAAGCAGCTGAGCTTGAAGCTCTTCTTTGGACGGCATGGAAGCGAGCTTTTCAACACCAGGTACATCAAGCTTGTCACCGTCGAGGTAACCACCTTTGATCTCGTACTTGTCGTGATCTTTGGCGAATTTCTTGATGACGCGAGCGGGGTCAGCAGCATCCTCGAAGCTGTAAGCGATGGCGATAGGGCCACGGAAGAGATCAGCGATCACTTCCATGTCTGTGCCAGCGATAGCGCGCTTGACGAGTGTGTTTTTGACCACGCGGTAGCGGACGCCCTTTGCGCGCAATTCAGAGCGCAAGAGACCCACGGTGTTCACATCCATACCGACATGAGAAGCAAGCACAACCGACTTGGCTTCAGCCAGATCCGAGCGAAGATCTTCGATCATTTGCTCTTTCTCTGTACGATTCATTTGAACTCCTAAAAACGGTTAGGCTCAAACACGCGCACAAAGAAAAAACCCTTCTTTGCTTGTGTCAGCAAAAAGGGTTCGCATCGTTGGAAACCAACTATGAATAACTTCATGGTTTCCACAAAGAGGAGCTTACAACAGATCCTCTTTTTATCGTGAGCGAACCACCTCCGCTGGGAAGATTAAGTCCTGAAAGTTCAGAACCCCGGCATCTTTGATGGCGCGTGTATGTGAATTTGTCGGTAAGTCACGACTACTGTCGCGACGAGGTCGACAGATGTACTGATGGAGCATGCATCTGTCAAGGTGTTTTACGAGGTTTTATGATCTTTTACCACAACACGAGCACCAATTGCACAATCGCAGAAGGATGCACGCTCATCACCCCAACCCGAGAGGGCTCTCAGGACAAAAGAGAGAGGCCTGATGACTTAAAGTCATCAGGCCTCTCTCTTTGTATCTTCATGCACATAGATGAGACAAAACGCTCATCTACATTGCAGTCATCTTACAACATGTCCAACGCGAGGGAAGGATCCACCTTGACGCCAGGACCCATGGTGCTGGAGACAGTGATGTTTCTGAAGTAAGGAGACTTGGCACTTGCAGGCTTGAGACGAGCGAGTGTCTCAAGGACGCTGACAAGGTTGTCCTTAAGCTTCTCTTCTGTGAAGCTCACGCGACCGAAGGAGATATGAATGATACCAGCCTTATCCACGCGGAACTCGACGCGACCAGCTTTAAGCTCGCCAACGATCTTGCCCACATCGAAAGTCACGGTGCCAGTCTTGGGGTTAGGCATCAGACCACGTGGTCCGAGGACACGACCGATACGACCGACTTGACCCATCATATCAGGGGTAGCCACAGCGGTATCGAACTCGAGCCAACCGCCCTGAATCTTCTCGATGATATCAGCATCACCAACGAAGTCAGCGCCAGCTTCGCGAGCTTCAGTTGCTTTCTCGCCTTTAGCAAACACGAGAACGCGAACTTCTTTACCTGTACCGTGAGGAAGAGCCACAGAACCACGGACCATCTGGTCAGCGTGACGTGGGTTCACGTTAAGGTTCACAGCGACATCGACGCTCTCGTCGAATCCTGCGAAAGCAGAGGATTTCACGAGTGAAAGAGCCTCTTCAAAGGAGTGACGCTTCTGGCTGTCTACGCGGCCACGAGCTGCATTGTACTTTTTACCATGTTTAGACATTAGACTTCTCCTTCGACATCGACGCCCATTGAGCGGCATGTTCCAGCGATGATACGAATAGCGTTCTCGACGCTATCGGTATTGAGATCGGGAAGCTTTGTTTCAGCGATGGAACGAAGCTGATCTATGGTGATGACACCAACCTTGTTCTGGTTGGGCACGCCAGAACCACTCTTGAGGCCAAGCTCTTTCTTGATGAGCACAGCTGCGGGAGGTGTTTTGGTGATGAAGTCAAAGGAACGGTCTGCATAAACGGTGATCACGACAGGAATGATAAGTCCCTGCTGGTCCTGTGTGCGAGCGTTAAACTGCTTACAGAACTCCATGATGTTCACGCCGTGCTGACCAAGGGCAGGACCGATGGGTGGGGCGGGGTTCGCCTTACCAGCAGGAACCTGGAGTTTGATCTGTCCAGCTACTTTTTTAGCCATGAGAGTTACCTCGTTGCAGTGCAAACGTTGTGTTGCCAGTAGCAGAGCACAACTCCTGCGGTTAATAATTCAGGGAGCACATTGCTCCGAAAGAAACAAGAGCTCACATATCATACATGTAAGAGCCCAAATTCAAGACCACGCCTCAAGACGCAGATGCGCCCAAAGAGGTGCGGGCGCAAAGAGGTAGATCAAGCGCGCAAGAAGTGCAAGCAAAAAAGAGGGCAAAACCATGGCTTTTGCCATGATTTTGCCCTCTTTCAAGAAAACACAAGCGTGAAGCTTATTCTGTGATGGTCATCACCTGATCGAAGTCGAACTCCACAGAGGTGGGACGACCAAAGATCTCCACGAAGACGCGCAAACGCTCTTTCTCTTCGTTAACCTCTTCCACGGTACCCGCGAAGTCCTTGAAGTTACCATCGATGATCTTGACCTTATCACCCTGGCGGAACGCGTAAGAAGGACGTGCATTGGCGTTTCCTTCCTCCATACGCTCCTCGATCTTCTTGACCTCAGCTTCGGAGACAGGGACAGGATCTTGTTGGTTTCCAAGGAAGCCCACGATCTTAGGCGTGTTCTTCACAGCGTGCCATGTGGTTTTATTGAGGTTCATCTTGACGAAGATGTAGCCATTATAAAACTTGCGTGTCACCTGGCGTTTTTTGCCATTGCGCACTTCGGTCACGGTCTCTGTGGGAATGAAGACCTGATCAAAATCGTCCTGGAGGTTGAGCTTTTGAATGCGGTCCTCAAGAGCGAGCTTTGCTTTATTCTCGTAGTTTGAGTACGTCTGGACGATATACCACTTTTTGGTATCGGACTGGGTCATCGTTTAAGCCCCTGGTGAGATGAGAAAGTCAGTAACGAGCTTCCAGACCCAATCAAATACGGCCAGGTAAGCACTGAGGACGATAGTAAATACGATTACAATGAGCGTGGAGCGCTTGGTTTCATCAATGGATGGCCAAGTAACGCGCTGTAGCTCGGAGACGACCTCTCCCAGGTAGGAGAAGGCGCCAGGCTTGCGGTAGAAATAAAGCGTCAGGGCAACAGTAAGCCCGAGCGCGATCAGACCTGTCAGCGTCAAAGTATTACCAATGATCTGCTGATTCACAGGGAGACTTGATCCCCAGATGGCCCAAATCCACTCCAGCGTCTTACTAAAAGTAATGTACGCGAGGATGGCACCACAAGCGTAAATAAGGTTGACCCACTTTGAGATGGTCATGGCGAATACACTCGATTGAGGGTGGGTGTTGCATGAGCACAAAAGTGGCACTCACACAACGGAACACGAACAACGACGCTAAACTACGTCACAACGTAAGAAAAGAAAAGAGGACGCATCATTTTTTGATGCGCCCTCTCTCCAACAAATCTTCATACCAGGCCAAAAGGACATCGCCATGGAGGGTGTCACGACCTGATAAGGTCAGCACGCCAGGAGGGACTCGAACCCCCAACCGACGGATTTGGAATCCGTTGCGCTACCAATTGCGCCACTGACGTAGACCGCGAGGTGGAATTCCATCAAGGACCCATTTCCTCGCAAGACGCTCGTAGAAACAAGCGCGATAGGAGAGGTTATTCCCCTCTCCTATCTGATGCCCCGAGAGACTCGGGGCCATCGAATATTATTCGATGATGTCAACCACAACACCAGCGCCGACGGTACGGCCACCTTCGCGGATAGCGAAGCGGAGATTTTTCTCCATGGCGATAGGTGTGATAAGCTCAGCGGTGATCTCAACGCGGTCACCAGGCATCACCATTTCTGTACCTTCAAGGAGGCCAACAGCGCCAGTCACGTCAGTTGTACGGAAGTAGAACTGCGGACGGTAGTTGTTGAAGAAAGGTGTGTGACGTCCACCTTCGTCCTTGCTGAGGACGTAGATTTCTGCCTTGAACTTGGTGTGAGGTGTCACGCTACCAGGCTTAGCGAGAACCTGACCACGCTGGACGTCCTCTTTCTTGATTCCGCGAAGGAGACAACCAACGTTATCACCAGCTTCGCCGCGGTCAAGAATCTTACGGAACATCTCAACACCAGTCACAGTGGACTTCTCGGGCTTGTCAGCAAGACCAACGATCTCGATCTCGTCACCAGTTTTGACCACACCGCGCTCAACGCGACCTGTCACAACGGTACCACGACCGGAGATGGAGAACACGTCCTCAACAGGCATGAGGAAAGGCTTGTCAATTTCACGCTCGGGAAGAGGAATGTAGGTATCAACAGCTTCCATGAGCTTGTGCACGCTTTCTTCGCCGTAAGGGCCGCTTTCGCCTTCGAGAGCCTGAAGAGCACTACCCACGATGATGGGTGTGTCGTCGCCAGGGAACTCGTACTTGTCAAGAAGTTCGCGAACTTCCATGTCGACAAGTTCGATAAGCTCTTCGTCGTCCACCATGTCTGCTTTGTTCAAGAAGACAACGATAGCAGGAACACCAACCTGACGTGCGAGAAGGATGTGCTCGCGGGTCTGTGGCATGGGGCCATCAGCTGCGCTACACACGAGGATAGCGCCGTCCATCTGAGCAGCACCAGTAATCATGTTCTTGACGTAGTCAGCGTGACCAGGGCAGTCCACGTGAGCGTAGTGACGGTTGTCGGTCTCGTACTCCACGTGAGCGGTAGAGATGGTAATACCACGCTCTTTCTCTTCTGGAGCCTTGTCGATCTCGTCGAACTTCATGCTCTCACCACCTGTCTTCTTGGAAAGCACAGTGGTAATTGCTGCTGTCAATGTGGTTTTGCCGTGGTCAACGTGACCGATTGTGCCAATGTTGACGTGAGGCTTTGTACGTTGAAATTGTTGCTTAGCCATCTCTCATCACTCCTAAAAGTGCTTGGCCTCGTTGACCTTATCCATGGGCTACATAAACAAGGCGAGGCGCGTGTGCCTTCAAAAAAACGTTAATTACTTCTTCGAAAACCTAAAGACACTTTATCAAAAACGCGCCCCTGGCTTCATTCTGTTGATTCTCATCAGGACCACCCCTCGCACTGCCTAAACACACCAAAACCCCACTATGTCATGAGGTCTTCTTGCATTTAAGCCTCCTTTCTCGAAAGTAAATTCACTACATCGCGCAGCTCCAATTACAACCAAGAACAAGAAGGCTAATCCTGATTCCTTCGATTCTTTATCATGAGCAACTCCAAAACCCCTCAAGGCCCGTTATCACTCAAACTCTCACCATGCTCTCTGGCAAGAAAGCCCTCTGCCGGGATTGAACCGGCGACCCCTTCCTTACCATGGAAGTGCTCTACCACTGAGCTAAGAGGGCACGTTCAGGAAGAAGCTTTCACACTTTCTTCCCCAACATCCTCCTGACCGAAGCCAGGAGATTCTTTAAGCGGGAGACCGGGTTCGAACCGGCGACCCTCAGCTTGGAAGGCTGATGCTCTACCAACTGAGCTACTCCCGCAATCTCAAACGCTTCAGGAAACGTTTGAGCTATGTAAGTGGTGGGGGCAGGATTCGAACCTGCGAAGCCTAAGCACCTGATTTACAGTCAGGCCCCTTTGACCGCTCGGGAACCCCACCATGGGGTTCAAAGAGATTGAACTTATAAAGCACCACCTCTTTGAAAGTGCTGACGGAGGGACTTGAACCCACGACCCCTGGTTTACAAAACCAGTGCTCTACCAACTGAGCTACACCAGCAACTTATCTTCCCTTCGAGGCGTTGGGCTTAGCCCTCAACCTCTGAGGCCGACATATCTATCCATACCGGCCTGTTGTGTCAAGAGTATTTTTAAAACTTTTTTCAAAAAACATTTAAAATTCACTCTCGCGCCTCCGCATCGCCCAACTAAAGCCCTGTAGACGCTCGGTTTATTCCAAACCTTATGATTTTTTCTGCTGACGTACAGTTTCGTACAACACCACGCTTGCTGCGCTCGCCACGTTCAAACTCTCCACATTTTCCGCCATTGGAATCTCCACAAGGATGTCGCATTGCTCCCCCACAAGGCGTCTCACGCCATCATGCTCGCCGCCAACAACCCACACAGCACGCATCCCTTTGAGGTCCACCTCCCACGGCTTTACGCTCTTGTCCTGCGCAAGAATCGTCCCGAGCACCCAACAAGCATGGTCACTCTTGAGCTTCTGCAATGCCCTGGTCATGTTCCCCACCTGCACAATCTTGACGCGCAACGCCTGCCCTGCACTCGCACGAATCACTGCGCCCGTCACCTGAGCAGACCTGTGCTCGGGGATCAACACCGCAACAACACCAAATGCAGCAGCACTCCTCAAGATGGCACCAAGGTTCCCCACGTCCTGAACCTGATCAAGCGCAAGAATAGCAAACTCGCTCTCACCCTCAACCTCACGCATCACGTCATCAAGGTCCGCATAACCAAATCGCCCTCCCTTGAGGAGTACGCCCTGATGTGAACGATACACACCCTTCTCCTGACAGAGCTCCTCAAAGGGCTCAAGTTCAAGAGGTGTGTACTCAAGACCATCGCGCTCAAATCGCTGCACCAACCCTTGAGGCATCTTGTCCCGACAAATCCAGATCTTCTCTACACGTCCACCCAGGTCAAGATACTCCTCCACAGGGTGCACCCCATAGATCCAGATATCTTCCACATCCTGACTGGTCCTCTTGTTGTTGCTCTGACGACGCCTGTTTCCTCTTTTTGCCATCTCTTCCTCTCCTTTATATCCATGCACCATTCAAAAGAAGACAGGAGGGGGCGGCCCATTGCTGATGCAATG
>CATLTV010000198.1 GCA_950059285.1 uncultured Pseudomonadota bacterium | reverse complement strand
CGCCCTGACCTCTTGTCTTCATCACAAACTCGGTATACACACCAAAACACAACTGCACTCCACGGGGGACACCGCATATGCAAAATCAAACCACAGTACATCCGTTAGAATCAGCCCACACACTTGTACGCTTACTACTCCATGTGAGTATGGCCACTCAGGGCATCGGCGTACTCTATTACATTGGACTTTTATTTTGTTTCGAAGGTCCACACCGCCATAACACACCAGACCTCATCACGTTATATATTGAGCAAGATGGCATCTTCACCACGCTTCACGTAATGATCATGATCATCACCATGATTGCCTGGAGTGTTTGGCTCGTAAAACTCGCACAGCGAGCACGCCACTATGGGCAAATGACAGAAAGCCCTTTTCGCGTAGTGATTTCATACATCATTCCTATTTACGCACTGTGGGGACCTTACAGTTATATGAAGCGACTGATGGCCACACATGCCACACCCACACTTGTCGAAAATTCTTCATCTTCCCTGTTATCTGGCTGGTGGAGCGTCTGGGTTGTGTTCAACATGTCCGCAGGAATGCTCTCTCGGCTGAGCGATAGTTACCTGCTCCAGGATGATCTTCTGGGATACGCATTCATCCGACTCATCGATATTACCATCTGGTGTGTGGTGCTCTCGCTAAGCATACAATTCATATCTCAGGTGACCCGACGACAAATTTACTTTGAAGAGCATATCGACAGCTATAATGTCGCCAAACACTTTGATTAGCTCACACGTCAGTAACTACGATGATTATCCCAACCAAGCTCCTTGAACAAGCGGTCGACCTTCTTCCACGCCACGGTCCTCTTCATGCCAGGCGTGGCGTTGCGCATAAACATGGAGAGCGCATAACGCAGATCAGCCTCATCTTCGGTCAGCATTTGCTCAAATCGTGGGTCGAGCAAATAGTTGGGATCGGCCACCTGAGCGAGCATATAATCAAGAAAAATCTCAAGTAATCTCGCGCCCTTGGACATACTTTCAACGAACTGTGCGGGCTCGTGCTCCATCATCACAACCATCTCGATCTCATCCTGCCAGAGCTGCGCAAGAAACGGCCTGTCCACCAACACAAGACTTGTCGCAAATGGAGATGCATCCTCGGACCAGACCACTTTCCTCACATCGTCCGCGATGCGGTGGAAGTTCTCATCATCCAACGAAAAGCCAATAAACAGCATATGTTTTGTGATGAGCAAGGACTGCACAACCCCAGCCAGAGCACGACGCTGCTCGGCATAACGTAAGTAGTCCTCACGCGTGAGCACAATATCTTCAGGCTGTGAAATACACCCATGCATCTTGAGCACCCAACGGTCACCAGACTTCACTGACTCGTAAGGAAGCACCGCCACGGGCCTACGAATCGCCTCGCTTGCACGCTCATAAAGCTGGTCATAATTGGTCGTCACGACCTGTTCCGCAGGGAGTGTGGCGAGCATGGCGTGGGAGAGTGAATAATGACGGCGGTCAAGATGACGAGAGATGGCTTCACCAAGAGCCCTCTTTCCACCAAGCGCCCGCTCAATGATTCGAGCCTGATCGGCATAACCCCAGTTCAACAGGTCTTGCCAGTTGAGCGTCTCACCAAGAGCAGGATCACTTGCCAGTTCCTCGAGCAGTGCGCCCCAGGTGGGAAGCCCCGCGCCACGGCTTACGCCTGCACCAAGAAACAACACCATATCCCCTGCACCCGCCACCTCCGCTAACTTGTGCGCCTTGCGTCGCAAATGATTTGGAAGCTCTCTCCAGCGCGGACTATGTTGACGATGGTAGGCGCGACGCTCCTGTTGAGCAGCCGCATAATCGGTGAGTTCGTAGGCTACCAGGACGATATCAAACCCGTAGGTTTCGGCGCTCTCATATAAAAGCGGGAGCAACGCGCGCACGATCTGGCCCGCGCGTCGACGAGCCCCACCATAGCCCGTGCCCACCACAGGGAGCCCCACAAGAGGTTTTGAACGGTTATAGAGAGGTTCTTTGAGCGAGGCATCTTGCGAAACGCGGTGCATAAATTCACGGACGCCGGCCAGAAACCAGGAGATATCAGAGCGCCTGCCACCGCCCACGTTGGTGACCCATGGCGTGGGATAAACGCGATCACTTCGGCGCTCGTGAAGCTTGTAACAACGACGCTCATTGTAAGACCAGTTCTCGGGAAGTTCTGGCCAGGAGAAGTCATCTTCAAGCTCAAGTTCAGTCCACCAGTGAGGTTGTGGCTTGCCATCCGAACCGCACGGCATAAGCCATGCGTCACACGCGAGACGAGTGAGATCACCGTGGACAATAAACACATGCCCTGGATCAACCTGAGACATGAACCTATCTCCTTGATAAATTTAAACTTTTAAACGCTTCCGCTCTTAAACATTTAAACATTCAGAATATTTAAATATCGTCAGCTCTTTTTGACATGGGCTCCTGTCGCCGAACTTGAACTTCGCTCTGCTCGGTCCGCCTATGGCCACTGAACCTAGTACGCAAAGGTAAAGTCTGTATCAAACTTCAACAGTTGAGCTACATGCGTTTTGGGGAATTTCCAGCCCTTTGCTGCGTCCACAAAACACTCTTCGGTATCATGATCTGCCAGCTCGGACTGCGTGACCTTGACCATCGCCACATGCCCATCGGGAGCGATGCGGAAGTGAAACGCCACACGACCTTGCAGGTCTTCATCGCGCTCCAGAGCCTCGGCATAACAGGTGATGAGATCGTTTTGATTCTCATACACAGCCTCCTGCACTTCGGCATCATCAATGGGCTCTTGATTGTTTTGAGCCACAGGTTCTTTTCCCGAGAAGCCAAGCGTCACTTCATCACTATCAGCGCCTGGCTCAACATATTGACTTGATGGCACATAACCATCGGCAGAAGCCACCACGGAGCCCTTGGCCGCCGATGACACATCGAGCATTTTGTTATGCTTGACGATATGCGGTGTACGTTCGGCTGACTCCTGTGTAGCCACAAAGAGAATTGCACCAGTACCAAGGACAGCAAAAAGCGCGAGCGCTGCGCCACCGAAGATCAAACCTTTGGGGAGTGAAGATTCTGCCATTTGGGGCCTCCAACAAGAGATGTCAACATGTCATGTAAGTAATGCGTACAACACAAGTATAAACATGACGGGAGGTGATGGCAACTCGCCATCACCTCCCGCAGTGATCGTATCGCTTTAATTCAACAAAACCTGAACTCAGTTCTCTTGTTGTTCAGGCACAGGACTCCAGGACACAGGGCTCACCGTGTCAAGACGTGCATGGTTTTGCTTGAATGTATCACAGGTGACCTTCTGCTCGTCCATATCTTCAAGCATGTAGACCATGGACCAGATCGCGCTGAGCACATCGCCCGTATGACCTGTTTCGCTGATGGTGTGCATGTTGCGAATAGGGAATCCAATGCTTGTGGACGCAGCGTCGATGGCAGCGAAGAAGCCAGCCATACCATCTGTGCCTGTATCACGACCCACGATGCTACGCTGCACAGGGATGCCGTTCTTTGCCGCAGATTTTTCAATCATGGCGTTGAGCTGCTCGCTGACGATAGCACCTGTGGCAAGCGTCATACCTTTGCCCATGCGCTGAGGCGTCATGCGACGGTCGCCAATGCCAGGAGCGGCTTCGTAGTCATGAGACACGTCCAGACCGATGACCACATCGGGGCTAAACACACCTGCGGCAACACGGCTACCCATACGACCGATTTCCTCGTGTGTAGCAATGGTGTAGAGCACGCGCACGTTATCAAGACCACCACGCTCTGCGATCAGACGCGCAACCTCGGCAGCGACAAAACAACCAAGTCCGTTGTCAAGATACGCGCCATAGAAGGTGTCAGGAGAGAAGCCGCGCTTGATCTTGCGCTTGAGAAGGATGGGGTCGCCAGACTGAATGCCAAGCTGTTCAACCTGCTTCTTACGATCTTCACCGTGAATCTGAAGCTCAAGGTAAAGCTGCTTGGAGGTGATGCCTTTTTTACCTGTGCGTGTCTCGGCGTCGGCAAAGTGGATCGCACCAAGCGCTTCAATGGTGCCACCCTCAAGCATCTGCCACTCACCTGGCATATCGGGCTTCTGACTAAAGAGCGTCACCTCGTGACCAAGCAAGACGTTTGGAAGGAAAGAGTCGGAGTTGATCCAGATCTTGCCATCCTCACCAATGCTGCGCACCTGCATCCTGATCTTGTCGGCGTGACCGATCATCATGACGGTGAACATGTCATCCTGGCCAGGGTGAGAGTCGAGCACGACACCTGCGTTACCCACAAACTGATGCACAGCCCATCCCTCAAGGGAGATCTTTTCAAAGTAAGGCTTGAGCACGCCATGAGTCATGGCAGCTTCCAGACCCACGGGGCTTGGGGCGCCAAGAACCTCTCGCATAAATTCAAATTGAGACTCTGGCATGGATTGTTCCCATGGTTTTTGTTCGGACATGTGACGACTCCTTTATCTTCTTGAAATGTAAATAGACCTGCATAAAAAGCATCGGAGGTTTCCTTGAAACCTCATGGTAAACGGGACAAAAGCTCCTATCTAACCGCGGGGCAGACTATCATAACATGTCAAGAATACAAAGAGAGAGGGCGGCCCTGTCATGACAGGGCCGCCCTCTCTCTTTGTATTCTTGACATGAAGTACATCAAAGCACTTCATATCATCACACGACTACTGCTGCTTGATCTGCTCAAAGCTGTCCTGCTTGACGGCCTCAGTGATATCGCGAGGACCAGCACCTTCGATCGGCACAGGAGAGAAGCCTGTGTAAATCACAGGAGCATTGGTGTTGTTACAGGTCTGACGTGTGGAGCTAAGCTCGGGGTCAGAGATAAACTTCCAGTAGTTTGCAGACAGGTCAATCGCACCCGATGCATGGAAGGTCTGCAACTGCACAGAAGCCTGCTCGTAGTTGATCTCGCCTTCAGCCGTGTAAGAGTGGCTGTTGCCATAGATGTTGTTGTCACGAATGAAGGAGTCCTCGGTCAAGCCACCACCCTGAAGGGAGATACCTGAACGACGGTTGCCCACAATGTTGGACTTCTGAACCTGGATGAACACACCATCCTGACGCAGCAAGAAACCTTCCTGGCTGTTCTCAATGATATCGGAGTGATCAATCTTGGGATCGAAGAAGCGCTGAGGAGGCTGTGGAGCCCTTGTGTTACAGCTTGTACGGTTCTGTCCGCCCTCACCTTCCACGTAAACGCCCACTCGGTTGTGACGAATCACAGAGTCCTCAATGTGTACAAGCGTACTCCTGAAGACGCTGACACCACGCACGAAGCGCTTCACAAGTGAGTGTGTCAACTTGACCTCAGCGTTATCCATGGCAATCAAACCACCCTGCGCTTGCGTACTATTCGCAAGATTCAAGCGCTCCTGTGTGGTGGTTGCGGTAGCCATGTCCTGACGCGCATCACCCACCATCACCACGTGATCAAGTGTAGCTGAAGCATCTGCGGTCACCTCAACAGCAGTGTGTACGTTCTCAATGAATGCGTGCTTGATGCTGTTGCTCTTGCTGCTCAAGGTCAAACCAGCCCAGCCATTACCTTCCTTGAAGTTGGTGAATGCAATCGGAGCATCTTCTGTACCGTTGGCCACGAGTGTACCAAGCACAGTGATACCCACCTCACCAAAGTAGTTGTCGCCGCTGCCCTGAATGAAGTTGCCCTGCACCTTCACGCCAGGCTTGACGGTCAATGTCGCGCCCTCCTGCACAGTGAGGTTCTCAAGCACGACCACATCACACTTGTCCCATGTCTGGCTGTCCGTGATGCTGTTACCCTGAATGAACAACTGACCTGCTTTACACTTGGAGCCTGCTGTCACAATGCCACACTCGTAGTCTGTACCTTTACATGTCAGGTTCAGCTCATACTCACTCTTCTCTCCTGTGTCCTCAAATGAGGTGAAGGCGATGAAGTACTTGCCATCTTCTTCCACGGTGAAGGTGCTCGCAGGTGGGTTCAAGTTCTGATCGTCGGTGTCATCCGCTTCGATGAGCTTCTCACCTGGGTTCTTGCTGTCCTTGTATGGGCCATGAACCACGAACATGGTGTCAAGACTTGTACCTGCCGCATCCGCATCGCTACCTGTGACAGTCTTCAAGTCGACGGTCAACTCGGCGCCCTTGCGTGCGTTCACAAGGTAACCATAGGTGCGCACTTTGCGAGAGAACTGCCCCTTGACCACAGCGTTTGGCTGCATGTCATCAAGCACCTTGGTGCTCTTTGCAAGGTCACTCTTGCCTGTATCATCTGCAAATGCAGAGAGATCAACGCCACCCTTGCTGGTGGACTCTGTACCTTCTTCTGTACCCGCACCACATGCTCCAAAAATGAACATCGTGGATGCAAGACATAACGCGTGAGAAATTTTCATCGTGTGCTCCGTGTGAGTTAAACAACAGGGTATATCATTCTTATACAGAAGCCACGCATTGCATGGCGCGGCTTAATTAGACTCTCCAGTCATGTGCGGCATTTACTAACATAACACATGCAGTAAATCCACTGTTTCTTGAGCTTTTCCCCTGTCGTAACACGATCATTTAGAACCCTTGACGACCTGCTCAACTTGACAGAACACGCGTCTGGCCACATAAACATGATCACCCTCAGACATACCCGTTCAGGGCACACTTTACATCCATCACACCAGGATCATCATGAAACGCTTACTGGCACTCCTTATCCTCTCCACATCACTCATCGCATGTGGTCCGGAAGATGAAAACAACGCCACCGAGAATAACTCCACTTCGGAAAACAACTCCACCACAGTCACAAACCCTCTGGCTGGTGACGCTGACGCCGCTGCCGCAGGTGAAACTAAATTCAAGACCACCTGTCAGGGCTGTCACGGTGTCACTGGCGAATCGAGCGCGTTTGCGAAAGATAAGGCGTTGAAAGATACGGCGGCCAATGCCACAGATGCTTACATCTTTAACTTCATCGCCGATGGCGCCGCCGATGGCTCCATGAGCGGCTACCGCTCCCAGTTCTCCGACACCGAGATCTGGCAACTCGTGACCTATATCCGCACCTACGCCGAGTAAGTGACACAAAAAACAGGAGGAGGCGCAGGTTGACAAGTCAACCTGCGCCTCCTCCCGGAACATACCTTATACATGATGTACCAGATATGTTCTTACTTGCCTTCGGCAACCAGTCTCAAGATGCCCTTAATAGTTCATGTGCCGCTCTCTCCATCAACACAGGGTTCATATTAAGTCCAGGCAAGCCCTCTTCGATAAACGCGCGCACTCTCTGAATAAGCACGGGCGTCGGGTCTGTAAATTCTACGCATACCCCCCTCGCACCAACCTCCCGAAGACCTGTCACCTTCGTGTTGATCCTCAACATCGAACCGTCTATCGGATGCACAAGGTTTAGCCCAAGCCTTGAACCCACCTCGCAATGCAGCTCTGTCTCCACAAACACACCACCTATAAACAGGTCCACGTGCAGCAGCTCATCCAATGCGTCCAGTGACAATCCTCTCCAAGTATACTCCATCTCAACACCACCTATGCTCCATGATGAACGTGACACCACATACGATAGCATGCGCTCCATGAACGCCTCCCAACGCTCACTCCCTTCTCCACCTCTTAACTCCACACCAATACCTTCTGCGCCTTCCACATCGCCTCGCCTGACACACTCCCCATCAAGCGTGATAAACTCCAATGTGTCTGGCATCCAGAACCTCAGCTTCAATTCATCTCCTTCCTCAATATGCGCCGAGGAACACAACACAAACGCTCCCGATACGCTGACATCCGCTGTCACCGAATCCCACACCACATTCCCCTTTTTGACCCTCACAGGGATACGTGCTGGCATCCTTGTATTACGCCTCAATGCTGCAAAATGTGTGACCTGGGTGTTCATGTCTTTCTCTCGACCAAATCGCTGTAAGATGTTGAGGACCTTCGTCCTTCATGAAGCTTGACACCTTCATCAAGCGACACATCCCATCCCCCTCTTTATGATCTTATTAAACAAACATTTCACACCCATAAAAAAGAGGAGCGAGAACGCTTTACAGCATTCTCGCTCCTCTTTTTTTGAGCACTGCGATCGAAACTCAATACCCCTCGCGGTTCACACGCATCAAGTCTTGCACCGTGTCGATCTCGCGCCAACCGCCATCAATCTCCACGCTGTGCACCTTGTGGCCTCGCTCAATCATCTCCATAAATAGATCTGTCAAGTACGCCTTCCTGAACTTCCACGCATGCTGAAACGGCTCGTCGTCTCCATAACGCGCCCTCACATCTCGCCAGGTCTGCTTCAGAATCCTACCCCCTCGCTCACTAAACTTTGCAAGACCTATAAACTCACCCAACGCACGCTCCGGTCCAACCCACTTGCCAACCTTCCACACACGACCATCACCCTCAGCCTCCACCAACTCGGCTTGACCCACAGGATGATCTCCTCGCCCCAGATACGCATCCTTCCAACGACGATCCACCACCAGTGAAATATCGTGCTCGCTGGCCATCAACCTCCTGACAACCTCCTCATTGTATACAATGTCTGAATAGGTCGTCACAAAGCTCCCCTCCATCGCATCACTGGCACAAAACAACGAATGCAAAATGTTGTTGTTCCTGTACTCCTCATTGCTCCAGTAGGTCGCGCCTGGCACCACAAGACGATCCGCAAGATAACCACGCACTATATGCAGGTCGTCCACGCCGTGCGCACGCAATGATGCCAGCTGATGATCCAGAATAGAACGCCCTCCTACCTGCACCATACACTTGGGACGCTCATCCGTATAATGCTCCAGTCGACTCCCCATCCCTGCTGCAATCACGATACATCTCATGCTCTTCACCTTACTTCTCATAGTATGACGCTCGACCCAACTTGAGCACCACGCCCAAACCTGTCTTCGCCGCATATAACGCATACACGCCCAAAAATGCCACCAAAAAGGCCACGCTCGCGCCACCTTCAAAGGGCAAAAGATCAAACACACCAACAACTTCCAGCACCGCAAGATACACAAACCATGACGGGTAATGGATCAACCACTGCGCACCACGCTCAAGCACACGCACAACCTTACCCACCAACGATCCAGGCGCAGCTCGCTCTGTATGCACCCCAGGCTTGACCTCCGCGCCCGCATACTCCTTGCGCCTCACAAATGTCGTCAGTGACGTCGCAATACATACCAGCGCTGTCCCCAGTATCCCCACGATCAACCACGCATCTCCACCCTCATGCTGCATCCACATACGCACGCTAAACGCACCCACCAGACCCAGCGCCTTGAACTCATCAATCAAGAAATCAAGATACGCACCCACCATCGAGGTCTTCCCAGTAATCCTCGCCAATTGCCCATCTGCACAGTCAAACAGGTACGCAAGCTCCAAAAATAACGCAGCCGCCACAATCCCCCATGACCCCGACACACACACCAGCGATGCAATCACACCCAAAAACACCAGCGCCCCCAAAAAGGTCACCTGGTTTGGCGTAATGCTCGTCTTCGAGAACAACATCACCAGTGGCGCCGCCATCGGTCTGGCCACATACACATTCCAAAAAATATCGCGTGGCTTTCTGGAGTCCAGATACACCTGCTTTACATCACTCCAAAAACTCATCTGCGCCTCTCTCCTCTACTGTAAATACGCTCACATTCAACGCCTCTACCTCTCCACTCAGCAGACCCAATTGTCAACTCTGTAAATATTTTAACCCCTCGTTCCGATATCACAGATACTCGTAGAACCTCCTGCAAGGTCTGCATCGCGTCCTCCAAGATAGCCAAGAAATAAGGCAATAAAATCATGAAGATAAAAACCCATATCGCGTTATTTGCCCTCCTCGCAAGCTCCCTGCTCCTCCCCATAAATGCACGTGCAAAGACCCCTTCATCTGAAGATACCCTTGATGTACACGCTACCCTCGCGCGCGCAAATAAACTCCTTGAATACAACGGCATATCGCGCGCTGCTACACTCTATGAACGCGTCCTGAAACACCACCCCACAAGCTACCCAGAGGTCGCGTTTGTCCTTGGCCAGATCTATGAGCACAAACAACCCCCCGAAAAAGCCGTGCTCTTCTACCATATGAGCATCGCCACAGGCATCTCCCCCGAAGCTGAACAAGATGCTCAGGACGCCATCCAGAGACTTCAACCCAAGGGATGGCGACGACTCAAGGTCATCCTCCCTCAGGACACCTCGGGCTACGTCTCATTAAACAACCTCTACGTCCTCTCCACGGACCCATCTACTCCTCTGGAAATCCTCGTTCCGCCCGATCAGTACACGCTCTCTGTCAAACTTCATGACCACCACCCAGAAGAGATGGAAATTGACCTCACCGAGGAGTCTGGCGTCACCCTCTACCCAAACCCCGAACCCTTCATGTTCTTTGGCTTCCTGGACCTCTCTGTCACCAACTATGACAAGGCTCATATCTCCATCACTCAGGAGGTCTCGAAATCCCCCCAGGGCCGTATGAATGAACTCTTCTTTCAGGGCAAGGTCCCCAAGGATTTCAAACTCCCCACAGGGACTTACTTCATCGAAGTTACCGATCCTGACCATGATCGCTGGATCAGACGTATTCATGTGGAACGCGACCTTGAAGTCGAGGTCATCGTGCGCCTCACAAAGGCCCTCCCCCCTGAAATTCGCTACGATGATATCCGCCACCAAGAGATGAAATACATCCTCCAACGTGACGCACACAAGGCCATCTTCGCTGCATCGCAAAAAGCGCAGGATAACTCGGAGCAAGTCGCCACAGGCAAAATCACACGCGATCAGGCTCTCGGCATCAAACACCAACGCATCATCGCAAAGTATTAAAAATCCACAAGAAATATAAAGTGCGAGGTGTTTTTGTAAAACACCTCGCACTTCAAAACACTTACAATACAATCACTTATCAGTGACGCCAGACCACTCCTGTACGCTCAGCACCACCTTCGGTCTGGAGCGTTGTGCTCTTCTCTCGCAGGATCTTTGCGATCTTCTGAAGCTCATCGGCCTCAAGCTTGCGGGACACTCCCTCTCGCTTGACTCCCTGCGCCACAGCCACCACAAACTCATCCTCGATAAACAACCTCACCTGCATTCCACTTGAGCCCTGTGCAATCATTGCATCCTGAGCATCACGACGGAGGTTGATCTTGACCACCAAACCAGGAAGTTCATCTTCCTCAAAGCTCTCGATGATCATGTCGCTGACGCGCAGCTTCAACCCAAGCCCAAGCGCCTTGCTCACGCTCTCCTTGCAACACCACAACGCAGTGACAAGCGTATCACGCTCAACACCTTCACCCGGGCTTAATGCAAGCTCCTCGCTTGTGAAGTAATCTCTGGCAAATGCCTCATCCCTTGACTCGATGTGCTCAATGTCCACACCAATCGGAGCGGGCTCACCAGGAGCACTAATCGCCGCAAACGCCACACCATGCGAATGTGACATCGTAATAAATGGCAACGCACCCACACCTTCCAGACCTGCTCGTGTTGCCAATGAAGGCGCACCAAACTCATCTTTCTCGATGACAAAATCCTTCAGGTCCCAACTCGCACCAAAGAAGTCGCGCGCCCAGTTACGTGCAAGCTCCTTGGCGGCCAACCTCGCGGCCAACCACTCCTGACGCCTGCGCTCACTGATCAATCGACTGTGCTCATGCAATTCGGAGCCATTGATGAGATCATCAACCTGCTTGCTTCCCATCCAGTGTGACAGCGCCTCGGCATCGACACGCAGTGATGTCCAGCTTGTCTCATAACAGCGCTCAAACTTGGAGTCTTCACGGAGTTTCTGATGGCCGACCATGTCCACACCTTCATAGATATGGAGCAATGCACCCTGCTCATCACACACCTCAATACGGTCAAAGCGCAAGATACCTTCCTTGCCGCTCTCACCGCGCTTGCCCCTGATCACAAAGCGCTCACCCTTTACAACCTTACCAAGGCTCAGATCGCGCTCAATGCCATGAGGCAAGTAACTCAAACCATCACAGATCATGCCCCACAATCCCATCACCTGGAACGCAGCTTCACGTGCGAGGGGATCGGTCTCCATCAGGCTGTCTTCCACCCCCTGCACCAGAGTCTCCTCGCCAAGCACGCCATAACCAATGATGCACTCCTCACTCAACGTGACCACAGACTGCAACACCTGGAATGTGCCCTCGTGGAAGAATCGCTTGTAGA
>CATLTV010000197.1 GCA_950059285.1 uncultured Pseudomonadota bacterium | reverse complement strand
AATGCATTAGACGCGACAAGGGGGCGGCCCATTGCTTAAGCAATGGGCCGCCCCCTTGTCGCGTCTAATGCATTGACATCACAAAGAATTAACGATTCACATGCGCAAGCGCTGCACTAAGAGCGTCTTGCACCATCTCTTCACGACGCTTTTCATCTTGCCAATCCTGGACAACCTCTTCCTTGAGGCTATGCAAGGGGTCGAAATACATAAAGAATTTACCAGGCTTCACACTAGGTGCGGTGTACACACTGATACCTGTATCGGTGTCATAGTGCTCATAGGAGTGAGCATCGCGCTTACCACCTCCACCAGGAGCATCCACGATGAACATGGGGGTGTTAAAGCCTGCGGTTGCACCACGCACAAACTTCTCGATGTCGAGGTTGCGACGCAGTGATGTACGGAGATCTTCCACACCTTTTACCATGTCATGCTGGTACACATAGTAAGGATGCACGTTCACTTCACCAAGACGTTTGACCAGAAGCTTCATCGTCTCTTCAGAGTCGTTGACACCACGCTGAAGCACGGTCTGGTTACGCACGATGATGCCGCGCTCAAAGAAGCGGTTCATGGCACGACGTGTGATCTCGGTGATTTCATTGGGGTTGTTAAAGTGTGTATGCACCACAACCTGCTTGTGACGCTTGCGGCCTTCATCAACCACGCGGCTGAGCGCATCAAACCACTTCTCATCAGAGAGCACCTTCATGGGCATCACAGCAGGTCCCTTGGTTGCAAACCTGAGACGCTTGATGTGAGGAATATCAAGCAAACGCATGCCGATGTTCTCAACGTGCTTGAATGCAAGGTTGAACGCATCACCACCACTGATCACGATATCTTCAAGTTCAGGACGGCTGGCGATATATTCAAACGCTTCTTCCCAACGCTTGGGGTTTACCTTGAGGTTCACCTTCTCCACGGTGTCTGTGTCCACACCAATGGCATAGGAGCGGGTACAGAAACGGCAGTACACAGGGCATGTGTTCAGAGGGAGGAAGAGCGCCTTATCATGGTAACGGTGCGTAAGGCCAGGCACGGGCGCATCTTTTTGCTCGTTCAAGGAGTCGAGCGTCAGCATCGGGTGATCGCTCGTAAGTCGTGATGCGACAGGGATAAATTGTGTGCGGATAGGATCGTTGTAAGGATCGCTCCAGTCAATCAGAGAAAGGAGGTAAGGTGTCACCCTCACGGCCATGGGAGCCTGAGAAAACCCTTCCACAGCATCGGCAAGCCAGTCATCAGGTGCGATGTCTTTCACTGTCTCGATGAGCTTATCAGAGCCATACACGGAGTTTCTCATCTGCCAGACACTATCGAGGAATGTCTCCTCATCGATGTCCGCAAATGCAGGAATTGCTCGCCAAAACTCATCGGTCCTCAGGTTGCGGAACTCCAGCTCGGAGGGGTCCACAGGAGGACGTGCGGAGCGAACTTCTGGAGCGTCAGCGCGAAACTTGTGACTCTCGGTGATGGTGACGTCTGTTTTCTTCTGGAGTGCGGATTCTGTTGCCTTGGTATCGTTCATAAACTTGACCTCTCTTCTTTGGTTAGAGCCTACCCCTGGCGGAGGCGAGCAGATTCAAAAATCAGAGCGCCATGATACGACAATGCATGCGGACAAGGGTGTTCGCATGTGATCTGACAACAAAATATAAAGGATGAAATCAAGGAGGGCTTTTAGGCACAAGTGAGGACATCCTCTTATCTCGCCGCAGACGTTCAGGGCGCAAAAGAAGACCTGCTGATGTGTTCAACAGGTGGTGCGGCGGGCCGTAACCGCAGACCAAGTCCACACTCCATAAATTCAGGAGGTGTCATTGCACCTCCACAGAAGAGTCCGGCCCTGTAATTATCAGCGCATCAGGACATTCTGTCAACCGCATGATATGTTGCACTGCAACAACGCACGTTCTTCTGGCGCTGAAATAAACCACACCGCTCACTGCTTTCATCACCTACTTACCTATACGATACGAACACAAGCACAACCTTATGAACACAATGAAAAAATATATTTTAATTCAATCACTTGTAATCACATCACTATGCGCTTGCCAAAAACAAACCCCTGAATCAGACACTACAGATGTTGTGCAACAACAGCCTGATGAGGAGCCATCCACACCGCAAGATACTCAAGATCCTCAGGATACACTGACAACAGGCGCACCTGATCTCACACTTGTCGCAAATCCTGACCGCCCCGAACCGCTGAACAAAATCAAGCTGCCCAGTGGTTTTGAGATTGATTATTATGCAAAGGATCTTCCTGCGGCGCGTTCCATGGCGCTTTCTCCAGAGGGCACACTGTATGTGGGCACCCGACGTGACTCCAAGGTGTGGGCGTTACGCGACGAGGATGGCGATAACAAGGCAGAAAAACGCTACATGCTGACAGACAAGCTCAGCACACCAAATGGTGTCGCGTTCAAGGATGGCGATCTTTATGTGGCCGAGATTAGCCGCATTCTCAAATTCACAGATATTGAAAACAACCTCGATAATCCTCCCGAGCCCGAGGTCATTTACAACGCCTACCCCACTGAATCACACCATGGCTGGAAGTTCATCGCGTTTGGTCCCGATGACGCGCTCTATGTACCTGTGGGAGCACCCTGTAATTTCTGTGAGCGTGACAACCCAATCTACTCCTCCATCACACGCCTCCCGCTGGACACACTCAAACCAGAGGTGTTTGCCCATGGCGTCCGCAACACGGTCGGATTTGACTGGCATCCCGAGACAAAAGAGCTCTGGTTTACAGACAATGGACGAGATCGCCTGGGCGATGACATCCCACCAGATGAGCTTAATAAGGTTACTCAAAAAGGACAGCACTTTGGATTCCCCTACTGCCATGGCGGAGACATCATCGACCCCGAACTTGGTGAAGGGCATTCCTGTGATGATTACATCGCGCCAGAGCAGAAGTTAGGTCCACATGTTGCTGCGCTTGGCATGCGATTTTACACAGGTGACATGTTCCCAAAAGAATATAAAAATCAGATCTTTATTGCAGAGCACGGCTCATGGAACAGGAGCACTCCGATTGGTTACAGAGTCACGCTGGTCCAGAACAATGGCGAGCACGCATCTACCTATGATGTCTTTGCAGAAGGCTGGAAGAACGATGATGGGTCACGCTGGGGTCGACCTGTGGATGTGCTCGTCATGAGTGATGGCGCATTGCTCATCAGCGATGACGAGCATGGTGCCATCTACAGAGTCACTCACGATTGATCTCAAGAGGAGGAGATGTCTGACACACTGGCTTACGATCCAGTGTAAAGAAGAGATCAGCACGAGCAAAGCTGTGGGGAAGCTTGTCAGTGGTTATCAACACATGTTCTGAGCGTGTCACAGTGACTGTCATCAATGCACGCGACACATTCACCATCCAGACATTGCTGTGTCCCTCCACACCGTATCGAGGCGCAAGGGTCGAGCACATCCATCTCGGGTGAGTGGTCTGGCATCATGTCATCCACCATCACGTCCTCCATATCATGTTCAGGCGAATCCTGTTCCTGATCAATAGAGGCGTCAAGGTGTGTGGGAGCGGTCATGTCGTCAGGCATGGCGCTCATATCTACATGTGAAGATGGCCTGTCTTTTTCACTGGATGGGGCCGGTGCAAACATGCACCCAGTCAAGAGAGAGAGCGTGAGAATGCACGCAGACTGACGACAATATACAGGACCACCCATAACCAGACTCCCAGAGGTTTACATATAGAAAGCACTTTACTCAGCAGAACGAGGTTTACACACAGCACGATCACCCACGGCAAAGTAGAGATCTGCCTGGGCATTGCTATCATTTGTCGTGGCAAGTATGCCTGTGGCATGAGGCCCAATCGCCAAGGTAAAGCGCTTATAATTGCCAAAGGGAGAGAGCTCATTTGCTTCGCTGAAGTAAGGAACCTCTGACTCGGACATGGGAAGGTTCAAAGACCGTATCACAAGCTGTGCAGGCTCATCGTCGATACGTCTCTCCATGGATAATGAGTACAAATTACCGCTTTTATCAAAGAAGACTTCGCCATCATAAGACGCCACATCCTCAAGCCTTACCAGAGGAGCTTCGGCAGCAGAGCCAGACCATGGTCTGGTCCAGAGTTGGAAGCGTGTGACCTCACCTTCGTTGACTGCTGTGTGCCTGAACCATCCCCAGGAATTAATCCCATCACCATCAACACTTAGCTCAACAGGCGACGGCACGTCTGAACGGTCACCATACAACGAAAGACGCCACTCCCCTTGAGATTGAGGAATATCGGTGTATGAGATTGTCTCTGAAAAGAGCGGTACAGAAGCAAACTTTCGATCAGCAGCAGACCACTGAAAGGCATGGTAATTGTAGTAAGAACGTGTCGTGCCAAAAGCACGGTTTGGTGGCGTTGAAAAACCTTGCACAGCAGAGTCCTCGAGGAGGGAGATGTGAAGAACGTGTTGATCCCCCACAGACGAGAGCACCATTCCCATACCTTCGTGCGCCTGTCGTGAGTCAGTTAACCCATACTCTGTATCACCATCAAAACGCACCCATCTATCGTCCAAAGAAACAAAGCCAGAGAGACGAAGCGTGTGCCGCTCATCAGCAAACCCACCAGTGAGTTGTGTGGCTGCGATGACCAGTGCGCCAACAGAGTCAAACGAACCATACGCAAGATCAAAGTCCAGAACCCCAGTAGACTTCAAAAGATAACCATCAGAGCTGTACGATGTGTCTCGTATCACGCTAAGAGAACGGTCTGCTGAATTTGTCACATTATATGCGTAGATCCTGTTGGTTCCATCAGTCCCTTCCCATAACACAAAGACTTGAAGCGTGTTGATACCTGTCGCAAGAACCCTGTAAGACAGGATCTTGCGTTCCCCTTCTTTACGACTGTCAGCAGGAATGGTCGCATTCAGATAACTTACGGGACCATCTACAGGGCTCACACCAACCAGTGACAATGAGTCACTACCTCCTGGGGCACCATTCTCAACGCCCATGGCAAGATACTGAGGCACCTCTGGAGACACATCTTCATTAAACTCCAGATCCCGATGAAAACAATCATCAACAGGGGTGTCTTCATCCGAGCATCGGAACAAAGAGAACGAAGGGAACATCACCACCTGAGGATGTGGCCATGGTTTGATATTGTCATCCTCCGTAAAAACTTTGATGTGATGCATGTTTGACTCTTCTGACTCAGCGCCACATACACACACACCTTCCTCACAGGTGTCTCCGCTTGCACATGCTCGCCCTGGAGCACCACAGTGATTATTGTCGCTCAGCAGATCTACACACTCCCCATCAACACAGACCCCCTCAACACAATCGAGCATTTCACAGGATGATGGTTCAGTCATATCAGGTGAAGTGATGTCTGCGTCAGGCTCAAACACATCCTGATCTGTGGACATATCCACCTCAACCGAGGGCATGTCTGTGACTGGGCTTGTGGACATGTCATTACCATCTCCTGATCCTGCACCCGATGGAGAGGACGTAAAAATACAGCCAGCCAACAAGGACAGAGAGAGAATACACATGGAACGATAGCAATATGTTGAACCTGACACGGCCAAACTCCTACTTCACAAAGGAAACACTATTTAGAACGATGACGTTGCTCTTAGAACAAGTCTCAAAACCAGGACCGAGGAGGGGGTTTAAAACTTGGTCTTAATACTTGCACACAGGCTGGCCGTTAACCACAAAATACATATCCGCCAAACCATTGGATGTGGTGCCAAGCACACCTGTAGCATGAGGCCCTGTCACAACTCCAAGACGCCTGTATTTCTTACGTAATGAGACCTCTTTCACCAAATCAGTATCGAACGACAGATAACCACCTGAGGACTTGAGCGTCGAGACATACACCGAGCTATTAGTACCAATATCGCGCACATAAAACGCCCTGGACTTACCATCCTTGTCACGCACAACGGTGTGGTCATACAGATTTTTGTCTTCAAACATGGCTGACGGGCGAATGCTCTCCCCACTATCTTTCCAATGAAAGAGGTTGGTCTTATCACTAAAAGTACCTGATGTATCGCGAGCCATGCCCACCGCTGTCACAATGTTATTATCATCCAGCGACAGTTGAAATGGAGATGGAAGATCGGAGCGATCACCCCAAAGTAAGCCCAACAACCCTGCATCATGAAACGTCAACGTCTGCTGGTCTTTAGGTTCGGAATCAAACTTACTCTCGGTCTCAATCCAGGAAAAAGTATAGTGGTTCACGAACGCGCGCACTTTACCAATACCAGGACCACCAGGGGGCTCCTCCCCAAAGTTTTTATTGGAATACATGGTCAGGTGAAGCTGCAAAATATTGTCGTGAGTGCTGAACTCCATCCCCATACCTTCTGACAACTGAAGGACCTCTTCCAGATCGTAAGTCACGGGATCAATCTCGGACCAGCCCTCACTCCCCTGTGAAGCAAAACCACCTAATATCAGCTCCCCACCCTCATTCAAGCTGCTGACAGCCTTGGCACGCACCACAGCCAGGGCGAGCACCTCACCGTTTGGTGTATCGGTATACTTCACATCAAAGTCGACCCAGTTGCCCCCTGTAATTGATACGGGCTCGCCTTGTTTGATGTTGTACTGTGAAACATCCAACGCCCCATCAACATCCTGAACTCGATAAGCAGTAAGACGTTGTGTTTCATAGTCATTTCTATCCTTACCCCACAACACAAACGCGATCACTTCACCAGGCCCGCGAGGCACCAACCTGTATGCCTGAATCACACGATCGGAGTCAGCTCGCATACTCTCGAAAGGAAACGTCTTCTCATCACCTGTCTTACCATGTGTTGGGCTGATTCCCTGAAATACCAAGTGATCCATGGCCTCAGCAGTTCCTCCCTCCTGCACAGCAACCGCAAGGTAATGTGGTGCAATCAACGCAATATCTTCACGTGGAATCAGTGTGTCACACGCAGCAAGATCAGATGAGCCATCAGCACATGTGTGCAATGACTCCGATGGATACTGTATAAGCTGAGGGTGAGGCCATGGTACAATTGAATCCGAGCTATCAAAGACGGCACCATTGAGCGGTTCAGTGTTGCTCGTATCACAAAGGCACATCCCTTCCGCACACTCGGAACTACAAGCGCGATCAAGCGCACCACAATGATCTTTATTGGTCAGCAAATCCACGCACAGCCCAGATGCGCAACGATTATTTGCCCCCACACAATCACCATGTGTGGTGCATTCGGGTGTAATACACACACCACCCACACATAGTTGAGAATCAGCACACTCATCATCGTCAGAGCAGGTCATGGGTACACACATGCTCTCCTCTGAACACACCTCGCCTGGGCCACAATCAGAATCCTCACCACACCCAACACAGAGGCCATCCACACACACTTGCGTATCACCACAACGAATCATCGCACATGGATCGGACATATCAGGCGTCATATCATCTGATACGTTCATATCCGCATCGGCCCCAGGGAGCCCCTGGTCTGAAGCCATATCTCTTTCGCCTTGCCCCATATCTTCAATGGACTGCCCCTGACCTGCTGGCTCAGACGTAAAAATACAACCCGAAAGCAAAGCAAGGGAGACAATAAGAACTGAGCGATAACAACGTGTTGAACCTGACACGGCCAAACTCCTGTACGTAAAGAAAATAGGGAGAACTCTCTGTTCTGACGATCAAGTATAGATGAACTCCAAGGAAATGAAAAATCTTTATCCATACGTTGTCTATGCGGCAGATGCACGCATACTCTCATATGTAGAGCACGACCTCTAATTATGTCGCATCCATACCTTCTCTTTTTGCATTACTCCTTAAACCCCACATATTCATGCATGAAAAAACCTATATGATTGAGATGCTCGATAGCATCAGTGCCATTGAGCCATCACACTGGGCCACACTTGTAGAGCACGAGTCCCCCTTTCTGGACTATCACTTCTTACGTCTGCTTGAATCCACTGGATGCACAGGAGAACTTGCCGGATGGTATCCACAAATTCTTGTAGCTTACGAGGAGCCATCCTCGCCCGAAGCCCCCAAACATGTTGTGGGCGCGCTCCCCTTTTATGTCAAAACAAACTCCGCAGGTGAGTTTATCTTTGACTGGTCATGGGCAGATGCAGCTTACCGCGCAGGCATTGATTACTATCCCAAAGCAGTCGTCGCGATTCCCTTCTCGCCTGTCTCAGCACGTAAAGTTCTCGTCTCACCAGACCTCCCAGAAGAGCAGCGTACACAGCTTGGCAAGGCCATGATCGCAGCCTCCATGGAGATCGCGCAAAAACAGGATCTATCCTCAGTTCATTATAACTTCCTACAACCTGATGAGGTTGAACTCTTTGATGAGTTCCCCACTTACATACGCCACACGATGCAATATCACTGGCAAAATGACACCGCATCAGGCCAGGGTGAGCCCTACAAGGACTTTGACCACTTCCTTCAACGGTTTCGTTCCAAGCGACGCGCAAACATCAGACGAGAGCGACGCAAACTTAAACAACAGGGCGTGACCACAGAAATTTTGCGTGGTGATGATATCACTGAAGAGCTGATGGCCACGATGTTTGGGTTTTATCTAAACACGATCGACAAGTTTTATTACGGTCAGCAATACCTCACCGAGGACTTCTTCCTCGCGCTCCCTGAATACTGCCGTGATGATCTTCATATCGTCATCGCAAAACAAAACGGCGAGGCGTTCGCAGGTGCATTCAACCTCTATAAACATGACCGTCTCTATGGGCGTTACTGGGGTTGCAGCAAAGATGTTGAATTTGCTCACTTTGAGGTCTGCATGTACACCCCCATTGAGTGGTGCATTGAACATGGTGTCATGAGCTTTGAACCAGGCGCAGGGGGTGAACACAAATACGAGCGAGGCTTTGAACCCACAAAGATCTACTCTGCGCACTTCATTCGAGACTTCCGACTATCACATGGCATTGAGAGATTCCTGACACAGGAACGCGCCGCCCGCACACAACAGATCAAGCAAATGCGCGCGCTCAATCCGTTCAAGGACTAGGTTCTGTTCACCCAGACGAACCAAGCAGAGCAAAGGCGCACAAGATTTTCTGGACAGTTCTTCTTCATTGTGCTTCAAAGTTGTGAAAACGCCGCGCTACATGTCCACACAGTTTTCACAACCTTGAGGGTTTAAGAAGTGTACAAAACATTGTAGGGTGCGTCTTGACGAGGGAGGTGTTTTCGCAAACAATCTCCCCCTGTTATTGCCATTGTCCGGGGAAGTCCCCCATTCACAAGTGATTCATAAACCACGCCAAAGAGCCTCATGAGCGAGACGCAAGATCTCATGGAAGATGCATCTTCACCTTCCGCTACATCTCCAAAGCCCAAACGCTTTGAAATGCTGCGTTCCTATACGCCAGCGGATCTTATCACCCTCTCCAATGCTGCGTGCGGTACAGGCACTCTGTTTATTTGCCTCTACTACCTTGCAGAAGGCTCCATAAAAACTGCGCTGTGGCCAGCGTTTATCCTCCTGCCTCTGGCGCTTGTATTCGACATCTTTGATGGCTATGTCGCACGCAAAACCAAGCGTGCTAGCCTCATTGGTGCTGACCTCGACAGCCTCTCGGATGTGATCTCCTTTGGTGTCGCCCCCGCAGTGCTCGGATTCACACTCGGTCTCCGTGGTGGCTGGGACATGGCGATCCTGATCTACTTTGTCCTCTGTGGCATCAGTCGACTGGCTCGCTTTAACGTCACCGCTGAAGATCTCGTCACTGACAAGGGCAAGGTGTCCCACTTTGAGGGCACACCCATTCCATCAAGCCTCGGCATTGTACTGATTCTTGGCATCCTCTTTGGCAAGGATCTCGTTGGTCTTGATAGCTTCCTTGGTGGAAGCATGCGCATTGGCTGGCTCTTACACCCCTTCACGCTGATCTACGCCGTGAGTGGTAGCTTGATGATCTCCAAGATCAAAATCCCCAAACCCTGACGCTCAACAAACTCAAGCCACATCCGCTCTTTTTGGAATCTATTCTTCCTGTGCTACGTTTGTAACCTCACTACAAACGACTCAGCAGGAGCAGATGTGAGCACCGAGCCCCCCACACAACACGAAGATACTCTCGCCGCTCGCTTTGAGCGCATGATCAACCAACGCCTCAAGCTTGCCTTTGCAAGCTTAAAACAAGCCCCTTTTGAGGTTTTGACTGGCGTCCTGATGGCGCTGTCAGGCGTAGTGCTCATTGAAATGGACTCACATCGCATGATGGAGCCCTGGTTACGCACGCTTTTTGTCTGTATTCCACTGTTGGGGATGCTCTTTGCCACGAGCATCTTGCGTCACTTCAAGATCATCTCCACACCTTCACATCTCGCGCTCTCTTCACTTTATACAGTGCTTGCTGCAAGCTACGCCTACCTTCGATTCAATCCCGACATCTACAGCACCGAACTCTGGCGCTGGACTACAATCTGCCTTGGCGTCATCGCAGGGGCTGCCCTCGTGCCTCTCATCATTAAGCGCACTCCTGCGCACAAGGCACGCACGCTGTTCTGGAACCTGAACACACAGATCATCAGCCACATTATCCTCTCTTCAGCCTTCCTTGGCGCGCTCACGCTTGGGCTTACAGTGGCATTGCTTGCCATGCATGAGCTCCTTGGAATCAAAATATCTTCAGATACTTATGCCGAGGTCTTGCTCTTCTTTCTCGTGGGTGCTCTGCCCTGGCAAGTGACCACAATCTTACCCAACCTCGTTGAAGACTACAGACCACAAGCTGAATCATTTCGACAACTTGGAACCATTCTTTGCACCTATCTATTCTTGCCTCTGATGAGCATCTACCTCATCATCCTCTACCTGTATCAGGGCAAGGTCTTGCTCTCGGGCTTTTCGGACGCGCCCAAAAACATGATGAGCCCTCTGGTGCTCGCTGCTGCTGCCATGTTGCTCGTCGGTATGTTGCTTGCGGATCAGCTCAAGGCACCTCCTGAAGCAAAGGAAGAAACCGACGGTGTGTTCCTGACCGTGATGCCCAAGCTCCCACTGGTCTTCCTCCCCTTGATGCCCATGAGCTTGTGGGCAGTAGGCATTCGCATTGAGCAGTATGGATGGACCGAGTTCCGCTACCTTCGCCTGCTACTTATCATTGCATTGAGCATCATCTTCATTATGGGGACCGTGCAACATGCACGAAAAAAACCACAACCTCTTATTGCGATCATCGCCACCTTTGGCGCACTCAGCATCCTCGCAAGCTTCGGCCCTCTCAGCGCACAGTCCGTATCTCAACGCTCTCAAATCGCTCGTCTGAAGCAGCACCTCATCGATGACAATGCCTGGGACAATGCCACACAGAAAGTGATCACTGCTAACCGTGAACACACTCCAGGCAAAGGTACCATGGAGCCCGTGAAAATCTCTCCTGAAGCACGCGAAACAATTCACTACCTTGCAGAAAACTTTGGCGCACAACCTTTTGAAACTCTTGTGTCTCCAGCACAATTTAAACGTCTCGAAGAAGATGCCAATGAGCGAGGACTTCATCAATCAGGCGCGCTTCAAGCCCTTGAACTTACGGCGGTTGACTCGTCCTCCAAAACAGAAGCTGCCGAGAGTTCACAGGTCCTCAAGTTCGGCTCTGCACATCATCTCTTTGCACCACAGACGGGATATATTGAGCCCATTTCAATCTATCTTTCAAGCACACAGTCACACAGTGCACCTGTCTACATCCCCCTCAAAGGCGAGCTGAGCAGTAAATCAAAATCAATGAAGCTCATACTGTCCAATAAACCCAATCAGATCACTCTTGATTTTGGGGACAATGGAAGTCACATGAAACAACAGCTTGACCTCCAGCCCATCGTCACACATCTCATTGAAAACAAGGATAATTTCAACAGAAAAAACCTCAACCAAAAGCTTGATTCTCATCTACGAGACATGACATTTACAGTGGAAGGATTCCCCACGTTCACGCTGAGTATTGCAGAGCTCAAACTCCTCAAGAAACCCAATGATAAGAGGTGGTATATCTCGCATTTTCGCGCCACCTTGGTGGAGCATGTGGATACAACACAGTAGCGAGTGGCAGGATAGCAACACGCAAAAAGAGGGCGGCCTTGTTGCAACAAGGCCGCCCTCTTTTTGCGTGTTGCTATCCTGCTAGAGCGTGATGGAGAAGGAGTTGGTCGAAGAAAAGCGAAGTAGAAGGCGTGGAGTTTAAGGAGCAAAAACCAAGA
>CATLTV010000196.1 GCA_950059285.1 uncultured Pseudomonadota bacterium | reverse complement strand
CAAGGTGAATCATCTTGGTGCCAGTGTCAGCCTGCTGCATGTTGTTGGTCACAGCCACGGAGTAGAACTCGCCGACAGAGTTATCACCCTTGAGGATGCACCCTGGGTACTTCCAAGTCACGGCACTGCCTGCCTCGACCTGAGTCCAGGAGATCTTGGAGTTCTTACCTTCACACAAGCCACGCTTGGTCACGAAGTTGTAAATGCCGCCCTTGCCGTTTGCATCACCAGCGTACCAGTTCTGCACGGTGGAATACTTGATTTCGGCGTCATCAAGCGTGATGAGCTCGACCACGGCAGCGTGAAGCTGGTTGGTGTCAAACTGTGGCGCGGTACAACCTTCGAGGTAACTCACATAAGCGCCCTCCTCTGCAATGATCAGAGTACGCTCAAACTGGCCTGTCTCCTGGGTATTGATCCTGAAGTATGTGGAGAGTTCCATCGGGCTTGTGACACCTTTTGGTACAAACACAAACGAGCCATCAGAGAACACGGCAGAGTTCAACGCGACATAGAAGTTATCGGTGTATGGAACCACGGTGCCGAGGTATTTTTGCACAAGTTCAGGGTACTTTTGAGCAGCCTCGGAAAAGGAGCAAAAGATCACGCCTGCCTCTTCAAGCTTCTTCTTGAAGGTGGTGGCCACGCTGACAGAGTCAAACACAGCATCCACAGCCACGTTGGAGAGCATTTTTTGCTCCTCAAGTGGGATACCAAGCTTGTTGTAGATCTCGAGCAATTCGGGATCGACCTCGTCGAGGCTCTCTTTTTTCTCTTTTTTCTTGGGCGCAGAGTAGTAACTGATCGCCTGAAAATCAGGCTTCTCATAATGCACGTTCGCCCACTCTGGCTCGCTCAAGGTGAGCCAGTGCTGGTATGCCTTGAGACGGAACTCAAGCAGGAACTCTGGCTCGTTCTTGATTGCAGAGATCTTGCGGATCACGTCCTCGTTAAGCCCTGGAGGGAATGTATCGGCCTCAATATCGGCCACGAAACCATACTTGTATGGACGGTCGAGCAAGGATTGAATCTCTGAGCTCATCGTCTCTCCTTTTGTATCTTCTTCTCTATCATCAACACATCGCCTGATTTTCAGGGCATGTGCCTTACACTCGCCGTTGCTCTACACAACAACGCTGACTTTCACAACACTAACAACGCGATAATCTGTCACATGTTTGTCGACACCCTCTGTTCAAGCGGACAACTAAGCCCCTCGGAAGGTGTCTCAACAGGCGCTGGCACCATCGCCATCAGGGCCGACTTGACCTCTCGCTCGGAACGCATCAACAGCGCCAGAGGAATGGTATCAAACGCCCTCATGATGAACTCGGTCAAGCTCCCCCACACAGGTCGTATGGAACACTGACTCGCATGCAAGCACACATCCTGCTCCCCTGTATGTTTTTCACAAATATGATCAAGCTGTAACATCCCACCCAACACGCGAATGGCGTCCCCAAGTGAAATGTCGTCCATCTCTCTGGCAAGCGTGTATCCACCTGAAGCTCCTCGCACCGACTGTACAAGGTCTCCCTTGTTCAAGGCCCTGAGGATTTTTTGAGCATAGGCCACAGATATCCCCTCAAGTTCGGCAATATCCTGGGCACTGATTGGCTCCTTGTCACCATGTTTGGCGACCTGAACCAGACACCTTAGCCCGTATTCTTCCATGGATGTGATCTTCATCGCGCGTACCACCTGATTCTTGTGAATCAATGCATGAGACTCTCTGATGGCAAATCATACAAAAAAGTATGATTTGCCCCGTTCAGACCATTTCATACAAAAAAGTATGATTTAATGGCAAGCCTAAAATGCACACAAAATCATCGATGTCCACCCACACATCAAGGATGCACTATCAGCAAGATGAGGTTCACTTACACGGGCACATCAAAAAGCTCGACCCAGTCCTGCTCCTGAGCACACGACAAATCAAGCGATAGGAGCCTGACCCACAAGGCATTTTTTGTCTCAGCATCAAGGCTCCCAACCTCTTCCAGTAGCGCACCAAAGAGCATATTCATTAACACATCTCTGGAGCGCTCACTCATCCCCCTGGCGCTCAACTCAAGCGGCATCCAGGCCAGAACATCCGGGCGTAGTTGCGTGGAGCATGCATCATAAGCGAGCAACTCAGGAGTGCTGTTGTGTGATAAAATCGGGGCATCCGCAATGACCAGCGACAGAGGATTATGCTGGTGAACCTGAGTTAACCAGCGATGCACATGCATCAAAAACGCATCCACTTCTTCGGGCTCAGGCTCATCATCAAAATACTCTGTGACCCGATCAAACACGTCTGCATGTGCCATGGTAATGTCTTGTAATGCAGCATGCTCACGCACATCAGAAGAGTAACCTAACCTCACAGACACACTTGGATAAGCCATTGTACTTACGAATAAAATACGACCACTCCACACGGGCTGCTCTTCCAAAATCTCGGGCATGGATGACACGACCTCCTCATACATGTCCTGATCCAGAGCATGTTCAAAGATAAGCAAAAGCCCAAGCCCCTCGATCAAAAGATGATTCCCCAGATAACCATGCACATAGTTAAACGCTGTCAAACGCATCACAACCCCCTCTCAAGAGTACATTGGACAGTTCATACAATCATGCGTACACACGCAGTTCACCTTGACCCAGTCAGGGCTATCATCTCGCCCTGCACCACTTACGGTATACTCAAAGAGCTTGAAGCCACATTGCTCAATCGTGGGCGTCTTGTGCAAGGGCACACGTACAGGAGCTGCGCGGCGCACAAGAAAATGACAGCTCAAACGCTCAATCGATGAATGTGCAATAAGCCGACAGAACAACTCCAGATGCTCCACATCAATCCTGTGTGATGAGTACAACGTCAGGTGCTTTAAACCTCGCTGACAGAGCACATCAAGCCAGTGAAGATCACACCCAGTCAACAACTCTGGCCCCCATGACACCCCAAGCTCGGTAATCGTCGAGCCCGATAAATTACGCTTCGACAGCACACTGCACACCTCTGCCGATAACTCCACGCCAGCCAGTTCAAGTGTACTTAACTGCTTGCTCCAACGCTCCACACAACGAGTAAAGAGCGCCACATCGCCCTCTTCACCCTTTGCATTGATCTTGACGCTCCTGAGCGTTGCAGGGAGCGGTGTCATCAGCAATGTACTCAACATATCAAAAGACACCACCAACCACGATATATCGAGCGACTCAATGGCCGTACATGTCCTTAGCCACTGACTGAGCAACGTCACCTCTGCATATCCCCAGCGCTCAAATGTCAATGCATAGTTCAGAGTGCTGTGAAAGGAGGTATGAGCATGATTCACAGTATGGTTGGAGGACACACAGGACTCACCTGCGTTAAAATAAGGAGGCTTGCGTCGATGCGCCTCCGACATGTTTTGTGTCAAAGCCAACGACACACAACGCTCATGAAAATCACTACCACCAGAAGCAAGATACTCCACAAGAGCGGTCACGCCTGTCCCGACAGCGTTCAATTCAAGCACACTTAACTCACTATTCCTGTGCATGAACTCCACAAGACTTGCGCCATCCACAAAGACATCAGTCAGGTGAAGATGCTCGAGTGATTCAGCCCAGACCGCACTGCTCAAATGAGACATCAGCACTCCAGGCATCAAGTCCGCCTGACTGTGTGGAGCGACCTCAAGCTGAAACACCCTCAGCTGCGTAAGGTCAGTGTGCATCAAGAGTGTAGACCACGCATCAAGTGACCATGGTCCGCAGTAATAAAGATCAAGCGCTTGCACGCACCACAGAAAGTCCTCAACCTCATCAAGCTGCCTGTAATCCTCAAGAATATGCTCGTAATACATACGAAGCGCATACTCGGCAGGAGGTCGACTGCGGGGTGAAATGGACAGCGATGCTGCATATGCAGGCCAGCGCTGCACGCTCTCCTTCACATACCTCGTGGTGACCAGATCCCAGTCCTGAACGCGCTCAAGCTGTCGAAAATTTGCAAGGGATGGCACCTCGTGCAAGAGGCTCCTCAGCCAGCCAAAGGTCGATTGCCACGCAGGAAGCTGCTCTGGCCAGTGATGCGCAGACATCACTGGCTCCAACACCTCTCGACGGCAAAGCATCACAGCAGCGTTGCTCTTGATGTACCATGTGAACGGCTCAAACACATAGCGTTGGTGGCGGTCCTCATCGGTCTCGCCAGACAGCAGTGATAAACAGTGCCTTGTCGAAAGCGGCTCAGAAAGAGGAAATAAACCATGATTCTCAGACACATACAAACCACCACAATCACTTAATGAAAGAGACAGGTCAATCGTCGTCGCGATCAAATCCTGATGTACATCCACCAAAGAAGACAACTTCACGGCACCTTCTGTAGGGAGTCTCATAAGAGGAATCCTGTACATCGCCTGCGGCATCTCCACCTGCATTGGAAGCTCACGCAGGCGAACAGGCATCAAAAACAGAATATATGGTGTGTCATACTCAGGATAGTTCAACACAATCACCACATTGAGGAGGACAGACTCGATAGGTCACATACTCAAGCGAGGAAGAGGAACTATCACCACGCCCCACCCACCCCACAACTGGGTGTTCAAAATACTGTAACTGTGGTGCATGACGTTCAATCACAGGGAGTACAGGGACTTGACGTTGCCGCAACCCTGACGCCTCACGGCCACGCGCTGACCCTCGAGAGTGTATCATGAAATGACATGTGAGGTGCGTCACTGAAGTTTTGGCGATGTGTTTTATGAGGTGCTCCACGTGCTTCACATCAATAGAGTGTGCCGAGTACAGTGTCAGATGTGTCAATCCACGTTGGCACAACACATCAAACCAACCAAGATCACATCTGGTAAAGAGCGTTGGCCCCACAGACAAACCAAGTGCATTTAGAGTTGAGCCAGACAGATCACACCTCGACAACGCATCACACACTTTGGGTGACAACTCCACGCCCGCAACCTCAAGTTCTTCAAGCGAGCTGCTCCAGCGCTCAACACATGTCGCAAAAAATGACACATCACCCACATCACCACAGGAGTTGACCTTCAGGCTCTTCAATGTTGATGGAAGCGAATGGCTTGCAAAATCGCGCAAGGCTTCAAATGAACGAATCAACCATGACAAATCCAGCGACTCCAATACAGTGCACTTTTGCACCCACTGCGTCAGACGCTCCATACCAAGAACATCCACGCTCCCAAAAGTCAGCCCATAATGCGTGTGCGCAGCCTGATCCACACGAAAGAGTTGCGCATCAATAGGACCCGATGGCCCCGCACATGTCATCCCCCCGTTGGATGATTGGGCCACATAAGATGACGCTGAATATAATGACTGCCTGAGCGCAAACCCTGTGCAACGCAGATGAAAAGAAGCGTCATCACTCAACATATAATCAAGCAATGCATCCATGTCTGAGCCAATTCCCTCAAGCTCAAGATGAACAAGGTTGTGATTTCTTTTTAAGAAATTCACCACAAAAAACGAGGGCATAAACACCCCTCTTACCACCACCTCTTCAAGCTGCAATGCACGTTCAGAGAACCCCAAAAAGCTCGCCAATTGCAAGGGTGACACATCGCCGTGAGCGATCTCCCCCACAGCACACTCAAGCCGCTTTAACGACGTCAAAAAGGGATTCAAACTCACCGCTGCAAGCTGATCTTTGGAAGGATCAGCCTCAAACTTGATCGCCTTCAACAACGTGTAGCGTGGATCCTGGCGACACAAAAACGAATACTCAATGTACTCTTGCTGTGCTGGATCCATCCAGGACGTAAGAAGTTCGTCAAAGTTTTGATTCGCGTTGTCAGCGAACACATGTGCAGGCAATACACAATGCGCATTGGGCCAGCGCTGCAAATTATCCTGTGCATACTGAATACAGGCATCATCCGCAGGAACACGTTGAAAAATCTCATCAAATACGTGTGGCGATGTTTTGGAATGCAACAGTTCGCGAAGTTCACCAAAGCTCATGGATTCGCGCGGCCTTGGCTTGCCCTTGATGTCCACCCTGTCAAGCACGGACAGATCACACAACACAACCTTGCAGTTGTCATTGGAGTGAAACAGGAAGGGAGTTAGCTCGTAGGAAGGCCATTCATCGGTAAAGTTCAAATCAATCGCAATTTCATATGCAGGCTCATCGCGATCAAGGTAACGGTATGGGACAAGACCTTGATTATGATGTATAAACCATGCGTGACTCTCTTCATCATAAGAGACATCCACGGGTAACATCTGGGAGATAAACTCCTGATCTTCCACGACCAGAGAGGACAATGGTTGGGGCTCTTGACCAGGTCGTTTCGACAGTGGGATGCACCTGATTTGCTTGGAGGCTAACCCACCTACCACGACACACAAAAAGCAGGACTGTTGCACAACTACTCCAATGAACACGTACCTAATAACAGTGGAGTATATAGCAGAAGATTCAGAAAGCTCAATCCTATCTTACAGCAATCCTTTCTCATCAAGCTTGCGCTCAATGTGATGCATCAGCTCACCAATGCGTTTTGGCCATGAGTTCTCTGCGGCAAGCTCCAGTCGGCGAGATTGGCGTGAGATGTCCGTTTCAGCACCATTGATGACAGCCTCGCAGTGCTGCACAAATTCATCACCATGATGAGCCACAAGAACATCGTCATAGAACTCCTTCACCGAGGGCAACGGGGAGATCACAACAGGCTTCCCGCTGGCGAGGAATTCAAAGAACTTGATGGGGAAAACGCTCTCTGTGTAGTCATTGAGACGGTATGGAATCACCGCGACATCAAAACCCTTGATGTATTGGGGCAAGGACTGATAGCTGCGCACACCAAGCATGTGAATGTTGTCAATCGCTTCAAGCTCCTTGACGTTGGTGTTGGGGTCACTCATCCCGATGGGACCAATGAGGACCACCTGATACTCGGGCTTTTGTCTGGCGACATGCATCACCCAGTCGAGGTTAAGCTTGTAGTTACTGACCGCCCCCACAAAGCCGATGACAGGCCCTTTCTTACGAATTTCTTCAAGCTCCTGAGGAATCTCACAGCCAGGGTCGAGCGCCTTGTTAAAGTGTTCGGCATCGCCCACATTGTGCACAAGAAAAGTGTTCTCTGGATTATACTTGCGCTTAATCTCATAGAGAGGTTCACTGGTCGTAAACACCAGGTCTGCGCGCTCGCACAAGCGCTTCTCACGCTCCATCAACCATGCCTTATCACGGTATTTTGGAAACGCCGCATAGTTGTCCACACAATCATACACGAGCAGCTTTTTATCCAGTCGCTCCACGGCGTCGCCATACACAGGATGGTAAACCCAGGCGATAGGTTTATTCTGAGCCTGCTCATGGGCGAAGTCCTTGACAAAGCGTACCTTGAGGTCATGCCACAGGTAGTCGCGAAGTCGAGAGTCGCGAGGCAGACCCCAGGCACACAAGGGGAGCCAGTGTGTCGCGGTCCAGAGGTTACCACCACGATGCACCACGCCATTTGTCAACACCTTGAAGGGAGACGTAAAATCTGTGGGGCGTTGCATGAAACGCTTCTTCATATACAGGGGCAACGGGAGCGCGCCGTAATCCGCATGGAGCACACGATGCTCACGAGCCAACCTGCTCATGATGTGCTGTTTGTTGGTCCACATGGGCTCGTCCCACCCCTGTGAGGAGAGACAGATAATATCGTGTTGGCGAGTACCGTATTGCATAAAACCAAGCCGTATGTTTCGAGGCGCAGAAGTTCAAAGGAGGGCCATCTTCGCATGCGAAGATGGCCCTCCTTTGAACTTCTGCGCCTCTGTTCTGTCAAGCATAAACATCAATAATCCACCTTCTCTGTGTGGGGAAGCCCCCTTATTTTCCTGGATACCGATCACTTGTCACCTTTAACAATGTGGTCTTGTGTTATAGAATTGCCCGCGCAATTGATGAAATATGGCTAAAAACCAAACAAACACAATATATATCAGGAGCTTAAACCAATGAGCAAAGCAGCCACTAACTGGGAAGAGATGAGCGTTGAAGAGCTTGAAAAAGCTGTCCAGTACCACAATAAAAAGTATTGGATCGATAACGCGACCGAAATCAGCGACCCCGAGTTTGACAAGCTCGTGGAGACATTGCGCACCAAGTCTCCCGAGTCGCCTGTACTTGATGCAATTGGGCCTGCAGGCGCAGGAGTCGAAGAGGATGAAGCGAGTGAATTACCAAAGATTCACCATAACCCTCCGATGCTCTCGCTGGACAAGTGCTACGATGAGGACACGCTCAAGAAGTGGTTTGGAAAGTTTGAGGGTGATGCACTTGTCAGCCCCAAGATCGACGGTGTCGCAGTATGTATCAAATATGATGAAGCAGGCAACCTTGTGCTCGGAGCCACTCGCGGTGACGGTACTGTGGGTGAAATCATCACGGATAACGTCAAAAACATCGTGGACGTGCCCACAAAAATATCGGCAGGTCCGCTTGAAGTACGCGGCGAAGCGTATATGCCACGCGATGTATTTCACAGAAAGTTTGCGGCAAAGTATATGAGTCCACGTAACCTCACCGCAGGCGCGCTCAAGCGTAAAGATGGCAGCAAGACCGCTGACTACGAGATTCACTTCTACTGTTATGATGTCATCGGCAAGGAGTTTGACTCCGAGGTCGCCAAGTTTGAATTTGCCAGCGAAGAAGGCTTCACACCTGTGCCATCCGAGCTTGTGGAACATGCCACACTTCAAAGCACATACGATCGTTACGCCGCAGAGCGTCAGGACTGGAACTACGAGACTGATGGTGTGGTGTACAAGGTCAACACCACGGCCCTTCAGGAAGCGATGGGTCGTACATCACACCACCCAAGATTTGCAATTGCCTATAAGTTTCAGGGTGATAGCGGACAATCCACACTCAGAAGCATTGAATGGAGCGTCTCCAGAACAGGAGCCATCAACCCCGTGGGCATCGTCGATCCTGTGGAATTAAGTGGGGCCATGGTCTCACGTGTCAGCCTCCACAACCTCGCCATTATGGAAGGTCTTGGCGATGAAGACGGCCTGTTCCTGAACTCGACCGTGCTCATGATGCGTCGTGGCGGCGTGATTCCCAACATGGAGAAGGTGCTTGAAAAAGGGGATGAAAAGGTTGAAATCCCCACACACTGCCCTATCTGTGGTGCAGAAACCTACCGTAAACAGGACTTCCTCTTTGCCGACCACCATGATGATTGCAGCAGCATGAAGGTCAGACAGCTTGCACACTACACCAAGGTGATGGAGATCAAGGGCTTTGGCCAAAAGATCCTTGAGCAGGTCTTTGATGAGAGCCTTGTTGTTGAGATCGCCGACTTCTACAGGCTGACCACGGCCGACCTCGAAGGTCTGGACCGCATGGGTGAGAAGCTTGCACAGAAGTTGGTTGATCAGATCAAGGATCGTCAGAAGGTTCCTGTTGACACCTTCTTGCGTGCCCTTGGCATCCACGAGCTTGGCAAGCACGTCTCCAAAATCCTCGCCAAAACCTACACCTCCATGGATGAGATCTTTGCCATGACACAGGAAGAGCTCGCCGCGATCCACACCATTGGCGAAGTGATCGCCAAGAGCGTGGTCGATGGACTCGCTGAGCGTCGCGAAGAAATCGAAGCCTTGCTTGAGTTCGTCGAGGTTGAGTTCCCCACACAGGAAGAAGATGACGCAGACCAGGCTGACACAGTGCTGTCAGGCAAGAAGGTCCTGTTCACAGGTACGCTTGAAGCCATGTCCAGAAAAGATGCCCAGAAGGCCGTGGAGAGCTACGGTGGTAGCGCGCCATCAAGCGTCTCCAGCTCGCTTGATTACCTTGTGATTGGTGATGAGGACTACGAAAAGTTTGAAGGTGGTTGGCGTTCATCCAAACTCAAGAAGGCTGAAAAGTACAATGATGGAGGCTCATCCATCGCCATCATCAGCGAATCCAAATTCCTTGCACTTCTGGATGAAGCCAAAGCTCAAGCGGGTGAAGAAAGCTAATCCATTGAAGCTGGCTCAACGCAACAATTGCGCGCCAGAAAAAACAAAACATAAACGTTTGAAATAAAAGCAAATAAGACAACAAAGAGCGCCTCACATGTGAGGCGCTCTTTGTTGTCTTATTTGCTTTTACAAATGTGAGATATTTGTTAGGCTCTGCCCTGCAGCTCACCCCCTCTCTTCACAAGATACGCCAAGGCAACACCCATGTTCTTGGCCTGTACTCTTGGGAGAAAGATCCACACAAGGAGCTGCCAGATTAACGTTGAGGATAGAGTGAGCGCAGAGACGACAACAACATCAGAAGAGATCATGAACACGCTGCTCGTGGTCGATGATGAGCCAGATATTCTGGACGCCATCCGTCGACTCTTTCGCAAGCGGTACAATGTACTCACGGCACAATCTGTTCATGATGCGCGACTGTTGCTCGAAGAGCATGACGTCCAGGTCATACTCGCTGATCAGCGCATGCCACGAAGTACAGGCATTGAGTTCTTCTGCGAACTTCACAAGACCCACCCCGAAATCATTCGAGTGCTCTTTACAGGCTACACCAACATTGATGACGTCATCGATGCCATCAATGAAGGTCACGTGTATCGCTACATCAGCAAGCCATGGAAACCAAGCGAGCTCAAGCTGTTCATCAGCCAGGCGTTTGAACACTACAATCAACAAAAAGAGCGCGAGCACCTCACACAACAGCTCAAGGAAGCCAACGACCAACTTGAAGCGCAAAACTCCAAGCTCTCCAATGCCAATGAAGAACTCATGGCGCTGGATGAAGTCCGACGCGTCTTCATGGAGGTCATCAGCCACGAGCTAAACACGCCCATTGCCATCATCCTTGGGTATGTGTTCCTCCTTCAACGTGAGCTCGGCGAGGATATGTCGGCGATGAGCACCAAAGCTGTGGACCGTATTGTGGCAAGCTCGCAGCGACTCAAGCAGATCTCGGAGCGCATCTTCCAGATGATCTCCATGGAATCGCCCGATCACGCGCTCAACATCGAACCTGTACACCTGCGCGAATTTGCCATGGATTTGCACAATCAGGTTGAGCCCTTCCTCTCTCGCCGCAATCAACAGCTCATGTGCCAGATTGAAATGGTACACGATGAGCTTGAAGCCGATTATGACAAGCTCCTCGATATCTTCACACACCTTGTGATCAATGCCATCAAGTTCAGTAAAGATGGCGAGAAGATTTACTTCAGAGCACGCCCAAACCCTGATAACAGCAACGAAATCCTACTCTCGGTGCGCGATCATGGCGTGGGCATCTCTCCTGAAGATCAGGCCCAAATTTTCAACATCTTCTTCTCCACGTTCCGCACCGCACACCACTCCTCGGGTGATTATGAATTCAACAAGCGTGGCATGGGCCTTGGCCTGAGCATCGCCAAGAAATTCACCCAGATGCATCATGGCCGCATTGAGGTCCAGAGTGAGCCCGATCGTGGCAGCACCTTCTGGGTCTACCTCCCCATCAAACAACCGCTGGAAGCGCCCGCACAAGTCAACTGAGCTTCAATCACGCTCAGCCTTGAAGCCTCTCCAGAAGCAACGCTGCTTTTCTGCGTGTGTACGCATCATCGCTCACCATGGCCTCACTCAGCGCATCATGCGCCTGCGTCGCGAGCCCAAGCTGCGACAGTAGCCATCCTCTCCAGAACCACTGTGGCCTGCCCTCCTCTTCACACAGCTCAAAGACCTTTTTGCAAAGTGCCAGTGCTTCCCTGTGTTCAAGGTCATGTAGGGGCGTAACCTCATGCGTTTGCTCGTAATCTTTGCGTCGCCAGTACAGCACAATATCCGAGGAGAGCGCCACAGGGCGAATGTGTGTGTACACATCAAACTCTCGCTCAAGCCACTGGCACATACTCTCGAGCTCATCCACCACGGACACGCCAAAGAGGGGCTGCTCAAGATGAAGATGTGCGGATTGCTCAAGGTAATCCTGTGAGAGCATCACAATCACTCCCTGTCCTGTTGCACGCGGCACCACATGGCTCAAGAATCGAGCCACACGTTGTATGCGCTGATGTTTTCCACAGGGATCCCCGTCAATCATCGCCCCAATTGCAAACACAGTCTCGGCAATCAGCGCATCAGAACCTTCAGAACCACACGAAATTTCCCCTGTAAAATCAGCCACTTCAAACACACCACAAGAAAATCGCTCCTGAGCCCGTGCCACCGCCTCAGGGTAACAATCCACACCACGGTAAGGCAGTGTGTGGTCCAGGGGAGCTGCTGGGGCACCTTGTTCAAAATAATTACTTTGAACAAGGTGCCCCAGCAGCTCCCCTGGACCACACCCAAGATCAAGCACATCA
>CATLTV010000195.1 GCA_950059285.1 uncultured Pseudomonadota bacterium | reverse complement strand
CGCTGACATCTCACCCAACATCGCCAGTAAACGCTTCTTGTGCAGCTCCTCCTGAAGACGCTCTCGGTGACCAATCAGCCAGTAAAGCGCTCCCGTCAAAAAGAGTAACAGCCCTCCAAACAGAGGCGCAAGTGAGCGTCGATAGTCCGCGCGCTCAATATTTGAGCGAGTCTGATAAGGGATAAACTCGACGCCAACCACGGGTGGTGATTTTCCTTTGGGTGGACCTGTACTCGACTCATCAAGACGCATCGGGGGCATTCCAGGAGGATTGCGAGGAGGATAGATACGCTCAGAAGGAGGAACATACCCAGGAAATCCTTTGACGTAATTCTGATGATGAAGGCTCACTTCCTTGAGAGGTGCCACGTGTACGATGTGCCCATCATCAAAGTAATTGAACTGACCACGACGCTCGAGGTCATTGACAAGCTCTGGCAAATGTCGCGGCTCTCCAATGAGCATGGAAGGGCGTCTGTGTTGGTTGCCAATGGCATGCATGGCAGCGACAAGCCCCTTGCTCTTCATCTCTGGAGAAATCTGAATCTTGTTATCGTGCCCAAAGTTATACTGTACGAACTGTTTCTGGGTGTAGAGAAAGAAGCTTGAGAACTCCCCCCGTATGGAGAGGTCTTCAAAGTCTACATATGTCTGATAAATACTCCTTGTGGATCGTACTTCCTCAACAGCGATGAAGAGTCCGACGAGCAGGATGCTTAGACGCCACAGGTGTGTGAATCGACCTGCCTGGTGGGATTTTGTTTTTGATGTATTCAGGACTGATACTCCTCCTGCGAGGCATCCTCATCAGGCGTGAGAGTGAGTGGTACACGAATAAGAAATCTTGCACCCGAGCGGTCCGCGCGATTCATGGCAGCGATGGTACCACCATGCGCAGAGATAATTTCGGAGGCAATGGCGAGCCCAAGTCCCGTGCCCTTCTCACGCGTGGTCACGAAGGGTTTGAACAACTCCACTCCTTCTGGCAAGCCTGGCCCTTCATCCTCGATCAGGACATGAAGCTGTCCATGGCTAATGGAACAGGTGACATCGACCATGCCCTGATTAGGTTCACTGATGATCAAAGCGTTGTCGATAATGTTGTCAATCGCGCGTCCAAGCATGCGAGGATCACACACGATGCGAAGGGGCATCACGCCTTTATAATGCACGTGCAATCGCGCGTTTTCAAGCGCTTGAAATATCACCGTGAAGGTCTGTTGAAAATCGACCTCTTCGAGTACAACTCTGCCCGAGTTGACAAAGTTAAGCAGGTCATTGGCCAGAGTTTCAAGGCGTTCAAGCTCGTGATTAATGCGACGAGCCTTATCGTAAGCGCGGCTCTCCTCATCAAGATAAGCTTCAAGTAGCTCGGCCTGTCCCATGGCGGCCGCCAGAGGATTTCTAAGCTCATGTGAAATCACCGCTGACATCTCACCCAACATCGCCAGTAAACGCTTCTTGTGCAGCTCCTCCTGAAGACGCTCTCGGTGACCAATCAACCACCACGCATAAAAGACGCCGAGGATCATGAAGGCGAGGCCAATTATACCAAGTGCAAGCGTCCAGTTAAGTCGGCTCTGGAGCTGAGATGTGTTTTGTGGCTCAAACTCAATAAGGATAATCTCCTTCATTGGCCTGCCTGGATGTGTACGGGGGATGTGTGCTGGAGGACCATTGATGACTGACAGGGCGTCAGGCGTTTGCTCGTTGGGAGGACGCAAGTGTGGAGGTTGCCTCCCTTCGTGTGGTGGAGGAACGCGCCTTTGTTGTTGCAAAACAGTCCCAAGGGGGAGCGCGACAGGGGGCCAGCTCATGGAGTAGCGCGCGCCATCCAGGGGACGAACCTTACCTCGATGAGACGTGTCATGAAGATCAGTTGGCGTTTTGGCAGCGGTCTTGCCCCAACGATACGATGTTTTACTTGTCAGATCATATACTTCTGCAAAGGTCAGCCCATAATGTGGGGCAAGTTCAGCCAGCTTGGGGTCCAGAAACTCCTGACGTTGTTCAGGTGGAAAACGACGTGCACTCTTGAATACGTTTCTGACCTCCTTGACAAGAACAGCCCCTTCTCCAGTCAAGCCAGCCTGAATAGAGGATTCCGAGCGTTGGTAGAGCGTATACAGGTGACGCGAATGCTCTCCTGCCATAAGTATACCCACAACGAGGATCACATGACGCAGATTGCGAAGCTTCGAGAGGTTGTAGAGGAGATTTTTGAGGATCATGAGCGACCTTTACGCATCCTTGAAGGTGAGAAAAAGGAGGATGAAATTGTCGATTTCATCCTCCTCTTCTTCCTCACTATATCATCAAAACGCACTGTAACAATTGGAGACGCAGGTTGGGTCTTGCTCAAGGAGCTCTCTCTTGATGGGAGAGGTGCTGATCTTGCCATCAACCTCGTAGGTGACGTTCACGTTATCAATCGTGGCCGAGGCCTCAAGCACAGAGATGTCCGCGAGGTTGTCATCCAGGGTGCGCGTCAGCGTAAACTCACCACACATCCAGTAACCACGACGTCCACCCGCAAACTCAAGTCCACCTCCATTCTCAACAGGAGGATGTAGCGAGCAGAAGTTATCATCGGTGCCACATGCATAATCAGCCTTGGTTGCATCGTCATAACCACGATCACGATCGCCCACATGAAGATAGCTCGTTGAGGTGCCTCCCGAGGGGTTGGCATATGTACGGCTCTGACAGGTGTACTCACAGTTACTACCACCAAAGAAACGATTGCAACTACAGATGAGCTTTCCAGCATCGCCAGGGTTGCCTGCAGCAAGTACGGCGTCTGGATTATCTGAATAGCCAGGGCAAAGATCCTTGAAGTGGTCTGTGCCATCAGTGCCATAAGACTCGTCGATACAGCCACGAATGTAGGGCCTTGAAGGTACGGAGTCGGGCACATAACGGATCGAGATCCAACCCACTTCCTCGGGCGTCACAGCATCACGCTCTCTAGTTGAACAAAGATACTGGGTCACATCAGGTTGGTAGACACCTTGCGTGGCGGACTCATCGCATCCCATGACACCATTACAGGAAACAGCCTGACAGGCGTTAAAGTCATTGGGCGAAGGTGCTGCCTCACCCGATTTGTAGACCTGGTCAATGGCGAGCTCATAGTTGTGCGCAGGATCAGCGCTCGTCTTGAGCACAACACACTGGAACTGAGAGTGATGCGTCATTCCTCGCCAATCAGAGTCATCGGGAACATCGGTATAATCACAGATGCCATGATCAGGCAGGTTATCTCCATCAAGATCATCCAAACTTGCATCGACCAGTGGACCTGAAAGCTGACATGTACCATTCGCCGCATCACACCCCCAGTGTGCAAAGTCAAAACCATTATGTGAGTTGGCAAAGTCATAGTCCTGACGACGTGAACGCGTACACTGTTGAGTGTACGTACCACCAGAGCTGTAACCCATGGTAAAGTCTGCGTCACAGCGAGAGCGTTCGGCGATGACGTATGCGCCAAGATTACCAGGACGAGCTGAAGGCTCGTAGAAGCCTTTGTGCAGCTCGAGGAAGTAAGACATGCTGTGGAAGGCAAAGCGTTCATCTGTGCTAAAGGTAACGCTTGTAAGGCGGTCACGCTTGATCGCATGCTCTTCGGCCACATCCTCGGTACCATTGGCGTTGAGATCGCCATTGGCAGAGACACAACCCTTGGTCAGGGAGTTTAACTCGGCAGCCTTGAAAGCTCGCGTACCAAAGGCAGGATATGTGTTGGAGTCGAGCAGGATCGCATCATCGGAGTCAATATCATCCTCCTCGGAGAGTGTGATGGCAACAAGACCATCTGGATCGGTGCAGGTAGGCACTGTGCTTGGCTCGTAGTCAATCAAATCATCACCACACAACGAGACAGCGCGGCGCTGACCAATCTCATTCTGAAGAATAAAGCGGTCGATCTGACGGCGCTCACAACGAAAGTTTCCGAGCACAGACTGGTCATTGGCAAGGGCTGCGGTCTGATAAACGCTGTCGGAGGTGCGGTTGATCCAGCCATCACCATCAGCATCACACTTCTGAGGACTGCCCGAGCCACCAAATGGAGCAGCGTAACCTTCCTGAACCTCACAAAAACACGACGAATCAATCTTGGCCACAGGCCACTGACGCGCGCGCTCTCCCTCTTTTGTCCCACAGATAACACCGCACGTAATGCAGTCGTTGACCGTCGAACCACCAGGAGGCAACACCTGTCCCTCGGGGCAGACACGCTCAAAGCAGCGATCCGAGGCACCATCCGTATTAAAGCTACAGAACACATCGCTCGCACAGGAGCAGGAGCCATCGATGGTGATAGGGTAGACCCCCTCCTGATCACAGGTCACCGAGCATGAGATACAGGCGTCATTCTCAACGTCGTAAGCCTGGTTATCACCACATTGGACGTCGGCGCACACGGGAGGTGAGCCGTCTTGAGCAAAGTAACAGAACTCATCAGCATCACAGAACTCCCCACCACACAACGCTTTTTCTACACACGCATTCTTGTTAGCGTCGAACTCGTAACCCTCAAGACACTCACCACAGTAAGCACCACCCGTGGCGCGCTCCACACAGATCTGGTTACGATCCTCACACGCCTGCGCGATGGAATCAGCTGCACCAAAAGTGGAGCAGTTGGCCTCGGTAGAGACAATACAGGTGCCCGCCCCATCATCCTCATAACCTGGCTTGCAGCTCCCACATACAGCGTCTTCGGTGATGAGGAGCGCGATGTCACAGTCACGGTTATCTGCTTCACAGGTCGCGCTCAACGTGGTGCACGTGTCCACACAAGAGGCCATACCCTGCGAGTTCTCCACACACTCCTGATTGTTGGCCTCGCAGCTTGCCTGAATGTTTGTGGAGCCATCACGACCATCACAGGTGTTACCTGCAATGGCCACACACTGACCATCTTCATAGGTGTAACCATCAACGCACATCTCCGAGATGCACATTGGATCACCTGCGCCACTGTCATCACACAATTGGAAGGGAAGGCAGACATCAGCGCAAGACTTCTTCTCACGACAACGGTTGGCTTCATCATCACAGACAAGACCCACCGCACACTCACTGTCATTCTCACAGACACAGTTCTCTTCCTTGTCGAAATCAGAACAGGTCAGACAGATCTGATCATCACTACAATAGTTATCACCACGGCAAGTGTCATCGGCATCACATGGGCATCCCTCAATATCACTTGAACAGAAACGACACACGCTCTGCTCATCACAATAGGTGTCATCACCACTTTCAGGACACGCACCGTCCGCATCACATGGGCAGTCGAGCGCACCAGGTGTACAGGTGTCAGGTACACAGACCTCGGCGCTACAGGAGAGCCCCTCGTTACACGTCTCATCGTCGTGACAGGGACAATCAAGCGTGCCACTCTCACAGGGTGCACACAATCCATCCTCTCCACACTGGAAACCTGTTTTACAGGTGCCGTTGGCACGACAAACACAACCTTCTTCACCCTTGGCGCACTCGGTACATACGTCTTGAATACAGAAGAACCCCTCAAAACTACCTGTACACTCTTCATCGCTCGTGCAGGAAGGATCGTCCACGGACATGTCGAGCATATCCAACATGTCTGCCATATCAGCCTTGCCCTGATCGATCGTGGTGGAAGGGGGATTGTCAGGGCAGGCTTGCAGTACAAGTAAGCTGCCAAAGAACAGGCTGCCCAGTGGGATTTTCCTGGTGAGGAGATGTCTCATGATGCGCACTCTCTGTCGTGTGTAATGGTTTTTATTTTGATTTAAAGTCATTTATTATCAAATACTTATCTTTAGTATTGCGTGAAGTCCGTATAGAAGATGTAGAGCTTGATATCGATCAGCTCATCAAGGTTAATGTCCTGATTAACCTTTTCGTTACGCTGGTTAAGGACCATCTCCCAGTCGGTGTTCACGAGCGGAAACTCGCGCAAGCGATAGCTGCGGTAGAGCTCGTTGCTCTGCGAGAACTGGCGCGTTCCATTAAAGAAGGGGTTGATCACAGCGGTGCGCGTGGGAAAGCGATAGTACGCAAGCTCATCGTCAAGCGACTTGATGATGCTCGTGCCCACAAGGCGCAGGTAGACTCGTCCAAGGAAGTCACCGTTATCGTTGCCCTCAATGTTGGCCTCGATGTAGAAGATCTTGTGGTTACGTGTAAGTGGACTCAGATCTTCAAGGTTTGAGGTAAAGGGGATGGCCAGAAAACCATCGCTGTTAAGCAATCCTGGATCACTGAGACGGTCGCGCAGCAACGCCGAACGTTCATTGATCGAGAGCGCCTCGCCATTATCTCCAAGCGTTGGAATGTCAAAGATGTCATCGCGAAGAGAGACAACCTGCACGCGAAGCTCTGGAATGCCGTACTCCTCCTCAAAACGATCAAAGGAGTTCTTCAGATCATAGATGTAATTCTCAAGGTTGTAATCTCCGCTCGACACCATACGAATGAGGAAGAGCTGGTCCTTGTCGATGTAAGAAGTGGATGTGTAGTACTCGTAAACACGCGTAAGTCGGTAGGCCTCGCGCATGGCGTCATCAAAGGAAATCTCGGCGTTGATAACCGAATCATTGCGGTAGATTCGGATGTTTGGATCGTTCTTGGCCGACTCCACATTGACGGTGGTATCGAGTGTTTCCTGCCACTCAAGCTCCAGACGTTTGGCCTGCTGGCGCAGCTTCTGGACCTCGGAGACTGCGAGGTTCACACGGTACTCGGCAGCAAGCCCTGAGATCTGGAGATCGCGAAGTGCGAGCATCTGGGTAGCGGTTTGAGCGTTGCTGTTGATGATCGCAAGGTCGCACTGAACCTCCATCTCCCACTGCGCCGCGTCAATCTCGATCTGATTGCGCTCCTCGCGCTTCTCACGCTGGATCTCCTGACTCTTCAAGATCTGATACTCCGTGGCTGAAGCCGTGCTCAGCAACAGCCCAAGCGCGATGGGCGTGGCGATGCACTCCTCTCCAGCGCATTGCGTGATCTCGATGCCCTTGGCCACCGTGTCCGCCTTGCGCGTCCAGAACTCAATGTCCTCCTTGCGCTTGATGGCATCCTCCTCAAGGTCAAAGAGCTTCTCACCGATCTTGTACTTGTAGTCAGCAAGGTCGAGCATGGTGTCGCACTGATCCTCAACGCGCTTCTTCTCGATGTCGATCGTCTCCAGAATATTCTGAGCCTGAATTGAGATACGACGTAGCTCAAGCTGTGCGAGGTTAAGTTCACCCATGGCGCGGTAGATGCCTCCATTGGTGCCAAAACCGCAAGGATCTCCAATGATGCTCAAACGTTCATCAAGGTAGGCGTAACGTTCAATGACGGGGTGAATGAGGCCATCGCTCCCCTGGAAGGTGCCACAAATATCACCGAGTTGATTCTCATAGGTGCGCGTAATGCGCGTGAGTTCAGCCTGGAAAGAGGCTTCATCCGTCTCGTAGGTGCGCGTCTGGGACAGGGCGTTTTGCTCACGAGTTCTGGCCACTTCAAGCTTGGAGGTGGCTGTGCGCAAGATCTTCTCGAAGGCATTGGACTCGGCCGTGGTGTTCGAGGTGTTATCAAGCGTGGGGAAGGGGATGTAATCGGCTGGATAACCAAAGAAATTCACATCGGTGGTGATAGCATTATAAACCTGTGTCAGGTCAACCAACGCTGTGCGATAGCGAAGCTGTGACTTCTCCAGCTCAATGAGGATCTGTGGCTTCTGACTTCCACCAGAGATAGCGTAGAAGCGCACAATGAGGTTAGAGAGGAACATCGACTCCAGGTAAGTAGAGGTGTAGGCCCGCTCCGCCACGCGACGAGCGAGGTCGGGGCGGTTAAGAGACTGGTAACGACGCACGATCTCGCTCATGGCGCGAGAGCGCTGTGTGGATGCACGGATCAGACGATCAAAGTAGGCCGTCACTGTGCCCGATGAGATGAAGTTTGATGCCGTCTGCGGAGAGCCAGAATCCATCGCAGCACCAATCACATTGCCCATCTCATAGAATCGGTTGAGCACCATCTCGTAGTACTGCACAGCCTGATAGAGCTTGAACATCTCATAGCCAGCGATACCAGAAAGGTCGATGCCATCAGACTCAAACTTTGAGCCCTCAAAACTCGCAGCGAGACTGCCTGCGAGGTTGAATCGCGACTCGAAGGCAGAGGTGTACGCAGCGTCTCCAAGCATGATGACAAGCTCTGCATAAAGTCGCTCAAAACCATCATAAGTCGTTGGAAGTCCTCCTGTGACAGATGGTTCTTCACGATACGAAAAGCTCTCTTCAAGGTAATCGTAGAGCGCATCAGCCTCGCTGAGCAGGCCACCTTGTGCAGAGTCATAGTAGCTATCATAAATGTGGAGCAAACAGCTTGTACGCTCGGCGATCGACTCAATCTGATCGGCGTCATAGCAATAAGGTGTTGTGTTGGAGAAGGGCTCGCACAATGAAGGTTCAAACCCAACTGAAGAGAGCCCATCACGGCTCTTGAACCTGGTCTTGTAGCGGAAAGCTTCCTCGATCTCGGCGTGAATGGGCAAGAAGGGCAAATCGCTGCTCCCCTTCTTGTAGAAGAGCTTACCATCGCGACGATCAAGCTCATTCTCATCGCAGAACACCACGTCGCCCTCACAGGTCCACTTGACATCGATCTGCTTGAGAATGGGGTTACCGCTTGTACGCCAGGAGTTCAATTGATCAAGGCATGTACCATCTTGCTGACAGGCCAGAGTATGAATATCAGGGAGCAGTGTGGCGTCTGTCGTGAAGAAAATGATGTTGCTCTTGCGAGGACAGGCCACGCGCGTATCCGTATAACGCATGCCACAATCTGTAACGTCTTCACCTGGATTACAGGTGGAGGCTGTAGCGTTTGAGCCTCCATCCTCACACACTCCATTGAGCGCAGTACCACAGTCATCCGTGTTCTCCCCATAGTAACCTTCGCCCCAGTTCTCGATGTTGTCTGAACCACCATCAAACAACCCAGTATCCTCGCAAAAATAATGAACTTCTTCGTTATTTGAACCTGTCTCATAAAGGTACTTGATGCGAGAGGACTCTACTGGGTTACCACCACGAATAATGGCGGCAATAACCTGATGGGCGTTTGTCTGAGAGAGGCCAACATTGGTGCCGAGCACAGGATCGAGGATATCACGAGAGCACGTGATGTGACTTCCCACAGAGGCATCGCTCTGGGCGCTTGGAACTGTGGAGCCCTCATACTCATCGGGGATGCCATTGGCGTCCTCATCATCCTCATCGATCTCCAGAGGCTCACGCTCCAATACGATATAGCCGTAAGCGGTGACGGGCTCATCGTCGATAAACGAGGGATAACGCTCACGGAAGAAGATGATCATCTCGGACTGGTCGATCATCGCACCATCCAGAAGCTCTATCTGGCGGCTCAACACACGACCGTTCGGGATGGGGTTGCTCTTGGCGAGGTTGAGGTTCATCGCCTGAATCTCGGGATCTCCGTTTGGGTTTTCATAAGGAACGCGCACATCGTTGCAGTGAGCCTTGCGATAAAGACCAGTCCCGGCATCCTGATAGGCGTCCTTGAGAAAGCCCTCAACGAGCCAAGGAAACTCTGTTTTTTCAAAACCACTGATACAGCTCGATGTGGTGTCGATAAGCGGGTAACGCGCACCCACATTGAGGTTGAGGTCCATCTCGTCGAGGAACATCACACAGTTGGTGCTGATGGAGGTGTCGCAGTTGGCGATGTCAGCAGGATCGCGAGCAAAGCCAAGCTCAATCGCTGGATCGCCCGCGTAGTGCAGTGCCTTGTCCGTGACCACACGACCATTGAACATCGTCGGTGTGTTACCATCAGGGATACGCAGGTTCATCGCCATGGGGAACTCGGTCACGCCCGTCGGAATCGGGGTCGCAGATGTACTCTGCACATAGGATCGAGGCGAAGCCCCGGCACCCGTGGCATACAGGAAACAGGCACCATCGTTGATAAAGCACGCATCGCGTACAGAGGGCCAGTCCCACTGACCTGTTTGCGTCGAGGTGAGCACAGCCTTCATCTCGTTCCAACCATCGGTGAGCGCGCCCGTGCGAAAGCCTCCCCACTTCTGAATCAGCCCGTTTTCCACGCCTGCCACGTTGTCCTTGTTGGTGCGGTCAAGCCATCCAATGATGCCTCCCTCGGTGTCGATGCCACGATCTTCAAAGTTAGCAAAATAGACCATCGTTCCCGACCAACGTCCTTCGGGGCTGCTCACGTAACTCAGGTTCACGCGCTCCGAACCCACATCAGACAGGATCTCGATCACGCCTTGCCAACGAATGGCGTTAACGCCGCTCCCCGCCAAACGCACCGTGATTTGAGGACAGTCTTCATCACATCGTGGTGGCACACGCAGCGTCACTTCCTGATCTCCAGAGATGCGCCCAAACTCACCCATCTCCACAAACCGCAACGGACACTGAGCCCCACTACAATCAGTCCCCTCATAATTAGAGATGCGCTCTGAACCACTACTTGGATCGGAGAAGAGCACGGAGTGCTCCGCTTTGCTCAAGGTGAAGTTAACGTAATCATCACTCAGATTCTGGAGGATGAAGGTCCTGCTCGTATGCGTGTTGGTAAACTCAAGCACATTGGTGGAGACAGCCAGCGAACCTGTCTTCTGCACACGCACCTGGTTGGTCTCGGCAGACTTGATCATGCAGTAGCCCGAATCTCCATCATCCGACTCACACACATAGCCCGAAGGGCAATCATTCGAGTTCATCGAGCACGATTCACGGCACACCTTGTCTTGACAATAGCTCCCATCAGTACAATCACTTGGACCCTCACACTCCACATAACAGTAACCCTGCATACAGAGCTGGAAGGAGGGACAATCGCTATCACTGAAGCACATGTCAGGCTCGGTATCCGCCTTGACACAGGAGCCAAGCGTGCACTCCATACCTTCCAAACACCCCTCAATAAAGCCATTAACACAGCGCCTCGACTCATCTTCGGTGATGAGGTTGTCCTCGCATGGGGTGTAACAGCTTGCATCCGTGTTGGGCGTACGATCCTGCACCGTTTCATCGCCTACACAATGCCCCATCAAACAGAGCAAGCCTGGGTTGCAGCTGTCATCATCCTGACATTGACATCCAATCGAACCCAACTCACAGGTCACACATACAGAAGGCACCACAGAGCTATCACAGCGGTTGTTACGAGAGCATGTCCCATTATCAAGACAGGGGCCACCATTCTTGCCCGTCTGATCCACACACACCGTGTCATCCACGCACTTTGCTCCAGGATCGCATCCGCCCGCCAGACATTCACAGCCAACCTCGCCAGGGATACACTCGCTGGAAAGACAGTAACCATTCTCACAACTATCCAGCTCGTCATTACAAGTGTTGTTGGGACCACATGCACAACCACGCTCTCCCACAGGACAGGTACTTTGTTGGCAAACACCTGCCATACACTCCAGCGGCTCACCACTGGTGGTCTTGCCACAACTATCATTGAGGCAACTACACCCTTCAAGACCAGGCGTGCATGTGGTGTCCTCGCAAGTGCCCTCGGTGCCGCATACAAGGTCCCCCACACAGCTATTGTTGGCATCACACTCACAGCCAAGGTTCCCTGGCGTGCAGCTCCCCGCTTCGCGACACACCTCTGAACCGAGGTCACACACAAGGTTCGACTCACAGGTGTAGCGCACCGAGCAGTTGCATCCAAGACTTCCTGGTGTACAGGTAAGCTGCGCGCAATAACCTTGCACACAGTTCAAGCCATTGTCACACTTGCGATCAAGCTGGCAGCCACAACCCTCCGAGCCAACCTCGCACGCAGACACCTCGCAGCGCTCCACGCCAGAGGCCGAGGAGCACTCAAGTCCCTCATCACAGGTACCTGCGTCACAGACACATCCAGCGCTCCCTGCTTCACAGGGAGCAGGCTCACAGATGCCCGTAATGCAGGCGAGCTGGACGCCATCAGCGTCGGTGCCACAAATAGAACTGGCCTCGCAAGCGCAGCCCTGTGTGCCGCGCTCACAACTTGTGTCGTCGGCACCTGTCGAGGTGTTATTGTCCTTTCGAGAGCAGCTCGTCAGCGTACAGCAGGCGATGAAGAGCGCTCCAAAGAAAAAGAGATGAGGTGTGCGTGTCATGATCATGCTCAATACAGCGTAAGGTGTGTGTTTGATGTGAGATCGAACCTTTCCTAAGAATCCATCCGCATAACTCCGCAATATTTGGGCCAGTACTATTTGCCTCATTCATAAAATAGAAAAAAGCATTATAATAAAGTAACTTATGTGAATATCTTCGCTGAAGTCTTCCCAAAATAAACGCGGCGGGTTGCCAAATTGGCCAAACGCTCAAG
>CATLTV010000194.1 GCA_950059285.1 uncultured Pseudomonadota bacterium | reverse complement strand
GTCCTCCTGAGTCAGTCTTCACTCAGTCTACCTCAATTCTTTCTTTTTCGCATGTGATTATTTAAACCGCAGTATGAGCGTAATCCTGTCTCACCTCTCTTTTGTCTGGCTCACCACGCCGTCAATGTCCTCCCCCTGCTCGTGGAAGTTCCCCCGTCTGGCGTCTTACCCTCACAGCCCATCACTCGCCCCGAACAGCTTGAGCCCTACCTTGACACGCTCCAGGGTACGCGCCTGATGTGTGTGGGCGGCGTCTCCTCCAAAACCGAGCAGATCGAGACCTACAAGGCGTGGCTCATGCCCGAGTCGATCACCTGGGTCGAGAGCCACAAAGGCACCGAGGTGCAGCGCATCCAGAGCGCCGCGCAGAAGATCAGGGCGGGCAGCGTGGACGTGGTGCTACTGTTCATCAGGGTGCTCGGGCACCACAAATCAAGGCTCATCCTCGACGCGTGCAAGCAGACCGACGCTTCTGTCAAGTATGCCGTCATCCGCGAGGGCTTCGGAGTAAATGGCCTCGCCTAGGGACTCGAGCGCCTGTGTCACGGTTCACCTTCATATGACCTTGAGTAGACCTTCTGATCGAGGCCTAGCGTCTTGGAGAGCATGACGCCGGGCACGTCCACGGGTCCTGCACAAGGGACATGTGGGGCCGTCTATAGCTCGAACATGTAGACCGCACCGCTGCGGCTCTCGTCGCTGTGACGTGAATCGATCCCATCACTGGCTTCGTGCGGGGAACTCACAAGACATATGTTGCCTGATGTGATGACCGACCAGCCAAAGCTGTATCTGTAATCCGCGTTGGAGGCCTTAAAAAAAGCCCTCTGAGTCCAGGCGTGGGTCAAGGGGTCCCGCTCAAACACATAAGCTGCGCCGCTATCTTCGTAAGCAGGATCAATCTCACGAGCATCTTTGCCGTCACTGCTCTCCCCGAAAGCGCCCACGACGAGCGTCTCTCCTGAGAGCGAGAGTGAGGCGCCAAATGCATCACCTACTTTCGCGTTGGAAGCCGTCAAAACAGCTTGCTGACTCCACACGCCTATCCCAGGGTCACGCTCAAAGAGATAAGTCTTACCGCTTCTGTAATCTTGACCCGCATTCCATGCACCAATGGCGAGTGTATCGCCCGACAGGGAGAGCGCGCAGCCAAAGGCATCGTCTTTCTGGACATCGGAGGCTTTCAAGAAGGCTTGCTTGTGCCACTCGCCTGTTCTGGGGTCGCGCTCGAATACGTACACCGCGCCACTGTCCTCAGCGAGATGATTCGTGGGGTCTGTACCATCGCTGTCCTCCCGGTGAGCGCTGATGACGAGTGTATCGTCCTCAAGCGCGACCTTGTATCCGAACTCATCATCATCAAGCGAGTCCCCCTTCAAGAAAGCCTGATACTCCCAGGCCCCCGTCTCAGGTTCGCGCTCGAATACGTAGACCGCACCACTCTGATTATAAAAGTCATTGTCTGGATCGACGCCATCGCTGTTCTCACCGTATGCCCCGATGGCGAGCGTGTCACCCGAGAGTGAGACCGACCAGCCAAAGTAGTCACTATGCCCAGCATTGAACGCGGTCAAGTAGTCTTTTTCAGTCCAGACGCCTGTCTTAGGGTCGCGCTCAAAGACATACACTGCGCCACCGCTCTGTATGGTGGTGTGAACGTCCTCGGTATTCAGGTCTTCTCCCGAGGCGCCGACAACGAGCGTGTCACCCTGAATCGAGACTGAAGTGCCAAATAAGTAACCATCCCCGATACGCGAAGGTTTCAAAAAGGCTTGCTCGCTCCACGCACCTGTCCCTGGGTCGCGCTCGAAGACGTACACCGCGCCACTGTCCTCGGCGAGGTAATTCGTGGGGTCTATGCCATCGCTGTCTTCCCTTGATGCGGCCACCACGAAAGTATCCCCCGACATGCTCATCGCGTTACCAAATACAATGGAGTGTCTGGTATTCGATGCCTTAAAAAAGCGAGTGTGACTCATGGATTCAAAAGCCTCCCCCATGTCCACATGGTCCTCGTCAGGCTGCATCGCCATCATGTCATCAGGACGGGTGTTCGTGACGGGCAAGGGTGTGCTATAGGGTTCATCTTGTGCGCAACAACTCAACAACAAGAGACCCGAGAGCAGGCAGCACGACATCAGAGGGTGTAAAGAGATCATGGTATGGGGACGATTTCGAGGGTTAGGAAGCGACTTATCTGGACGAGGAGTCACATGTATCATCCCGCCAGCCTATTGGAGTGTTGTCCATCAAATCTGGACCAAAAGGAATGCCTTGTCAAGAAGATCGACACGAGCTTGCTCTGCATGACTCAGGCTGTGAGTCGAGGGCGAGGTGTTCACTCGCGTCGGAGGGGGCGCGCTTTTTATTGCCGTTCTTATTCATGGTCATTCTTTCCCCCTCTAACGTTGGGCTTTTTATAAACATCCAGACGTTTGAGCGTTCAGACATCTGAACGCTCAAACGTCTGGATGTCTCGATGCTTGATTTTAGGGTCACTACATTTGCCAAGAGTCCCTACTTCACTACTTTTTATTTGATATTTTAATGACTTAACTTGATTCCATTGATTGGACTGGATAATATTTACCCTACTTATGAATAAGTAAGGAGTAATTTATCCAGTAGCCTCAACTTCCAGAACATATCTCACTCAAAACATGGACTGCTCCTGTACGCCTAGAGCGTGATGGAGAAGGAGATGTTCGAAGAAGAAAGGCTTGAAGTTCAAGGAGTGAAAACCAAGAAATGTAGCTGTGTTACCTTCTGTTTTTACGACACTGATATTCAACCTTTATACAAGCTTTTCCCGACTGATCCTTCTTTATTACGCTCTAGAACTCAACACTCGTAAAGCTTCCAACTACTTCAAAGCGCTCCTGCTCAATCCAAGGAATTGTTTCGAACATTCCAGACCTTTCACTCTCTGAGCGAGCCCTTTTCTCTTGAGTGGGATTCGTCCAAATGAGTGTCATGGAACATTTCGTGATACCGTTTGACAGGAGTCCTCGTACCTCGAGCACACAGTTTCAGGTAGATGTCGAGGATCTCGACATCTACCTGAAACTGTGTGCTGAGCGTCACAGCCTCAAAAGACCACACCTCCCAACCTATCTCGCCCTGAGCGTCAGTACAGAGACCAAATAGCAGTGTTCACACGTTTTATGGGGGGCTGTCACTATAGTCACAGCTTACAACAAGGTGCCTGACTTCATTATGTTTTGGTCAGGTGCCACCCCTCCCCCCATTGACATTCGTATACAGTGAGGGTCACGTATCGCTTGCTTTGAATGATGTGTGCACGTCTTTGTGCAACCTGCTTTGTCGGATAGCTTTGTTTGGACTTCCCATCACGCCCGGTGCACCATGGACAAGGGCGTGATCGTGTCTGATTGTATTGTGGGGAAAGGTGCCACTTATCACAACAAGAACAGTGATAAGAGACCATCCCTTCATAACGTGCAGCGACCATATCTGCCTCATGTTTGGAGTCATACTCGGTCAGGGGTTTTTGGGTGCGAGAGCTAGTACATGTTATGCTTTTTTTGCTCATGCCACACCTCCCTTCTTGATCACCATGCGGAAGTGAATGCGAGAGTTTTTATACTCACCCCAGCTTTTTAAACCCATGGGACCTTCCCAGTAACGTCCAGCAACGACACCCTCTTCACACCATTCATACACATCCCATGCATCGAGGTAAGGGATGTCATGATACATGGTAGGCTTGAGTTGGGGGGAAAGTCGTGCTTTGGGAGGCCATTGATCAATCCATATCTTGAGCGAGGTTGAGCCTATGCCCGAGGCAGAAACATAATCATCCTCTCCTGGCTCAGAGAACCTCGGGGTCGACCAGTGCACGCCTACTTCGGGTATAAATCGAGGGGGACGATGCTCCCAAGGAAAGTCCATATCCTTGAGACGTTCATAGTGCGAAGAGTTCTCAGGTCCTTTTGCAAACGGCCTGATCGCGCGATGATCGCGAAGCAGCATGAGTCGTGCGGGCACGCCATGGCACTCCTCGAACCAACGACAGTAGGCTGAAGCCCAGTGGTACGTGACACCCACAGGTTCATCAGGAGCACACATCCAGTTGGCAGCTTCGTAAAAAGGCTTTGGATCTTGTGCGAATTCATCCTCGCGTGCCGCATGCTCAAGCTTGTCAAAGTATCCCGTCTCCTTATCAAAGACCTCGAAGTCGGCGTTCGTCACGAGCTCACTCACCCACAACCCATGATCAGGCCTCAGGTCAACCTCATGCCATGTGCCAGGCAAGCCCTCGGGTAGATGCTCACACAGGGGTTCACGATAGCGTCCCTGCTCGATGAGGTGGGCTTGCAAGACCTGATGATCAAAGTCGATTAGCTCAAGACGTGCCTCGGGATCTTGCGCGAAGTAAGTAAGCTTGGCCTGATGTAGATCGTGCTCGTGCCAACGATCCTTCTCATAATAGTACCACTTCTTGAAGTGCTTGAGGCTGCCAGAGTGTTCGAGCTTGAGCGCAGGGGGGACCTCGATGCGCATGTCACGCCACACCAGATCGTAGGTGCCCAAGGGACCAAGTAAGATCGCAAGCCTCGGAGTAATCGGACATACCCGAACCCACCCTACATCGCGTCGGTCAAGGAATGCGCGAAGGCCCTCGAGCGCACGCAGGCTCAAACCATGCTCGCGCTCATAGTGTTCGGGTATGTCACGCTGATCATACATCAACACTAATGTATGATGCTTGCCTTTGTGCTCAAGCAAGTGATCACTCAAAAAGGAGTGATGATACATCATATTCCACGTGCGAAGATAGAGCCACTGTCTTGCTTCGCACAGATCTTCTGGCATCTTCTGAGCTTGTTCTTCAGGAGAGAGACGGCGAAAACCTTGAGCCCAAAGTTCATCAAATTCAGACCAGTCAAAGCCATAGCCAGTGAACACACGCACAGGTTGTCGCTCACAAGAAAGTAGGGGCGAGAACAGGCGCGCGGCAAAGGCCTCTTTCTTTACCGAAACCATTGTATCCAGGCCAAGATAAGGCCGGATCTCGGGCTCGAAGAGATTCACCTGGCGCCTGCACCCATGTGCCTCAAGCAAGGCCTGCAATTGTGGCCAGTGCTCGTGGGTGTAGGTACCAAAGTCACCATTAAAGCCAAGGCAATGCACGATCGCATTGAGGCGAGTGGTGTGTCGAATCGGTGTCTCCCCATAAGTGAGCAAGTGTTTGGCTGAGTGCTTGAGCTCGGAGGGCTCGAGCCCCGTGATCGGGACAGTGTGTCCATCACGCAAGAGCAAGTAACCTGTGGGAGAGGTATGGGGATCTTTTGAAGAGGAGGGGTGTGCCTTCATCTTGTGTACTCCTTACTATCGTACGCATCGCACTTGAACATCCTTTCAAAAGAAATCGCCAGAGGATGCCATGCTTGGTACAAGGTCTGTACATTACAGGATGTGTCACAACTTGTATGGAGATGAGGTTTTCTTCTGATCTGACTGGCGATGCTCAGTCAACCCTGTGGCACCTCACGGGCCATACATCACAAACTAAACCCCCATAGAAGTCAGGTCAAGTACCATATTTAAAAAAGACCTATAGTAACCCAAAATAAAGTAACTTCCCCATAAGACCTGATGAAATCAAGAGATGAGCCGCACCAAGACGTGAGTTCGCTTGATGTCAGAACCCAGTGTCAATAAGGCGTTCTCAGTGCTTGATTTTCCAGAATCACTACACTTTTATCCTTGTGAAACGAATCATGTTTGTACCCTGTCCATGTGCTGAATACGTTGGAGTAAATCGAACCAATATCTGGCACGAGGTCCAGATTTTTCAAGGTGTTGAACACAGACCCAACGTAACCATGCGCACATCGTTTTCGAAAGGTGCTTATGTGTCGACCCAAGTAAGGCCAGGGGGCCATTCTCCGACTGATTGAGCACATCCTCTGGCATACTGTACAGAAGATTTCGTAGATGCCAGGAATTTCCTTCAGGGTTCGTACTCTCCTGCTCCATCAGGTCAAGGCATATTTGCCACAGATGTTCAGGTACACGTGCCCACATCTGTTCAAGAAAATGTATGCCTTCAAGCCATGAAAGTTCATCACGTGTTCCCCGCAACCAGATGTCCATGAGTTGTACAACCCCCTGATGGTTCAATAACCACATCTGATACTGCTGGTTCAGAGTACCCTTTTGCCAGTGACTCTGAGTCATCCAGTGAAGAAGCTTGTTCTGGAGTTCGTGAGAGGCATCCTGAGCGAAACGATGCAGGTTCGCGTGATCCAACACAGTGCTCAACATGGCGTCGTCAAGCTCTGTCCAAAAGCCAAGTTGATGAATTTGACGTCGCAAATCATCTGGTAACTCATGCACATGATAAGAATATTGACCTGGATAGAGCTTACTCACAAGTGTACACAAAAAACGTACTCTGTGAGCAGGACGCTTCATCTCCTCCTCCTTATACACACCGTGCAACACTTTCCAGAACGTCTCCAGTGCTGTCTTGCGTTGTACACAGGGTGTCACCTGAATCCAGTAGTTAAACCCCTCCAGAAGTTGCGTTGTAAGTGCGGGCAAATGTTGTAACTCATCTGCTCCAAGTGCATCATACCCTTTAATCATCAAGCGTGACAGATACACAGGTCGTTGAACACTTACCATCCTACCAAACCGGGCCCTTTTATAGATCTCCCCAAATTCGTTAAGTGTCCATTCTCCAAAACGATACAACCACTGGAGTACCTTTGTGTATTCAGATCGGTCATTCTCGTGCCATCGAAGTAACTCATCGCAATGGAATATGTGATCAAATACATCGAAGCAGTATACATACTCCGTCTTGCTGGTATTTTCTCCCCAAACCTCTCCTACAAGTCGTTCGATAGGAGTGTGTTCTGTATTACTTCTTTTCGCGGTGGTTTGAGATATTTTCCATGTGAGTGCAAGCATGCACATGAGACGATACCTGTGCTCATGTATGCATGGTTTTTGTTCAAACATGCTCCAAAGTCTTTCTGGTATGGATACGAGTTTGAGAATCCCTGCTCCATGGAACAGTCGAGGGGCAGGGATTAAAAAAAGGTGTTTACACAACGCATCGTGAAGACGCTCAAGACGTGGCCAGGCAGATGGAGGAATGTCATCATCGATCTCCCCACAAAGAATGGCACACCCTACTTCGAGTACACATGCGTCAAGCACTCTGAGTGCATACAGTTCGGGTTGAACATCTTCACCGACGAGCTCTTGCGGACAAAACCTATCGAGAGCATCAAGCGTTGGAGAGTCGAGTAGACTGTTCAGGAACCAGCGTCGTACATCCTCATGGATGACAGGTATAGCCAACCCGCGACTAACATGTGCACACCATTCATGTTTTGGTATGGAGATGAGTTTTGCGTGCCAAAGCCCGAAGAGAATCCGACGAGCAAAAAAATGTGATAGTTCATACCCTTCACGAGTACGCGATACTACACCAAGCCAAAACAGGAGTTCTCCTGGCTTCATCAGGTAAAGCGCCTTGTCCGCTCTTGAGAGATCTTCACAATGGAGAATACGTCGACTCATATCACGTATATCATGCTTCTGCTGGATGCTGTGATCAAGCCGATGGGAGAAATCCTCGTACTCTTCCTCTGTCCACATCACGATACATTCATCCTCAAGTGCTTCACTCGCCTTTTGACAGAGCACCTGGATGATGGCTTCGTGTGCCTGCTCCTCCACAAAAGGACACACACCCTGAAGCCAGACGAGCAATGACCTGGTTACAACCTCATGTGAGCACCAGTAATCAATATCAAGCGGCTTCATACCAGCATGATGAAGAAAGCTCAGAATCATGCACCAGTCATGAAGCCCATCAGGACGCCATGTGCTGGAATCTATCCATGCAAAACATGTTTCCATGTCGATGCGTGCATCATGGCGCAAGAATTCACTCATCCATTTCAAAAGATCTGTAGCCCTGTCAAAACATACCAACTCATGCTCATGAATACATTCAGTTTGGTGATGAGGAAGAAATGGGTAATAAGCTTCCTGCTTCATCGATCCTTTATGTGCCTCTAACGAAAGCTTGTGTGAGGCATCTGGGCCATAAAGATTGTGCAGAAGTGTCTGCTCTCTCCTGTCTGATATTTTTCCAACATGATTGGGCTTCAGCTCAAGAGGAGGGTACACAGCGAAGCCGTGAATAAATGGCCTCAAAATGGCCGAGGTGCCTGCTGGCCATACTTCGTAAGATGCCTCTTCTTTCCTGGTTGGATCGAGGTGAGACAACAACTCGCTCATATCGAGTTCGAGTTTGCCACACAACGATTCAAGCAGTGGTTCACGTGATACATCTGTCCACCAGGTCAATGCACGAGAATCTGCCTTGATCAGAAGACCGATTTGATTGGAGACATTGTCCAGAGTACCCATGTCAGGAACAATCTCAAGGAGGCTTTGAGCCAGTTTGCGTGCTGAAGCATTTTTTCCATGTGTGTAACCGTGTTCGATCATCGCTTGTTTGAGATCCAGCATGATATGGCCCTGTAGAGAGTAAGGTTCGAAAATGGAAGCACCTGGTATCCATTTATAATTATCCTGACAAACACTTAAAATACTGTCGTTCAAAATGACATAAATCCATGACAAACTCCATGATGGATCCATCATGGAGTTTGTCATGGATTTATGTCAACGACCTGGAAATTTCTTTTTTACGTCTCAATAATCGAGCCTGGATGGTGTCTTTATGAACATCATCTCCTTCATGAGTTCAGATAAATAGGTTATCTTGAATCAAGCATGAAGGTTATATGATTCACTCCGTGGAGTTACTCAAAATGACCAAGCAATCCAACACTACCAAGTCCTCACCTTCAACCTCCCACAAACCCATGACCAGGGAAGACGCTCGTCGCATTCAGAGTCATGCCGACAAAACAGGCACCAATCAGGAGTTCAAACAACGTGCCCAACGTGCGGCTGCAAAGAATTCCAAGTCCTGAGTCGAGTTCAAAGAGGAGTGTACAGTTCATACTATACACTCCTCTTTTTCTTGAACGTGGTGAGTGAGCGATTTCTCTCACTCACCCTACGTGTGATGAATCTATATAACCCTGGTATTCTGGACGGCATATCCCCACACTATCCGTTATCAAAACATCGCCATGACACATCTCTTCATCCAGCAATGCGTTTGGAACAAGACATTCTCCTGATAGGTCCAGGCAAAGAAGCAGAACAATGCGACGAAGGCAATGTGTGCGTCTACTGAAGCAGTGGTGACATGACGCCAGATACCATGACACAGATTGTTTCTCAGATTACGACCACCTCTGGTGATCAACATACTTACGAAGCTTCTGATGCTTGCGTATACTGAGAAAGCAAGGTGTTGTAGATCTCTTCAATCTGTGCAATGGCCTTGATGTCCGTGGGATATGCCTTGAGACTGTACTTTCCTGACAGCGTCAACACATCGTATCTATCCATCAAGGTTTCGCGTTGTACCTGGCACTGTTCTGGAGAGAAGCTACTCTTGGGGAACGAAATTTCAGCATACGCAGGATCCTGACGAGATACATTAGGTGGGAACCCTTTGAAGTTAAAGTGTCCTGAATGTGTCACAGAAAATCCTCGTGTACCCCAGTTTACAGTGGCTCCCGGTGTGGCATCAGCAGATTCAAGGATGCGTTCATAAAAGCTTCGCACCTTGGGTGTACAGAGGCCAAGTGCATCTTCCTGTGTTGTACGTGCCTGGGTATGTTTCCCGGCGTTGGACTTCTTTGCTTTCAGGCGCTCTGTCTGGCCAATGAGTCGTGGTACAAGCACGGTAAAATCGGGAGACGTCGGGACGTAGTGTGTAATCTCAACACCCAATACCTCCACATTCTCAAGCTGTTCGTTCAAATATTCAATGATGCGACGCAGAGGAGATGGGAGCTGGTCACAGACAAAGAGCAACCTCATGTGTCCTTCCTCGATGTTCTCCTGCACTTGACGCCAGAAGGCTTCGATGTCCTCGGACTCTCGTGAACCAATCAGCTCTGCGAGCGCCTCCTCAAGCTCATCATCGCCACCATGTGTGTGTGCCGCTGCACGCCTGATCGTCGCGCTATCCCAGTGAATCTGGGCATTGGCAGCATAGTCAAACATTTGCCCCACAACCTCCCGTCGGATACGTGTATCTGCAGCACGCTTGATCTCAACAAGGGTGGGACGCCCTGTGTGATCCACAAACAAGTGATCCAGAGACCATCGATTTTGGCCTGTATCCGTGTCTGGCACGGCCATTTCTCGCTTGATGAGAAGCCAGCGACAGGGATCCTCTGGGGCAATGAGTGCTCCCCCAAGCAGCTCGGGATGAGCCTCGATCATGGCTTGAAAGTCCACCTCACGCACAGGTGGTGTTCTTTGCATCCTCTTTAATGACCCCTGTTCATCGACCATAAAAATTTCATCGTTCATCTCAAAGTGCCTCTGTCTACTGGCCTTTAGCCATTGTCATTGTCTTGACTCATCACGTCCTGGTAAAAAGGTTACATACAACATGTATTGCATGACCTCTGTCATCATAGAGTTCCAACCTTGTAGTCTACTGACAGTTTGTCAGTAAAAAGTTCATGATAGCTCATAGAAAAATAGAACTGTAAGTATTCTAACTACCCAAAACCCATGCAAGCCTCTTCAAGCATGATAAAAGCATGGAGTATGTTGTGTCTCGTTCATGGCCAACTCAGAGATTCTCAAGTCATTACAGTCATCTCTGACACAGGGCTTTTGTTCTTGCAAAGATTGCAACCGGAAAGAACCTTTCCGCTTTTCTACACATCACGTGTTTGACCTCGGTCACGTCCCTGTCATGTGCTACCCCTGCTTAAAAATGTCATCGAGGTGTACGAGGTCCTCGTGGTGCAACAGGAACGTGTTTGTGCTCTGTGCCAGAGTAATCGCCGAAGACGTATACTGACTGTTCGTGACCACCGCCGCATAATCCGCATCCACATGGGCCTTGCCTGCGATGATCTCCTGAACTGCGCTGATGCCCACGCTATTTTGATACCGCTTGCATTGAATCACCACGGTCAGACTTTCCTTGCGTGCCAACACATCGATGCCAAAATCTCCTGACGTTTGCGTTGTTTGAGCGTTCCACCCTGCTGTTGTCAGTAACTCCACGCAAAATAGCTCGTACTCCTCCCCTGTCATATCTGCACGAAATTTATCAGAGACTGTTTGTGGAAGAGAATCACCTGACTGTTCTGATGCCTTCTCAATATCAGTTACTATCTGCTGATAAAGAGAAGAACCAGGTTCCAGAGGTTCTTTGACGATAAAAACAAGATGCTCACTGTCATGGTCTGCCAGTTTCATACTGAACTCTGGTTGTGGTACAGATACAAGCGTTACTGTTCGTTGGTGTACCTCATCTTGTAAAACAGCATCATTCAAAATCACATGCTCAAAAAAATAAAGTTTTTCTTCCTCCCATTTGGGTGAAACATGAGCAATGCCATAATCGTCGATCGTTGTATATTTTCTTTTTTTACGCACCAGCACTTGTGTGTGCTCCTGAAGCAAATCTCTGCACCTTACGCGTATAGCCTCTTCAAGGGCTCTATATTTTAGCTTTATAAGCTCCTGAAAACAAAGAAAACTCAATGTTTGTTGAACATACTCAACCAAAAACTCTCTGGCATACAAATGGGAAGCTTCCGAGAGTTTTCTCATGAACGCTTTGGTACATGATGAAAACCCATCCAGAATGTCTTCCGCACGATTCAAGAGGTCTTGCTCGAAAGCTCTCCATTCATCCTCATCCAGTTCATCTATTGCCGAGAATTCAGAGGCAACCGATTCAGACACGACGTCACGAAGATCTACATACATCACCATGACCGCTCGGTATAAAAACTGAGCACGCTGTTGATCAACACTACTCATATGCATGAGAATACCAACATGAAGACCATCAAGAATACTGTCTGATGTATCTTCAGATAGGTTCTCAGACGTAAAGTCCAACCTGGGATCAATATTTCGCAACCCCTCAATGAGCTTTTTTTCTTTATCGTGCATGCAGTCCCTGGCACACACCGCAAACTCTTCCAGTACATCTTCATGTTCAAGAATAAGAGAGTCTTTTTGAAAGTCCTGCCTTATTCTCTTAAAGTATGTGGTACACTGCTTGCTATCAAGATAAACTCCTGCACCAACAGCAAAATCATATGTGTTTGAGCGCTCATGACTGATGATACCCTCTTCCACCATACGTCGTATATGTATATTTTTCATGCGTTCATATCGCATGTTTTTTTTTGATTTCTGTGCCAGCAATATCGATATGAAACAAATAACGATACAGATGATAATACAGCGACTTAATTAATTACATGCGGAATCTCAAGCTCCCACTTTGCAATATGTTCGAGTGCATGGATCAACCAAC
>CATLTV010000193.1 GCA_950059285.1 uncultured Pseudomonadota bacterium | reverse complement strand
ATTTCTTGGTTTTCACTCCTTGAACTTCAATCCTTTCTCCTTCGCTTTTCTTCCAACAGCTCCTTCTCCATCACGCTCTTGAGCGTAATCAAGAAGTCGCTGGTGTTGAACTCCACGCGTTTTCTTTGACTGGTGTCTTCTTTGAGATGTTCTTGTGGGAGATGTGAAAAAAGAGCGATGGCGCCCTGGGGTGCCATCGCTTTTTTGTCAGGTGTGGTTGTTGAAGTGGTGCGATAAAAGTGCGGCTGTAGGGTGTTTTGTGCAGGAGCGGTCATCGCGCTTTTTATCGCATCCACGGTGTGTTGGTGTGGGTTATTTATGGAGTTGTTCGTGCATGTCCTGGAGTTGATCATTGACCCACTTTTGGGCTTTTTCGGCGAGTTCGGGGCCGTCTTCTCCAGTCATGATGGGGCCAATGCGAACTTGAACGGTCATGGGGCGGTTGTAGACGCGATGGTAGTACTGGCCGATGGGCTCGTTATTGATCCAGGCGTCATCAACTCGTGGGTATTCGATGGCGATGGGGACCACGGAGGAGCCTGTTTCAGCGGTGACTTCAAACGAGCCGTATTTAAAGACGAGGGGATCTTCGATGCTACGTGTAGTGCCTTCGGGGAAGACGGTGACGCTGTCGCCGCTTTGAAGGAGTTCACGGAGTGTTTCACGAGCAGCGAGTCGGCTGTCCTTGATGTCTCTGCGGACAAAGACGGTGCCAGCAAGTTTTGCGGCTGCGCCGATGATGGGCCACTTGGCGACCTCTGCCTTGGAGAGGAACGTACCTGGGGTGGCGTACATGAGGACAAGGATGTCCATGAATGAGCGGTGATTTGCGGCGTGGAGGACACCCCAGGGAGGAGCTTCTCCAGTGACCTCGACTTTGATGTTGAATGCCTCAAGGAGTTCGCGCGCCCATTCTTTGGCGAATTTTGCGATGACCTCGCGTGGAGGGTTTCCTTTGGGGACAAGCCACATGTGTTTGAGGGTCAAGGTCATGGCCTTGGCGACGTTGATGGATGTGAGGAGCTTACTTGGGAGGGGTGTGGACATGAGTGTATTGTGGTGCTGAAGTGGGTGGTTATGGTGAATGGGATTTATTGATGAACGATGGAGAGGAGTTCTTCCATGGAAGATGCTTTTAAGATCTGTTCAGTGATTTTTTCAAGTTGAGACAGGTTCAGTTGCTCAAGTTGTTCTTGCTGGGTCTGAGATTGTTCGCCGAATTTAAGTTCGATGAGTTTTTGCAAGGTCTGGAGTTTGCCTTGTTTGAGCCCTTGCTCAATACCTTGCTCTAGCCCCTGCTCGATTCCTTGTTCAATGCCGAGCTTGAGTCCTTTTTCTTGAGCGTCATCATGAACCTGTTGCCAGTAACGCTCCATGTTTTCTTTCAGCATATCTTTCAATCCTCGAAGTGATGCAAAGTGGTGGTGTTCAATTTCAATATGTTTATGTGGTAGAGCCTGTTTGATCCACGAGGCAAATCCTTCTCCAAGAGTATAAGCTCCCTCTTCATTTTGTAAAATCTCAACCAGTTCAAAGACAAGTCTCTTTGTTTCCTGAATGGTCTTACTTCGCTCCAGGAGGAAGAGGATAGATAGAGGGTCTTTGTTGCTGTTGAGCGTTGTTTTGTTGAGCCTGTACTCATCGATCAGGAAGTACGTTTGATGGGGTTGATAAGGTTGGAGTGCTTTGGGTGTGAGTCCATATGCGATCAGATCTTGAATGTTGAGTTTTGCGTTCCAGGGTTGGGGTTGATTGTAGATGACAATGGGTATGATTGGGGGAAGTTGCTGCTTTCTTGCCAGTGAGGGATCTGCCTTGAGCAAGAGGTCATAGAGCAGGGTGGTGTAGGAAAGGCATCGCAGTGCCATGGCATGATCTACACTGCTTTGAAACTCGAGTAAGAGGCAGGAGTAGAGGGATTGACCATGGTTGGTTTGAATCTTCCACACCAGATCTGCTTCGCGCGTTTGTAGTCCCTTGGTAATGAACGTGGTGTCTAATCGATGGAGCGATGAGATATTGAGCTGTGTTTGTATGGAGGATGGGACGAACTTTTCGATGAGGAGTTCGATCATCCTCTTGTTGGAGAATAATTTTTTGTAGTTTTCATCATGTTGCATGGTGACGCTCAAGATAAGGAGGAGTTCTTCTGCTAGAAGAACTCCTCCTTGATGGTAGAGTGGCATGAGGGTCATGTCATGTCATGACCCTCATGATGTGAGTTACTCGTCGGTGATGCATCCTGTGCTCAGGGCAAGTGTGTTGGAGCAGCGACCAGGGCTAAAGAGGTCCTCTGATATGGTGTTATGGGGGACAAAGGTCGTGCCTGTGAGTTCAGGCCACAGGACATAGCTGGTTTTTTGGGCATCTTCATAGGAGAGGCTAAACAGGACGCGATCGTGTCGGTCCCAGAGCTCAACTTTTCCTGATGAGTTATTCAGGCCAAGTTTGGTGTCTGGAGCCATGAACAGGACTTCAGAACGCCAGACGGCGATGCGATCTCTTGGGCCAGAGAAGATGACGATGCCATGACCTGGAGGGATGCAGACATTGGAGAAGAGATGTTTGATGTTTTCGTTGACGAGCAATGAAATCAGCGACATGTCGAGCGTGAACTCCGAGGTGTTGACCAGTTCGATGAACTCATCGTCGTAGGCATCGCGCGTGCCATCTGCGTTGGCGTCACCTTCATCGCCAGTGGGGACATTCATGAGGATCTCGTTGATGACAAGCTCACCTGGTGTGGGAGGAACTGCATCAATACAGGGATCTGGAGTGTCCTGTGACGAGTCTGATTCCTCTGTGAGGTCTGGGCCCATGTCAGCTGCGAGCGTTGAAGGGTCCTGTGTTGTGGCGTACATGTGGTCTTGATCAGGCCATGGGCGTTGGTTGTCTGAGCCCTGATCATCAGGAGACGGAGACATGTCTTCGTTATGGTGTTGGCCTGTATTTTGTGTGGGTTCAGGGGGGAGTGGATAAGGTGACTCGTTGGGGTTATCAGGATTGTCCTGTGTTGACGTGGTGGTTTGGGTGGTGGCGCGCAAGACGCACCGTTGTTGATGGCAGATCTCTTCACTGAAGCAATCTGCTGAAGTTTGGCACTGGAATGATTGGTCCTGTGTGCAGGCCGAGATGTGGAGCATGAGCATGCAGATAAGTATAAATAAAGTGATAGAGTGTAGCTTATTCATGGTGTCCCTCCAATTGCGCTGAGAACCAGCCGCCAGTGATGGCGTCGAGTTCAGCGTTATAAAAAAGTATGTTTGTTGTGTGTGTAATGATCTCTTCTTCATCCAGTTCAAGTGTGCGTAGCCGTTCAAGTTGCTCTGCACGTTTGAAGTAGAGTGTGTTGACTCGTTTGCTGATGGCGTCTCGCGATTCCTGATGTTGTGTCTGGAAGCGTGAGAGATCGATCTCAGTGCGGTCAAAGATGAGCCCAGGCAAATTGAAGGTGAGGCTTACAGAGTATGTGTTCTGTTTGATGTTGCCTGTCTTCATGTCGTATCTGGCGCTGTCTTGGAGTGCGAAGCCAAGATCATCAAAGCTGTGGTCTTCGCGATAGTCGTCTTCCTGATCCTGCTGTCTACGCCATGTGGAGCGTAGTTGGATTTCGGGTAACAGGTTTGCGAGTCGTGCACGTCGACGTAGGCGGTTGATGTCTGCCAGGGTGTTATGTTGTCGCAGGGCGACCTGCCGAACTTTATGGACAGGTGGCGCAATCTGGCTGGCGACGAGAGGTTGAGGTGGTGATTCCCCACGTGCATCCTTTGCAAAGAAGAGGCAAAGGAACAAAAGTAACAGGGCCCACAGGTGTGCGCTCTCTCGTGTGTCGTGTTCGTGTGTACGATTGTGTTTCATGGTGTCCCCCTGAATGTGGTTTGAGCTAGTGGTTACACGCCGTGGAGGTGTGTTGTTTAAACCAACGATAGATCCTTGCTGGTTTCCACATCAGGAGGAGTTGCCACTGTGGCTGGTTGGTGGTGTGGGTTGCGCGTATTTTTTGCGTTGTCCCTGCGGTTACTGTGAGGGAAGGGGTGAGTGTGGAGATAAAATGCCTGCGTGAATCCTGGCATGTGGGAGATTTTGCCACGAGTGTGGATGGTACAAGGCACAGGAGTGCAGTGCAGATGATTGTGAGTAGGTGTGAGAACTGTATTGATAAACGTGTCATGAAATAGACCTCGTGTGTTGATAATGATGGCTAACTTCAAACCCATTCTCTTTTCAGTTTCTGTTTTTGGAGTTCGCTCCAAACAAAAGAAAAAGGAGCCGATGTCGTATGATGTGCGACACTGGCTCCTTTTTTATCGGGAGTGGTTGGCGATGAGTTGCGTCTGAGTCGTGATTTTTTAGACGAAACCCTCTGCTATATTTATGTTTTGCTGCTTAAGTTGTTTTTAAGTATTGTGTTTTTCTTTGAGTTTGGTGAGGAGTTTTTGGTGGAATCCATCAAATGCCGAGCCTGAAAGACCCGCAATGATATCGCCAGGTTGCGCGATTTTGGCGAGGTAGTCGACGATGTCATCAACGTTAGGCATGAGTGAGGTTTTGGGGCCAAGGGCTTCAATGTCGCGGTGGAGTTCGTCGATATCAAGGAGTTGTTCCTTGGGGAGAGTGTCTTTTTTCCAGGGTTTGGAGAGGATGACCTCATCAGCGAGCGCAAAAGCTTTTGGGTAGTCTTGTTGAAAGACTTTACGGCGAGAGGTGTTGCTCTTGGCCTCAAACACAATGCGGAGGGTTTTATTTGGGTAGCGTGTGCGGAGGGCTGTGACGGTAGACTCTACAGCTGTGGGGTGGTGAGCAAAGTCATCAAGGATGGTGATATGGTTTACAACGCCGATAAGTTCCTGTCGTTTTTTCACGCTCTTGAATTGCGCGAGTGCATCCTTGCAATGTTGAACGCTTACGCCTTCATCCATGGCGATGGCGATGGCGCCAAGCATATTGCGGACATTGAACTCACCGAGTGTAGGGATTTTGAATGTGCCAAGGTCCTCTCCTCTGAGGGAGACCTGTGCTGTGGTGAATGATTCGTCGTAAGCGATGTCGGTGGCGCGCAGGTCGTTGTGTTCGCCGAGTCCAAAGGTGGAGACGGTGGCAGTGCAGGATTGTGCGACCTTGACTGCTCTGGAGTCATCGCCATTGACCCAGAGGGAGCCCTGAGATGGGATGAGTTGCACAAGACGGGTGAAGACATGTTCGATCGCTTCAATATCGGGGTAGATATCTGCGTGATCGTATTCAATGTTATTGATGGTGGCACGGAAGGGTTGATAGTGCCAGAACTTGGGGACTTTATCGAAGTAAGCGGTATCATATTCATCGCCTTCAATGACAAAGTGTTCGCCATCTTCAATCTGGTAGTTTGATTGAAAGTTTCCAGTAATGCCGCCAACCATAAAGCTTGGCTTGAGCTTGGCGAATTCTGTGATCCATGCAAGCATGCTCGTGGTGGTGGTTTTGCCGTGGGTTCCTGTGATGACAAGGCTCTTCTTGTTCTTGAGGAAGAAGATGCGCAAGGCTTCAGGGAGGCTGATTGTAGGGATATTTCTTTCGCGTGCTGCGACAGCGTCCTCGTAAGTGGCGCGAACCACGTTACCGATGATAACGAGGTCGGGATTCCAATCGAGGTTATGTTTGGCGTAGCCCATCATGATGGAGATCTGTTGATCTTCAAGCCATGTGCTCATGGGAGGATAAGCCATGGCATCGGAGCCACGTACATCAAAGCCCTGTGTTTTGAGCATGGCAGCGAGGCTTCCCATGGCGGTGCCACAGATGCCAACGATGTGAATTTTTTGAATGTCTGAGGGGAGTTCGGGGAGGTCTCGAATATGTTCAGCAGTCATGATTGCCTTCCTTCCGTGGAGGTCTTGTGAATTCGCAAAAAAACAGGAGCAAGCGACCTGGCGCGTTGCTCCTGCAATTGAGTATGAATGTAAAATGGAAGGAAGGCTAATTTATTGTGCGAAATCTGCGATGACTTGGCTGGAGGTTTCGGGGTCAGGGAAGCTGATGCGCATGCCACGGTTATGTCGTGGAGCTTCAACAAGTTCGATGACCGTGGCCTCGACAAACTGGCTCTGACCTGACTCGGGGTGAATGGCCTCCAGAAGGATCTGTGCGTTTGGAGGGTAGAGGTCAGCGCTGCGAATGAAGACCTCTCCACGTGCGACATGGCGAGTGGCGAAGTTTTGCATTTCTTCGGTGTTGGGGAATCTGACCTTGAGGCAGGGGAGTTCAAGGCGCTGAACTTCTTCAAATGCGGTGGGGTCTTTTTCGTATTCTGCGTGAACGAATGCGCGCCATGTGTCGCGGGTGGACTTACTGCTACCAAAGAGTTGCAGTCCCATGCCTGTGGGGCGGCCTGTTTCGATGGCATCTGTGGCGTTAATTCTGTGTGCGACCACACCAATCAGTTCGATGGGTTCTTCAGCATCAGGGAGAGTTGTGCTCAGTCGCACAAGTTTACGAAGGGGGAGAGGTTCGGGGCATTCAATGAACACGCCCACATACGAGATGTCATGGGTCTGGTAGTTATGTGTGTTCTCGGGGAACCTGAGCTCAACGTTTAGCTTGTGATTGATGCGTGGTGCTTGACGGTTGTTCTGCGGCTTGGGTTGCTCGGCGGCATCCGTGGTCATGGTGCGTACCTCTTGTGGTGTGGAGGGGAGTAAGTTGTGACGAACCTGGCGAGGATTCTAACAGTCAACAGGGGGAGATGAAAAGTGAAGAACAGTGCCATGTGCAAAGAGTGGTTCTCTGGGTTCCGTGGACTTCAGCTTCTATCACCTCATTCAACCATGTCTTCGCTCTGTTTGCTCGATCCTTGTCCACAAACGTGGTGCGTATTGTGTGATGTTTATGGTGTAGCAGAAGGCTCCTGCAAGGAGGGGTGCTCATTTTGTGTGAGCAGGAGTTTTCCTGCAGTAAGGTAGGACTTGTAGGACTCATTGTAACGCAGTCGTTTGGTCGTAGTCTGTCCTTTTAGTAACCAGAGCAGGGGATTTTGTGTGATGTGTTCGGGGGCCTCTTTTTCGAGTTCCTGGAGCTGTCGCAGCGCGAACTTCCAGTAGCCACGTTTCCCAAGTAGGTAACCATAAAAGAGCCCTTTTTCAAGAGGATAGCCCTGACGTGTGGGGCGTTCCTGACTTTCAAGGTATTGAATCGCCTGGGTTGCCTTGGCGTTGAGTGCAGCGTCCACGACCATGGTCGCCAGCGGATGTTCTGGTGTGGGCCAGAGGTGGGCCATGGCTTGATCGATGTCCAGAGATTCGGCGTGGTGGACAAGAAGGATTTCGTCCATGGGACCAAATGGTTCCTGGATTTGTGAGAGGCGCTCTGTTTTTGTGTCTCCAAAGAATTCATCAACAACTTCTTTGGAGAGAGAATACTTTCCTGCTTTCCAGAGGCCGCGCGCAAGGTGTGCGACGCGAAGTTCTGTCCAGACGGTTTTATCTCCCCAGTGTTCAAGGGCCTTGCGAGGATCGCCATAATCGTCTCGGCTGTGGTAGCGCTCTGTGAAGAATTGTTCGCCCACATCATAGCGGACAAGATCCTTGGGCGCGGCAAACTCGAGATATCCGTTATCGTCCGTATTCAAGGGAGCACCTTTGGCGAAATCAAGGAACTCCTGATGGCTCATAAACATGAGGCCGTAGAAGTCGTACATGTCCTGGATGCCAGCGCGGTGAAGTTCCTTTTTGACCGAATCAATCTTCATCGCCTCCTGAAACCCATCGGCGGGCATGGGAATCGGTTCATTGCTGCCAATCAGAATAAGGTCGGTGCCCTTGGGCATGGAGCTAAAGACCTGCACGTGGTCAAATGCCTGAGCAAAACTGGCGAAGATGACGCGTACATTTTGTGGGTCCATTTCGTAGAGTTGTACCCACTGGCCAAAGACACCTCCGGGTTTCAGGTGGCGTTTGGCTCTCTGGAAGTGTTCGACGGTAAAGAGCGAAGCCACGCCTGCGATCCATGGGTTTGAGGGTTCACTGACGATGACATCATAGAGGTTGTCATTGTACTCAAGGAAGTTGCGGCCATCGCTAATGATCAGGTCCACACGAGGATCTTCCAGAGGTTTGTGGTTCACATGATCAAAGAATGAGGACGCCTTGATCATTGCTTCTTCAATTTCAATGACCTCAATGCTTTTCAAGGGCCATTGCAAACTTCCGCCTGCGGTGACGCCACTCCCATAACCAATCATGACCGATTTCTCCTGACCAATGGTGTCAGGGTGATTGACCGCATGGAAGATAAAGGGTGTGAGTCCCACGAGGATCTGTGTGGCCATGTCTGCTCCATCGGAGGCTTCTGCCTTCCCATTGCCCTTGAGCGTGACGTAGCGCCCGCGCTTTTCCACCGAGGTTGTGACGGTGATCCCATCCTTGTAAAAGAGCAGCTCGGGGCGATCTTTTTTGAGTTTCTTGGCGTCAAAAAGTTCACGCGCCCAGTACGCTCGAAACAGGCCACGCGTGAGTTTGACGCGGTCAATCGGAGGGGCCAACATCGCGATGCTAGTGGCGCCGACAAAGAGAGAGACAGCGAGCATGGTGTAGCGTGTTTGTGGTGTGCGTTGGGTTTGCTTTTGATAGCCCAGAAGTTCCATCAAAAGGAGCAGCGCAGCGCCCAGAATGCTGGCGGTGATAATGGCTGCCATCGATGCGCTCAGTCCAAGCCATGGGAGCAAGATAAAGCCTGCCGAGAAGCTGCCAATAATCGAGCCCATGGTATTAAACGCATAGATGTTTCCTACACGCGCGCCAGCATCCTCGCGATCCGAGACAAGCGCGCGGATCATGAGCGGGAAGCTCATGCCTTGAAGCATGGTTGGCACAAAGACTAACGCCCCCACAAGCAGGAAGTTAAAGGCATAGATCTCGTTGGCGGTGCTTACGGAATCTCGCAGGCGATGGAAAAGCAGCTCGGGGAGTCGGTCAATGGTGAAGAATGTCAACGTGGCAAAAAGAGCGAGCAAGAGTTGTGTTGCACCAAGCCAGTACAGAGGGCGAGCGATGCGCTTGACCATCAGTGAGAGCGCTGCACTGCCCGCGCTAAGACCAATCAAAAATGAGACCAGAATCACAGTGAATGAGTATGTGGAGCTGCCAAGTACAATCACATAACCGCGCGTCCAGAGGACCTGGTAACACATTGAAAGTGCCCCAAAAAGGGCGAACGAAAATAGCGCAAGTTTCTGATTCTTTCCTGGGATTTCAACCACACGCGTAAGCTCGCCAATGTCTTCCAGTGACTCCAGAAGTTCATCTTTTTTCTCTCTGTTGGCCTGTAGTTTTTTGGCCTCCAGAAATGTTTTTCTGCTTACGAGCACCAGCGCACAGAGCGCAAAATTTGACAGCGCAAAGATGAAGTTTGTGGAAGAGAGTCCAAGCGCAGGAAGCAAAATAAAGCCTGCCGAGAAACAGCCCGCACATGCACCCAGCGTGTTCATGCCATAGAGCAAGCCAATACTTCCCTGGAATAACGCTTCGTGGCGCGTGATCCACTGACTCACAATGGGGAGTGTGGCGCCCATCAGTGTGGTGGGCAAGATCAGGATCACAAACACAGCGAGGAACCTGAGCAGGCTAAACAGGTAGAAGTTGTCGAGGAAGACATCAAAAAAGAGGCCATACACAGAGGGCAAGTGCTTGAGCATCATCGGGACAAGCAAGGCATAAAGGCCAATGCTTCCCTCAAGTAAGCCATAAACCATGAGCGGGTTTTTGAGCTTCTTTGCGTACTTCCCCCCAATAAAGCTACCCAGCGCAAGTCCCGCCATAAATGCGGTTAACAATGTGCTAATGGCAAAGGTCGTTGAACCAAAGACCTGCATGAGCATGCGCTCCCACAGGACTTCAAAGACAAGGCTTGAGAAGCCAGAAAGAAAGAAAAACAGCAGTACAACGCGATGCATGGATAGTCTTTGTAAGGTGGGTTAAAATGAGCGCACAGACCGAAAAACTCAACCTGTAGGCAACCTGTTTATGACGCGCTGTATCTATTGCAGCACACTGGGTCTTGTCGAGTTGAAAACAGAGAACACGTGTGTCCACATCGATCCTACTCACTGTTTTGTGTGGAGGAATATATACCATACTGAAATGGTATGAATTTGTATTGCTGGCTTGTTTTGAGTTCTAAAAGAGGATAAAGCAGAGACAAGTCAAAGGATGCCATACTGCTGTATGGCCAAAGAATTTCAACAACGTGAGAGGTTAAGATGTCAGACGATACAGGCAAGCAGTTCAAGATCGCGATGGTGGGCGCAGGACCCGCGAGTTTATATGGGGCCGCCAAGCTGGCCAAGGAAGGACACCATGTCACCATCCTGAACAGGGATATCAAGCATGGTGGACTTGCAGAGTATGGAATCTACCTCAACAAGTACAAGATGAAGGGCGGCTTGCGAAAGATGTTCAGCCGTATTCTGTCTAATGATCTGATCCACTACTACGGCAATGTGACCGTGGGTAGCGAGGGCTCCATGACGCTTGAGGAGCTTCAAGGCATGGGTTTTGATGCGACCATCGTGGCTGTGGGCGCGCAGGGCACAAAGTGGCTTGGCATCCCTGGTGAGCGTGCTCCTGGCGTGTATCACGCCAAGGATCTTGTGTATCACTACAATAGCCTTCCTCCATTTAGTGAGCAGGATTTCGCCATTGGCAAGAAGGTCGTGGTAGTCGGTCTTGGTAACGTGGCTCTTGATATCGTGCACTGGCTTGTGTGCGAGAAGAAGGTTGAAGATGTGACACTTGTCGCACGTCGTGGTCCAAAAGAAAGAGCCTGTACTCCCAAGGAGTTGAAACTTGTCAGCGGTGCAATGGATAAGGATGCGCTGCGCGCGGAGTTTGATCGCATCAAGGAGAACCTTGAGAGCCTTGGTCAAGATGTGGACGCCGAATACGACAGCCTGATCAAGTACTCCGATGTCGAGCTTGAGACAGAGAGCCACACTCGTCTGAATATGCGCTTTTTGTGTAGCCCAGCTCGCGTGGAGTTAGACGAGGCGCAGGAGCATGTGGTGGGTCTGACCTGTGACAAGACCTTGATGACGCCTCCTCGTGAAGAGGGTGGACGTCCTGGCGTGAAGATGACAGGTGAGCAAGAAACCATTGAGTGCGACACCGTGGTCTTTGCGATCGGTGATAGCATTGAGCCTTCGATTGGGTTGCCTCTTGAGCCAAAGTGGAAGAGCACATTTGCGACCGTGCCCGAAGCGCTTGAGCAGTTCCCCGATGCACCTCGTTACATGGTCTATGATCCTGAAAAAGAAGAACCTCTGTGGGGTACTTTTGTGGTGGGTTGGGCACGCAAAGCATCTGATGGACTTGTGGGCAAGGCGAGGGCTGATGCCGAGACAGGAGTCAAAGAAGTGCTGCTGTATTTGAATGGTGAATTGGAGCAAGGGCCTGCTGAAAGCGACCTCTCCATGGATGACATCACCGAACGTCTTGAGGGTTTGCTTCAGGAGCGTGGCGTGACCTTTGTGACCTATGATTCCGTGAAAGTGATCGAGCAAAAAGAGCTTAGTCTCGCCAAGGAGAAGGGCGTGGATGAGTACAAGTTTGCAAGCAATCAGGAGATGTTAAGCTTACTTCTGAAGTAAACTTCCAACAAGCAACGCGGCGAGGGGCGAGGATTTACTGCGTAAATCCTCGCCCCTCGCCGCGTTGCTTGTTGGGAACATTTGCGAGAGCAAATGTTCTTATTCATTTGCAAGATGTCAGGCATCATATAGGGTACAGTGTGTTTGGCGTTGCATGTTGCGATGTTGTATCAAATCTTATTGAGATAGAAAGGATGAGCAGATGAGACACGATGTCTATACCCTTGTATTTTTGATCATAAGTATTGCTTTGGTGGGGCTATGCCACACGGGCTGTGCGTCATCAAGCAATGCAAAACAGGACCAGATGTCCGCCGCCGAGACGTCCGATCAGGTCATGTATGCTCCGCCCGCCGATGCTGAACCTGTGAGTGTACCTCCAGGTGCGCCATTGTTGGATGAGTACAAGCAGGGTGTGGCTGCCAAGAGCGAGAGTCCTGCTGTGATGGAGGAGTCAAGAGACACTGAGTCAGCGCTTGAGGTGACTCGTCAACAGCTTGATAGCTTACTTGAAAAGGGGCCAGGCTGGGGCTTGATTCATGTGCGCGTCCTGGCTGCCAAGGATGAGCAAGGCCGCCTTGTGGGATATCAGGTTGAGCAGATGAGCGAGGGGGCACATGTGTGGCTTCATCCATCCTTGCAGGTCGGCGATCAGATCACACACCTGAATGGTGTGCGCATCCAGACACCTGATGATTACATGGAGGCGTGGAACCTTTCACGAGGTGCTGAGTCGTTGAGAATCGACTTTATTCGTGGTGGAGAGGCCGTGTCTGTGAACTGGTTGGTGATTGATTAGCATGTGCCACGCGTGCATTGCACACAGATGTTGCACATTCGGGAGTAAACGCAACGGCTAGCGTGTTCATTGAGCGCTGATGAACTGAACTTGAACG
>CATLTV010000192.1 GCA_950059285.1 uncultured Pseudomonadota bacterium | reverse complement strand
TGAACTCGAGACGCTCAACTATGGCATCGCCAAGGAACGCTACCACCAGACCGCTTGCTCGGAGCGTGTCGAACCACTTCCGCCTACACCCATCATTAACCTGTTCAACCGATTGGCTGACATCGACCTCGTCGAGGCGCTCGCCATCATGAACAGAGACGCTGTGTTTGAATCGATCATCCCTGCGGGCAATATCATTGGCACCGCCGAAGAAACATGTCGATTCTTCCAGATGTTACTTGATCAAGGACGCTACAAGGATACACAACTTATCAGCGCTCGACAGGTTCAGCGTGCGACCATGGAGCAAGTCATGGCTCGCCGTGACTACACACTCTTTCTCACTCCACAACGTTATAGTCTTGGGTTCGTGCTTGGCAGAAAATCCAATGAGATCAATATCTTTGGCAGAAATACAGAACAAGCCTTTGGACACCTTGGGTTCACACGTAATATCGCGTGGGCCGATCCAGCAAGACAGCTCTCGGTGGCGTTTCTCACCAGCTCAAAGATCACCTATCCACGCAAGGAAACATTGATTTTAAGGCGCTGGCAAAACGCACTCAACACGATGTGCTCCTGAGCACAAAAAACCACTTGCACACCAGCGCCTCAATGCGCAGACTTGCGAGGGTCATTCATCAGGTTCTGTGAACATGTGCAAACCAAACAGAGCAAGGCACAGGTCAAGCTCGGCGAAGGGAAGCTTATGTACACTGAACATGAACCATGTCGTATCACTCCCCTCATACACGGACAACATTCATGAGCACGTACATTCCATCCACACCACTCTCCAAAAAGCTTGGCCTGACCTACCCTATTGTGTCAGCTCCCATGTTCATTATCTCCAACAAAGAGATGATCGTAGCTGCTGCAAACGCGGGAATCCTTGGCACAATGCCTTCTCTCAACGCACGCACACACGAAAAGTTCCGCGCTGATCTTGAGTGGATCAGACAGAAGACAGACCGTCCCTTTGGCATCAACCTCACCATTGGCCTCACCGATCCTGAGCGCCTGGAACAAGATGTGGCAGCATGTCTTGAGTTTGAAGTACCTGTGATCGTGACAAGCTATGGTAACCCCACAGAGGTCGTCAAACGCGCCCATGAAAAGTCCATCACGGTCTTCCACGATGTGATCAACCTTCGCCACGCAAAAAAAGCAGAGCAGGCTGGTGTGGACGCGATCATTGCTGTCGCCGCTGGTGCTGGTGGTCACGCAGGACGCATCTCTCCCTTTGTCCTCTACCCCTACCTTCGCGACAACCTCAACACACCCATCATCGCAGCAGGTTGCATCTCCACAGGTGAGCAGGTCGCATCAAGCCTGATGCTTGGCGCTCAGCTCTGCTACATGGGAACGCGCTTCATCGTGTCCACCGAGTGCGGTGCTCAGGATGAATACAAAAACAAGGTCGTCTCATCCTCCCCCGAAGATATCGTCTACACCGACCAGGTCTCGGGCATTCACGCCAACTTCATCAAGGACACCATCCCCACTGACCACGAAGCATCACGTGGACCAGATGCAGCCAAACGCTGGAAAGATATCTGGAGCGCAGGCCATGGCGTCGCACAAATCAACGATGTCAAACCGATGGAAGAGATCGTGGAACAAATCATTCGTGAATACCACGACGCAGTCACCGCATTCATGCACGGAGCACAAAAGTAATGACCTCCGTATCTCATCAACATGCACAGAAGTTTGGTGAGCTACGTGCCACCCTTCAGGGACGACCATCACCTCAGGGGTGGCACACCATCTGTCACACACTCGACAGCTTTCCCATGGAGATGCTTGAGCACGAGGTCTTGCCTTATGCAACACAGCTCCTCGCCAATTGGCCCGATGACCTGCGCTCCACACCGCAAGTCTGGCTTGACTATTTCCTCCGAGGTGACCCCACACCTCAACTGGCACTCTGCACACGCCTCTGGCGTTCGCGCGCAAACACCATGGAAATCAAGGCGTTCCTCAAGTCCACACTCTTTCAACAGATCACGCACCTTGAATTGGTATCTTGCTACCTTGACCACAAAACCGCAAAGTTGTTGATTGACACAAAAATATTACACAACCTCCACACCATTGATCTAAGCTTTAATGCGCTTGGCGATGAGGGCGCTACACTTATTGCCAACTCGCCATCAAGCTCAAACCTCAAGGTCTTACGCCTTGACCAGAACAACATCCACGATGATGGAGCACAGGCCATCGCACGCTCGCCTCATTTGAGTAACCTCCAAACATTGACCCTGTACAATAACCCCATCGGACCATGGGGCGTGGAAGAACTCAGACTCTCCAAGCACCTCTCGCACTCGGCCAAGGACCCCTGGCTCTTTGGCCACTCCTGAACACAACCTCGAAACCCTGCATAAGCCATGATATTCACACACAAAACAACCATCAAAGCCATCTTCCTGAGCGTCCTCTTTACAGGTCAGCTCGCATGCTCTGATAACAACAGCACCACACCCGTTGAAGATATGAGCGCTGCACCTCAAGACCTCTCCACCATGGATATGGGCGCCGATCTGAGCGATCCAGTTGCAGACATGGGCCCCGATGATCTTGGGCAAACCATGCCCGAAGATATGCCGCTTGATATGGTGGATATGCAGCCCACACAAGACATGCCCGGGGACATGACCACCACGGAAGATATGCCACTTGATATGCCTGGCGACATGACCACGGAGGATATGCCTGCCGAGGACATGTCCTCCGATATGCATGAAGAGCCAGGAGAGCCACTTGCAGGATTTGGCACCATCACAGGCGACTGTCAGATGATCGATACGGAGCTCAACTCACCTGACCCCTTCTTCTTCCGCAACTCCATCGACTTCATGATGGACCCCTACGACATGTCCCACTTCATGGACCTCACACCCGATGGACAGGAGCTGCTCACACAAGGCAACATCAACGTCAACTCACTGCTCTCCGAAGTCTTCGCATTCGAAATCCTCGCACGCTGTGAGGGAGCCACCTTCATCGCCAACGAAGAAGGCATTGAATACTACAATGAAATGGGCAAAATAACTGATATTCTTGTGGAAATCGATGGGCAACGCGTCGGCGTAAGCGTCGTTCGCGCGTTCAAATACCCCTTTGATGAACCCTATCCTGCTGAAGAAGCCGACCGCATCCTGAACAAGAAACTTGGTGACATCATCCTCTCAACTCAAAACGTCAAACCCATTCACGCCTGGAACAAACAAATCCTGAGCGTCATGGCCTACAGCCCCCAACACGCTGACCAAATTTATGCCACATATCAGACACTTCCCGCCGAAGTAAAAAGCGATACCATCGTCTATGTCACCGTCACAAATGGTGAAGATGGCCCTGTATATTTCAACGAATAGTTGAATATCATTGACCCTTAATCAAAAAGAAAGAGGGGGCGGCCTTCGCTAGCGAAGGCCGCCCCCTCTTTCTTTTTGATTAATAAAGATCCTCCTCGAATCTTCAACGTTTCAGTAGTGCCCAGAGCACTTTTTGGTTAAGGTTTCCATCCATACCAAGTGATACGTCCTGAGCACACCTCGTGTGCGCTCATACACACTCTCTCAAGGAGGTCCGACACGATGCAGTTAATCAAGGACTCAACCATTGAACGCGTCAAGCTATACCAGCAAGGAGCGCGAGTCTTTCGTACGTTTAAAGTTCAGCTCCCCGAAGAGCATGACTCAAAAAAAATTGATGTCGAAATCAGCGGGCTTCCCCTATCCATGTTCGATGCCAGCATCAAGCTTTTACTCTGCACACATCGCAACGAATGGAGCGTCTCCAACATCAAGGTTGGCCTTCATGTTGACACGAAAAAAGAGCAGCCCGAACCTCCTGAAGAAGGTAAAATTAAAGAACTTACTCAACAACTTATATCAATGCACGCGCAACACACACTCCTCCTTGGAGAGTGCGCGCTTATTGAGCATATGGAGCCCCCAGCTAGACCACGTGGTCGCATGGACAACCCTCCCCCTGCCTCTCCCCTCGCTGCTCGCCTTGCCCTTGAACACTTCGTCAGCATGGCCACAGAAAAGCGCATCCATCAGGCGCGTCAACTCGCTGAAGACATTCGTAAAACGGAAGCTGACCTTGCAGAGCTCAAAGACCAACTTCGTCGCGTCTCCGAGGCCAAAAAGGTCAAGGGAAATGAAGTCTCAAAGTCTATCCTTGCCACGCTTGAACGCCGTCGAGGAGAAAGCCTGGATGTCGAACTTGAACTCTCTTACATGATCCCTGGCGCTCGCTGGTTACCACAATACACCTGCCGCATTGAACGCACAGGCGAGTCCGCAAAAATTCAGATGCGCGCGCTGGTCATTCAGAACAGCGGTGAGGATTGGAACAATGTCCACCTTGAACTCTCCACAGCAAACGCCATCAGCTGGACAGAGCTCCCTAAACTCTCAAGCCTTCGCATTGGCAAGGCACAACCCCCACAAACACAACAACAGGGATTCCGTCCTCCACCCAAAGGTGCCACAGCGCTGTTCTCAGATCATGACAACGCCTACACACATATCTCGTCATCCATCACAGCCACCAAACCATTTCGCTTCAGCTCACTTGGGCACACAGACAGCTTCCCTGACCACCTGCTCGATTGGTACAGCCCCGAACCTGTCATCGAACCTGCATTTGCCGATGAAGGTGGCTACGATCTTGATGATGAAATCGAAGAGGAAATGTACATGAGTGAAGCCCCCATGTCCCCCATGCGAGACATGGCCGTTGGACTTTCGGCAGGCGCTCCTCCATCCCCTCCTCCCGCACAGGCTTACTCCGCGATGCCTGCTCCTGCTGCACCATCAAGATCCAGAGCACGCAAAGCTGCACCCAAGAAAAAGGAGATGATCTCAAGCTTTGGTGGTGTCGGTGGTGGTGGCAGCCCCAAGGGAGGTTTGGAACTCCCTCCAGAGCAACGCGCAACACCACTGTTCCAGGAACTAAAGCTCAAACCCATCACACTTAACGCAACACAACGTGGCAAGTTACAACAGGTCTCCACCGAAGATCGCTACATGGAGATCTTCAAACGTAGTGGCCTTGTGGCAGACTTCTCACTGCAAGATATTCTCAAGCAAGCAAACCAACGCGCTGCCCTTGCAGGCTCTCAAACGCCGCCCCAGAATATCCCCTCGCTCGCTCAATCCTCGGGAAGCTTTGATTACGTCTACGCCACACGCAATCGCGTTGATGTGCCATCCACCATGACATATCACTCCATCCCCGTCGATGAACGTGAAGCATCCTGCAACCTGCGTTATGTGACCGTGCCTCGCGAAGCACAACATGTCTTCAGGCAGGCACGCATCTCAAACCCCAGCTCTGCGCCCATGCTCTCGGGCACAGCCGAGATTTATGTCGGCGATGAATACATCCTGACCACCACACTCCCCACCGTGGCACCCAACGAGACATTCGAGCTCGGACTCGGTGTGGAACAAGCCATCAAGTGTGCACGCAACACAAGCTACCGCGAAGAACGAAGCGGACGTGCTGTCGTCGCCACGGCAGAACTCCACCACGAGATTCGCATCGAACTTGTCAACAACCTTGAGCGCACCATTGAGTGTGATGTACGCGAGCGCATCCCTCATCCTGCCACCAACGCAGAGGTCGTCATTGAGGAAGTCAGCGTCTCTCCCGCCTGGGAAAACTACACCCAGCAAGAACGCAACCATGGCGCACGCATCCTGCGTGCAGGGCGAGTCTGGTCTCTCACCATTGAACCAGGCGAACAGGTCGAACTGCTGGCTCACTACGTCGTGAAAATTTATGCAAACAATGAAGTCGTGGGTGGGAACCGTCGCGAGGCCTAATCAGGAGGATACACAATGACTATGACACATGAATCAAAACCTCTCATCGAATATTACCCCGCGCGTGACTCTCAACGAGAACCTCTGGGCGCACCTATCGATGAAATTACTGTCCTTGAGGATCGCGCACAGGTGCGTCGCATCGCTCGTCCACGACTCCAGGAAGGACACCACAAACTCTTCATTGAAGATGTCTCACCCATCATTCAAGACGTCTCCCTGCGTGCCAGGGTCACAGATGGACGAGGCGAGGTCGCAGATATTAAAATACAGCGCGCCATGAAGAGCAAAAAGGCATACCACCCCAAGGAAATTCGTGAGCTTGAAGAAGAAATTGAAGCCACACAGCGCCAGTGGCAAAAGCTCACTGATGATCAGGCAAGAATCACTAGGCGTGCCGAAAAACTCAAGACAATCATCACCTTAAGCACACAGGAAATCCCAGAAGATGTCGCCTGGGGCGATGATCGCTCCGAGGAGTGGAGTGATTCGCTTGAAAAGCTCTTTGAAACCCACAGAAAACTTGTCGAGCAGGTCTGTACACTTCAAGGCGAGCTCACACAAACACGCGAACACTACGATCTGCTCCAACAAAAACGCGCGCTGATTGATCGACCCGATCAAAAGTTCGTCGCCTGGATTGAGCTTGATGTCATCGTCAACTCTGAGTCCTCGCTCACCATCGAAATCGACTACGTCACACCCAATGCCATGTGGCGTCCTGTGCACAACGCACGTCTTGATGGCGATGTCCTCACCTTCACCAGCAAGGCTGCGCTCTGGCAGAACACTGGCGAGGACTGGAACGATGTACAACTTATATTCTCCACAGCACAAAGCTCGCTTGGCACCGAACCACCCTTGCTCCACGATGATGTCCTGAATGCACAACGCAAACAGGAAGAAACCACCGTGGAAATGCGCGAGGTCGCCATCCAACAAGCAAGTGTAGATGGCGGATCATCTGCACAGTCCACGCCTCCTGGCGCTCAAAATACAGGCGTGGACCTTCAAGGCGTGGACGATGGTGGCGATATTCAAAACCTCCGCGCACCACAACGCGTCGACATCCCCTCGGATGGAGAAGCAAACTTCATCGACATCTTTGAGTTCAAGGCCCTCTCTGAAGTTGAACGTCTGCTCGTCGCTGAACTTACCCCCTACGTCGTCTTGCGCGCAGTTCAACGCAACACAAGCAAACTCCCTGTGCTCGCAGGCCCCGTAGAGCTGTTGCTTCAAGGCGGTCCAATCGGCTGGACAAAGACGCTCTTTGTCGCACCTGGTGAACGCTTTGAGCTTGGCTTTGGCCCCGATGAGTCACTACGTGCTGTGCGCGACTCGCACCTCAAGAGCCAGGACATCGACCCCCATGATAAATGGACTCACAAGACCACCATGATTCAACTCTTCTTAAGTAACCTGAGCACCACAGACCAACAGATTGTGGTCAAGGAACGCGTCCCCGTCTCGGAGATTGAAAAGGTCAAAGTCTTCCTGCTCAAAAACAAGACCACCGAAGGCTATGTCCTTGATGACGATGGCATCGTGGTCTGGAACATTAACCTCCCCGCGCATACGCAACAAACTATCTCCATGGAATGGAGGTTATCCATGGCGCCTGATGTGCAAACAAGCGCATAAGCCACTGATAATACAAAACAAAAAAGGATGCCCTGGTGTTTTTACACCAGGGCATCCTTTTTTGTTTTGTATTTAAGAACAAGTTTCAAAACCAGGACCGAGGAGGAGAAGTGAGAGGTGTTCAAGCTCAAGGTTTTTTATAGTCATAGCCCGAAGCTGTGACGTAATTCACCGCGAGCGGCTTTTCGACGCAGAGATTGGATATCTCTCACAATCATCCAATGGGAGGGTTTTGAAACTTGTTCCAAGTCACTCAAATGCTTGAAATTAACACTCGCATTCGACGCATGCCTATGGACGATAAACTGTAATTTGTACGCGCACCCTCATTACGCCAGGTCAGTAAACCTGCCTCGCGTAAAACCTTCAAGTGCTGCGATACGGTTGACTGAGCAAGAGGGAGTTCCTCCACGAGATCCCCACACCCGCGGTCACCCTTCTCTTCAAGTAAACGGAGAATCCTTACACGCGCAGGATGTGATAGCGCCCTGCCAAGTCGCGCTACCTCCGCATCTTCGGGCTCAACCCAACTCTCCTCTTCAACCAACCCCTCCCCAACACCAATGTCTGTATCCTCTATCTCCATAGCTCCTATCACCTGTTGAACGAAACGATCACACACTACTGATCTAAACATCTGTTAGACTCTCGTCAATCATCGTTCTGTATGACACGACCCCATACAGACAGACAAAGAGTCTATTTAACGTTACTAGCAAGGAACTTAACCATCTTCTGAAAGTGCAATATTTTCCTTCTGCACCATGAGGGCATAACCATGCCCGCGACGCGACATAATGAACTTGCGCATCAGGCTTCCAAGGTCAAGTGCTTTTAATTCTTGAGGTTTAACTTGCATACTCGCTGTTGTAATCGCACGCTCCAACTCTGCTCGAGAGAGCCACCCCATCTCAACAGCCTCGCGTAAATGACGACGCAAACCACTTATGGCTTGCGGCAAATCATACTCACCACCCATCTCATCAAGGATGTCCCAACCATGGACAACCTCCCCGGGATACTTGCACAACGCATACAACACCAGCGCACACGATGGCTTCATCGTCAGCAAACGCCCCTTGAGATGCACCGTACAACAATCACCATCACGATTAAGCTCAAACCACGCACCTTCATAATCATCAGCCTCCATGGTCTGCTCTTCAGGCTCAGGCTGCACCACCTTCGACACTGCAAGCGCTGAACCATAGCCCAACACATGTGTAAATGGCCTGGTCTCCTGCAACCACTTGAGCTCAAACACCACACTGCCTAACTGAAGGTGACACACCTCACCTGGCAAAATACAGCTCTCTCCGGGTTCAACCTCTTGCCCGTCCACAAACATCCCATTGTGGCCCGACACATTGCTGATGACCCACTGCCCGTCGTCACGCTGCACAACCTCACCGTGCTTCCTCGATATCGAACGATCCTTTAACTCAGGACCAAAACCTGGTGCCCTCCCCAACACCCACGGGGCATCACCCGAGAATTCAAAACCCTCACCTTCCTCAAGACCTCCAGGAGCAAGCGTCATCAGGACGCGCAGAAACATGATCGACATCACTACACCTTACGTTCACAATCATGGCACCCACTGTGCCTCATAACTGGAGCCCACTATACTTGATGCATCATATTAGTCTAGCAACGGAAGTGGACAACGAAAAAAGCGAAAGGTGGAGTGATTTGCATGCAAATCACTCCACCTTTCGCTTTTTTCGTTGTCCGCTTTGAACGAAGCGTACACATCTCCTGGAAGATTACTCTGCGCGCTGACAGCTCCCTTCGTCCTCGCCAGCCTCTTTCACACAAAGCTGCTCCTCACCACAGTTCAAGTCACTCAGACATCCATTATCACAGAGACCAAAATATGCGTTGCTGCAATACTGGCCAGGCTGGCATGTCGCCTGATCCTCGCCCTCACCACACTGTGTAAACCCCTGCTGCAATCCTGTGCTCTTGTCTCCACGTGGATTGCTCGCTGGCTTCTTGATCTCCGCCTGACATGAACCAATCTGCTTGCCGTCCGCCTTTACACAACGCTGGTCATCAGCACAGTTTTCATTACTCAGACACCCATCAGAACACTCTGAAAATGTGGGGTCCTCACAGTACTTTCCAGGTGGACACATAATATCTTCACCAGGATCAGCGAGGAAGTCACCACACTCTGTATAACCCTGCTTTGGCTCATCGCCAAACAATGGGCCATCCCCCAACACCAAACATCCTTGCAACAAACCACCAACCATCACCACGGCGCATGCTTTAAGTACCTTGTAACTCATCTCTATATCTCCTTATTAACTCTTTATCTTCACTGTTTGCGTCATCATCTAACATACTCAAAGACGCACGCTTCTCTCGCCTTATTCAAACATTCACAAAATAAGGTAAAGAAATCCAAGTTGACAACTCTCTGGACCAGGATTATTCATCCTCAACCAGCGGTATTGATAATCATTATCAATTTTTGCATCACTACACTGTCTAGCACTACATATACCCATGCAATTATCAAAGTCCTCCATCATCTCTCTCTGCCTTGTGCTTCTTTATGCATCCCCTCTTCAGGCTCAGGATACGCCCACAGAAACACCACCTGTTCAGGAAGCACCCACCACTGAACCAGCTCAAATCAACGAGGACACACCCTCTGTTGAAGCTGACTCGGAAGAGAAAAACGACGTTGAAGAAACCGACGAGGACGAGGACGAGGACGAGGTAGTTGAAGACCTCGACGAGGATGAAGACCTTGAAGATCTTGAAGACCTCGACTCTCTTATGGATGAGGTTGAAGAGGATCAAGATACTGACACCGATGTGAATGAACCGCTCGACTTCAAGACCATTGAAGTCTCCTATACACCTGAAGATATTGCAAAAACAGGTGGATCCGCACAGCTTATCGATGAAGAGGATCTCGAGAAGTTCGAGTATGATGATGTGCACGACGTGCTAAACAAGGCCGCAGGTGTGTATGTACGCCAGGAGGATGGCTTTGGCCTGCGCCCAAACATCGGTATCCGTGGCGCAAACTCGGAGCGTAGTAAAAAAATCACGCTCATGGAAGATGGCGTGCTCTTTGGACCAGCGCCTTACTCTGCACCCGCTGCCTACTACTTCCCACTGATGCAACGCATCAACGGCGTGGAGGTCTTCAAAGGCCCAGGTGCCATCCTCTATGGTCCACACACCATTGGTGGTGCGATCAACTTCACAACACGTGATATCAACTACGGCCACCAGGGTTCCGCCACACTCGCAGGCGGAATGTTCCCCTCAGGAAAACTCCACGCGTGGCACGCATACGGAGCCAAGCGTTATGGCGTCCTTGGCGAGGCCATTCACCTGAGAACGGGCGGCTTCAAGGATCTTGATGGCGGCGGAAACACAGGCTTTGCTCGCACCGAAGCCATGCTCAAAGCACACGTCAACTCCGACCCCAACGCACGCGTCTTTCACAAGCTTGAAATCAAAGGGATTTTCTCTCAAGAGACATCCCATGAAACCTACCTTGGCCTGACCGATGCCGACTTCGATGCCAACCCCTATCGACGCTACAAGGCCAGCAGCCTTGATGAAATGAACCTCTGGCGAGCGGCGGTCAATGTGCAGCATAGCGTGGAGTTTGGGGAGAACCTTGATTTGCGTAGTGTTGTATATCGTCATGACATGAGCCGCGCCTGGAACAAGTTCAACACATTCTCTGATGGCACCGCTGCCGCTGAAGTCCTCGCCAATCCAGACAGCTCTCGTAATGGTGTGTTCTACAGAATCCTCACAGGTGAAGAGGACTCCGCGCCCAACAACACCTCACTGATCATTGGCAACAACTCACGTACGTTCTTCTCTCAGGGACTCCAGAGCACGTTGCGACATCGCCACGAAACAAGCACATGGTCCAACAAGGTTGAGGCAGGTGCACGACTCCATCAGGATCAAATTCAGCGCAATCACAGCGAAGCCCTCTACAACATGGAGAACGGCGAACTCGTCCGCACCTCTGATGCCGAGACGTTCCCCACACGCAACACAGACACCACCACAGCGCTCGCAGTCTGGGCTCTTGATCAGGTCTCGTTCTGGAAACTCACCATGACTCCTGGTGTGCGTTATGAACACATCATGACTTCACACGAAGATCGCAACGACCCCAGCGCAGAAGAAGTCAAGGGCACACAAAGCATCCTCATTCCTGGCGCGGGTGCCTACCTTGAAGTCGTCAAGAATGCAGGTATTCTCGCAGGTGTGCACCGTGGATTTAGCCCCGTGACACCTGGTCAATCAGGCAACACCACACCTGAAACCAGCGTGAACTATGAAGGTGGTGCACGTTTTGACAACCTCAAAAACAGCCGTGTGGAAGCTATTGGATTCTTTAATGATTATAAAAATATGCTTGGTCAATGCACCTTTGCAGCAGGCTGTCAGGAGCAAGATCTAGACAACCAGTTCAACGCTGGACGCGCCTGGATTTATGGTGCTGAAGTGCTCGGTGCACACACCTTTGCGCTTGGCTCTCCCAACCGCACGCTCACCTTTGATGTCAGCTACACCTACACACACACCGAGCTGCTCACTAGCTTTATCTCCAACAACCCACAGCTTGCAGAGGTCACTCCTGGTGATGAGCTCCCCTATGTCCCAAAACATCAGGGCGCTGCATCCATCAGCTACGCCGACCAGAAACTTGCCGCCAACATTGGCGCCGCCTACGTCAGCAGCATGAGAGAGGTCGCAAGCCAGGGGGATGAAGGTGCTCGCACCGACGCTTACCTCACACTTGATGCGCTCGTACGCTACCACGTCATGCCCATGTTCGCCGTGTACACACGTGGTGATAACCTCCTGAACGCACAACCCATTGCCTCCAGGCGTCCTTATGGCGCCCGTCCTATCAGCCCTCGCTACCTTGAACTTGGTATTGAACTGGACTGGGGTAACAAGGCAAAAGAATAAACAAATCAAAATGATAGACAAGAGACAGGGCGGCCCCAGAATCGAAGATTCTGGGGCCGCCCTGTCTCTT
>CATLTV010000191.1 GCA_950059285.1 uncultured Pseudomonadota bacterium | reverse complement strand
GGGGGTTTTTTTTTTTTCAAAAAACCCCCCCCTCGCCGCAACTCTTTGATCCTTGTTGCCGAAAACCTCGTTGACTCTTATGGTAACGACTGCGTTTTACAGATGAAACAAGGATGAATGATCATGACAGATCCACTTCAAGGTGCCTCTGCTGCATTGCAAGGCATACAAAAACTGCAAAATACACCACCTGCTCAGGAGGTCTCTAAAGGACCAGGCACCACAGAAGGCCCTTCTTTTAAAGAGGTGATGGATCAAAAGGCTGGCAAGGTTGATCCCGCTCAAAATGATGTGAAAATACAGGCTCAAGAGCCTTTGCCTGCAACGCAAAAAAGTGAGTCTGCTCAGCGGCTTGATAAGTTTGTGCGTGGTGTCTTCAAGGACGAAGACCGTATCAATAACATGATGCAAAAATGTACGGATGGGAAGGTGCTCAAGCAAGAAGAACTCTTGCAACTCCAGGCCCTGATCTATAGTTATGGTCAGAAAATTGACCTCGCCAGCAAGGTGGTGGACAAGGCCACTGGTGGCGTCAAACAAATCATGAACACACAAGTCTAAACGCCTGGGGGAACTCCAATGTCAACGATCTTGAAATACACGATTCTTATCGCATTCATGGTGCTATTCTTTGGATGTAGCGCTGAAATTTATCATGACCTTGATGAAAAGAGCGCCAATGAAATGATTGTCGCGCTTGAACAGAAGGGCATCGCCGCTGAAAAAGCGCCTGACCCCAATGGTGAGGCAACATGGTTGCTCACCGTGGCAGACGCCGACAAGGTGGACGCCTGGAGGGTGCTCAAGTCACAAGGCTTACCTCGACCTGCGGTCAAAGGGTTTGATGAGCACTACCCCTCATCGGGGCTGATCCCAACAAGCAGCGAAGAGCGTATCTTGCTCCAGTTCTCGACCTCTCAGGAGCTGCGCCGCGCGCTTCTGTCCGTGGATCGTGTCGTGGATGCACAGGTCAACCTCGTACTGCCTGATAAGCCCAGAGTTCCGATGCCCAATCAGGTGCTTGAAAAGCCCAAGGCCAGCGTGCTGATCAAATACAGACAAAACAAGGAACAACCTGCTCCTCCGCTTGATGATGAACAGGTCAAAACTCTTGTGTCTGGTGGTGTGGAAGCTCTTGAAAAAGAAAATGTTTCTGTGATTCAGACGGCTGAGGCTGCTCCTTCAGAAAACATTGCCTCACCACGATTTGCTCAGGTTGGGCCCATCTCGGTTGCGCCACAAAGCAAGACCTGGATGCAGCTTATCCTTGGATTGATGAGCCTCGCCATGATCATGATGGGCGTTGTGATCGCCTTCCTGTTGATGCGTCGTCGTGGCGGCGTGGCTGGCGGTGAGGTGTCCTGATGAACAGAGCTGGATTAAATGCGATTGAAGCTGCGCTCCTGAGCTTTGGGGCGCAGCAAGATCTCACCGCATTAAAGTCCTTGATTCAGCGGTTAGAACCGCAATCAAGGACTGCGATTGAATCGATGATCGATGCGGTCAGTGAGTGTCCTGAAGAAGAGCTCTCCGAGGTTCTCTCGACATGGCGTCAGCAGGATGAACAGCAACAACCTTTACAGGTGCTGTCCTCCCTTGATGCATCATCTGCCAGGCTCCATCAATCGCACCTTGATCCTCGATGGGCCAGAGTCATCAACCTCGCCTTGCATCAGGATGATCCTCTCGTCCCCGAGCTCCCCTCAATGCATACGCTTGATGTATGTGCTGAAGTCCTCGGTAAGGAACTTCGCCTTGGTGTGGCACGCTCAGACCTGTTGCCTGAAGAAGAGCAAGAATCCTCCTCTTTTGATCTGGCTCACTTTTATACATGGTCGCCCGATGAGCTTATTCGTTTTGCCGAGCGTCTTGGTTACATGCTTTATGCGATGTCGCTTCGTGAGCAAGATCGCCGTCGAGTCGCAAGGCAAATACACGCGCTCCCTCAGGACCGCCGCGTGATGGTCATGGACATGATGAAGTCTGATATCACCATGGAGCCACTGTTTTTAAAGCGTGTGGATGAAGTGCTCGTGGTGCTCGGGAAACGAGAAAATTACACGTCAGAACAAAAGCTTACCTCACTTGGTTTGTATACGTTTGCGGTCGCCGCAGGTCGACGTCTTGCCTCACGAGCGCTCAAGCTTTCGACCTCCTTGCCACACCCGTATAGCCTGGATATGCACCGCTTTGTGGAGCAGCATCGTGTCTCCTCTCGACGTGGTCTTGAGCCCATGGCTGCACACGCCATTGAATCGATGATCGAACACCTTATTCAACACGTGGATGATACGCATGACTAAATCAGAAGACCATCAGGACGACGCATCGCAAGGGTTTCCTACCATCCTCAAGCTTGACGCTCAGAGTGCCGTACCGATCCGAGAGCTGTTCTCTGCGGAGCACTCTCCAAGACTCGTCAAGCGTGATGTACTGCGCCATGTCCGCCAGGTCCAGGACCGCTTGAACTCCTCAGAAGAGCTTGCACGACAGGTGATTGAGGATGCCAGGCAGGAGGCCGATGCAATTCGCCAACAAGCTCGCGAGGAGGCAAAGCAGGAGGTGCTGGCCGAGATGCTGACCCACCTTGAGCGCGCTCGTTGTGAATATGACAGGCTTCTTCAGGATGCCGAGCAAGATATTATTAATCTCGCCATGCACGTCGCAGAACGTATCGTGCACCAGCGCCTGAGCGTGGAGCCCGAGACATTAAAGTCAATCATCAAAGGAAGTCTTGGTCTTGATAGCGTGCGTGACAAGCGCCAGATCATCGTCAGAGTGCACCCCGATTCACTCTCTGCTGTGGAGGGATGGTATCAGGAGCTTGCGCAGAGCGTGGAGACCACGGCGTTGTTCTTTGAGGAGGACTCACAACTTGCGCCTGGCGACTGCGTGATTGATACCGAGGCAGGGCGTGTGGATGCCCGTCTTGTGACCAAAATCGAGAACATCAAGGGAGCGCTGACACAATGAGTACTCACTCATCTTCAAAACGAGATTTTTCACATCTGCTGGGGCGTCTTGATAAGGCGCCGCCCGTGTCCGTAAAAGGGCGTGTCCGCGAGGTGACAGGGCTTGTTGTCAAGGCAAGTGTCCCCGAGGCAAAGGTGGGCGACCTCGTCAAGATTGAATGTGGTAATGGTGATAGTAAACTTGCTGAAGTGGTTGGTTTTAAAGATGAATTGTCAGTGCTTATGCCGCTTGGTGAAGTGGATGGCATCGGGCCAAATTCAGAGGTTGAGGCGACAGGCAGGCCGCTCTCCATTCCTTGTGGCGAGGGGCTTCTTGGCCGCGTGTTAAATGGTATCGGAGAGCCCATTGATGGTGGACCTCCACTTGTTGGGGAGGGATTTGAGGAGTGGTCAATTGCACGTACGCCACCAGATCCCATGGAGCGAGAGAGGATCACCGCACCACTTTCCATGGGGATTCGCGCCATTGATGGTCTTCTCACGGTTGGGGTGGGGCAGCGCATCGGTCTCTTTGCTGGTTCTGGTGTGGGGAAGTCCACGCTCATGGGTCAAATCGCCAAGGGATCAGATGCCGAGGTGATTATCATCAGCCTGATTGGTGAACGTGGTCGAGAGGTCAAGGACTTCCTTGAGGAGGTGCTTGGGGGCGATGGCCTCAAGCGCGCTGTTGTGGTGTGTGCGACATCAGATGCGCCAAGTCTTGTGCGATTGAAGTCTGCGTATGTGGCTACAGCGATCGCTGAATGGTTTCGTGATCAGGGTAAGAATGTGTTGATGATGATGGACTCCGTGACACGTTTTGCTCGTGCACAGCGCGAGGTTGGGCTCGCTGCTGGGGAGCCTCCTGCAAGGCAAGGTTATCCACCAAGTGTGTTTAGTATGTTGCCCAAACTCCTTGAAAGAACTGGTAATTCCTCAAAGGGTTCGATCACTGCGCTGTATACGGTCCTTGTTGCAGGCGGAGATATGGAGGAGCCCATCGCGGATGAAGTGCGTGGTATTGTCGATGGACACATCCTGCTTAACCGCAAGCTTGCAACACGCAATCACTGGCCTGCAATCGATGTGCTTCCTTCATTGTCCCGTGTCATGAATGCGGTGGTCTCAAATGAGCACAAGGAGGCAGCAGCACAGTTCAGAGAGGTGCTCTCAACGTATGAGTCCAAGCGTGATTTGATCAGTCTTGGTGCATATCAGTATGGTTCCGACGAGAAAGTGGACTATGCCATGGATCTTATTGAGGAGCTTGAATCTATCCTCAAGCAAGGTCTTGAGGAGCAGACATCGCTGGATGAGACGCTTGATATGATGCTTGATATCTTTGGTTAGCAGTAGGGGGGCGTATGTCATCACAAGGTTATGAGTTACAGGTCCTGCTCGAGTTACGTGAGGGCAGTAAAAAGGAGGCCGAGGATGATCTTGCGCGTTGTGTCGCAGGGCTTTCAGCGGCCAAGCAAGAGGTTGTGGCGTTGCAGTCCAAGCTCGCACAAGCGAAGGATAAGAGGCGCATGTTGCGCGAGAAGTATGATGCCGAGGCTGCCCAGCCAGGCGCTCTGGTTGGAAGCATGTATCAGGCACAAAACTACCTCAGAGGGCTAAAGGCTGATGAGGCGTTGATCGAGGATGAGATCAGGAAAGCTCAGGAAAATGTGGTCTCGGCGCAACAATTAGTCACCCGTGCCCGAAAAACTCTTATCGAGGCTGCCACTGAGTTGGAGGCTGTTCTGGCCCATCAGAAGCAGTGGAAAGAAGAGCAAGATACGCTCAAGAAACGCAAACAAAGCGCGGCGATGGATGACATCGCAGCGCGCATCTGGAGAGAGAAACAATCATGAGTCAATCTGTATCCAACTCCCCACGTTCAGCTCAGGGTATGCCATGGAATGATCAACAAGTTGAACAAGTTAAGGGTTTGCGTAAGGCGATCTCGGCGCGCGAAGATGCTCCTCGTGTGGACAACGACGTGGCTCCATTGATGGCCGAATTGCTTGCTCCAATTCAGCTCGTGGCAGATGCAAAGGGAACGCCTAATGTATGTGCGCCATCGATATCGTCTTCCGTCGTTGAGCCATCAGCACAGAATCTTTACAAGGCAACTCACTCCGTTCGTGGTAAGATAGCGGGTGCTATTCAACATGTATCCGATGACTCTCACCGACAGGCGCTCGTGCAAATGCTCAAGGTCGTGGATAAACATATCCAGATGAAACAAGAGGTCATCTTTCGCGTTCAAGAAAATCGATGACCAGGGAAGGCAGGCGAGCGGGGCGGCAAGCCCCGCTCGCCTGCCTTCCCTGGTCATCTGATGCTGTGTATTGATGGTGTTATGGAGCAACATACAGATGAGCTGTTTGGTGAACTCAGGAGCGTAATTCATGATGCCACAGGCGAATATCGGTGGCATGTGTTGGTCCCGATGTTGACAACCTGGCCAGAGGAGCACTTGACGCAGGTTGTCATCCCTTATCTGCACGATATTTTTGCCGATGAGGACGCACGAAGCGCGTTCTACCGACGCGATGCGAGTCAGGATTGGTTTTCCTATGCGCCGAGAACCTGGTCTTTCAAACCTGCGTTCCAACTTGCCAACACCCTGGCAATACAGAACAAGAGGGCATTTCGCACCTTGTTGAAATACGATGAAGTGCAGCACTTCAAGGCGTTAGTCGGTCGAGTTCGATTCACGCACTCCGAGGCCAAGGCAATCGCCGAGTCGCCCAACGTGAAGAATTTACGTCATCTCTATCTGGATAATGGCGCGCTACAGAGCAAGGGAATCACATACCTTGCACACTCCCCACATCTTCATAATCTCACGCACCTGTCGCTTGCATTTTGCTGGCTGCGTGGTGATGCGCAAGTGATTGGAGAATCTGAGACTTTCTCCAGTCTGAAGTACCTTCAGTTAAGCAATAACAACATCACGGATGATGTGTTACTCACCATGGCGCGCTCGCAACATATGAGTAACCTGGAGGATGTGAACTTCAGGTTCTCGCATCTGACCTCACGCTCTGTAGTCGAACTCGCGCAGTCTCCGCATATCACACAATTAAAGCGTTTAATTCTCAGTGAGAATCCCATTGGTGACGATGGTCCTGTAGCAATCGTGAGCTCCGAGCACATGCAACACCTCGATTTTCTGGAGATCTTCAAGATCGGTATGAGTGTGGATGGGCTTGAGCGTTTTCTGAATGCGTTTAAACTCAAGTCATTGAAGTTTTTGAGTCTTGCAGGCAACAAGCTCGGTTCGGATGGTGCGCGACTACTTGCGTCTACAGATGCGTTTAAGGATCTGGAGACGCTTGATATTCGTGGCAATGATTTTGATGAACAGAGCCTGGAGCTGTTGCACAAGTCGGAGGCGTTAAGCTCCCTGAACCTGTTGGTGTAAATCATGTCAGATACAGACGAATTATTAAGCGAGTTACGCAGCGCAGCACACTCACTCCCCTTATCACGACGTTGGTCTGCGATTTCCAGTGCGCTGACGGACTGGCCTGTTGATGACTTGCATGCGGTCGCGTTCCCTTACTTACAGAGTATTTTTCGTCATGAACCTCTGGAGAGGCCTGCTGCAAAAGGTTGGATTAATTATAAAAATCAGAAGTGGTCCACGCATGTGCTCTGGCCTCTGGTGAATATCATTGAGAAGCTTGATTACGAACCTGACCTCTTTGCATCGTCCGTGCTTGAGAATGTGGAGCACCTTGGGCTGGAACTTCCCAGAGGAAAGGAGCGTGATGCGCTTGAGGAGGACCTGAGTCAGGCGAGCCCCTTGAACTCTCTGAAATCCCTGCAAATGCGTCACCTTCAGCTTGATGATCTGTCTTTGTTTGCACAATCGCCTGTGTTGAGTTCGTTGACCGAACTGGATGTGTCTGGTGGGTATTTTGGGGATGATGGTTGTGGTGTGATTGCAACATCAAACACACTGCAACACCTTGAGACGCTGACTTTAAATTACTGCAAAATCTCGGATGCTGGAGTGCGGCATCTGGCAGAATCAAAGACGCTCTCTCACCTCAAGACGCTGGGCATTACGTCAGGGCGTTTGTCTCATCAGGGGTTGCAGATGATCTTCTCTTCAACACCATTTGAAGGTTTGGAGGTGTTGAGTCTTGGCAACAACGATATCGACGGCAAGTTTCTATCACTGTCGCCTGGGGCAAACTTGCATGGTTTGAAAGAAATATCAATTTATCACAATGACTTGAAGGATGAGGGGTTAAAGGAGCTTGCACGATGTTCGTGTTTGAGTTCGGTGAAGGAGCTCAATCTTGGCCGCTGTCAGCTCAGTGATAAAGGTGTGGATATTCTGGCTCAAAGTGAGCTTGGAAAGGGGATAGTTTTGCTTGGATTACAATGTAATGCAATCAGTTCAAAAGCTGCCCATATCATTGCGCGTCACCCTGAATTTTCGAGCGCTCTGGAGGTCTTGAACCTTGAGGGCGCGGCATTAGACAGTGATGGCGTGGCGGCTCTGGCAGGGGCACCACACCTGAATAACCTCAGATTTCTTGGGTTGTACCGTTGTGGCATCGGCGTGGATGAAATCTCGGAGCTTGTGAAGGCACCATGGCTTGAGAACCTGGAGACATTGGTGTTGCATGGGAATGCTATCACGGATGAAGGGTTCAAGATGTTGGTCGGCTCAGGCCGTTTGAAGCGGCTGAAGTCGCTTGCGATGGGAAGCACACGTTTGACCGAGGAGAGCTTGAAGTTTCTGGTAGAGAACTACAATTTGCCCTTGGTAGAGCGTCTTAATATGGGGGCTCATGGGTTTAAATCACTTGTGAATTTCAAGGATTATGAGAGCGCCTTCCTGGCTCATGGTATAAAGGAGCTTATGCTGAGTTGACGTGGTGCAGTATCATCCTTAGGTTTTGCCCAGTGTGATATGAACCTTTGAATGAGAGGATGATCCTTGAGCATCAGCACCCCCGAGTTGTGGTATATTCAGAAGCTTGCATTAACAAAGCAGCTCTCTAAACAGGTCCTTGAAACATTGACCCAGGAGGCTCGTCTTGAGCGCTGGGGCCATGCTGCCGTGTTGGAGCAGCAACGTAAGCTGGATCAGGTCTACATGGTGCTTTCTGGCCATGTGAAGGTGGTGTCCTCTGCTGTCAGTGGTGGGAGCTGGAAGCTTGCTCCAGGCGATCTGTTTGGGCCGCTCAAGGAGCTGGACACGAGCGTGGATGATCCTCAGATGTTTTTGCAGGCTGTCGATCCTGTGACGCTTGCTGTGTTACCTCGCGAGCGTTTTGAGTCGCTTGTGTTGCCTCATGTGTCGAAGGTTTCTTTTGCCACCACGCGCTTGCCAAGACCACGTGTGATGTCTAACTCCAGCGTGAGCTTGCCGCTTGGTTCATTGCTCTACACGCCTCCTGTAGTAAGGCTTGCCAAGTCCTTGATTTGTTGGGCAGAAGAGCGAAAATCTCTGCGCGATGACTCATCGCAAGTGGTGTTGCCGATCTCGCCAAACGCGCAGACCCTGTCGCGTGCGATGGGGCTTGATAAGTCATCCATGGAGCAACCTCTCAGGGCATTTCTGACGCGAGAGCTTATTCTCCCTGCACAAAAGAAGATTATTGTGCCAGACCTTGAACCCTTGCAGCGCGCTGCACAAGGCCACTCCCTCTTTTAGTTGAACCTCAGGTGCCATGATTAAATCCCTCCCTGTCGATGCTGTCCTCCCAGAATTAATTGATGTCCTGCGAGAGCACGGCGTCGCTGTGCTTCAGGCTCCACCTGGCGCAGGTAAGTCGACACGAGTGCCACCAGGTATTCTTGATTCGGGTCTGTGTGAGCAAAAAATCATCATGTTGGAGCCGCGCAGGGTGGCGGCGAAGTCGGTGGCGATGCGAATTGCCAGTGAGCGTGGTCAGCGCATTGGCGATGAGATTGGCTATGCGGTGCGCTTTGACAGAAAGATATCAGCATCAACACGCGTGGAGATTGTGACTGAAGGTTTGCTGTTAAGGCGTCTTCAGCAGGACCCTCTGCTTGAAGATGTGGATTGTGTGATTCTGGATGAGTTTCATGAGCGCAGCGTACATGCGGATCTTTCGTTGGCGATGCTGCATGAGGTGCGTCAGGTAAGGCCAGAACTCAAGCTTGTGGTGATGAGTGCGACATTGCAGATGGAGCTCTTGGTGCGTTATCTGGATGCTCCTGCGGTGACGAGCAAAGGTCGAACCTTTCCTGTTGATGTGATTTATAAACCGTCAAAAAACGATATATATTCAGGGGTTTATGATGTGGTGTCGGAGTTCGCTACAGACTCCAACGAGCAGGATGCGCTCGTGTTTATGCCTGGTGCGCGTCAAATTCAGCAGACGATAGAAGTGCTTACGCCACTGTCTCAACGTCATGGTTTTGAGCTGTTTCCGTTGTATGGCAGTTTGAGCCTTGATGAGCAGAGCAAGGCGATTGAATCCAGTGACTCAAGGCGTCGTGTGATTGTCTCGACCAATATTGCCGAGACTTCATTGACCGTGGAGGGGGTGACGACTGTCATTGACAGTGGGCTTGTAAAGCAGATGCGCTCCGATGTGATGAGTGGGCTTGATCGGTTGGTGGAGGTTCCTGTTGCCAGGGACTCTGCCGAGCAGCGTGCGGGTCGTGCGGGGCGTGTGAGGCCAGGGCGAGCGGTGCGGTTGTGGAGTGACGTGGAGCAAGACATGAAGGCGGGTGAGACTGAGCCCGAGATCAAGCGTGTGGACTTGTTGCCTGTGTTACTTGAGGTCATCGCGTGGAGTGGTCAGGACCCCGAGGAGTTCAACTGGTTTGAGTCTCCTTCTGGTGCGCGTATCAGGGCATCTGTGAAGTTGTTAAGGCAGCTTGGTCTTGTGGATTCCAGTACATTTCAACTCACTACGCTTGGGAAGGCGGCGCGGCAATTGCCCTTGCACCCAAGGCTATCATGTATGTTGTTCAGGGCGCTTGAGTGTGGTCTTGAACGCGAGGTTTCTGTGGCGGTTGCGTTGCTCTCGGAGGATGCGTGGTCCTCGTTGTCTGGCCGAGCTGCACGAGAGGAGTCTGATCTGTGGTTTGCGATGCAGCGTTATATGCGTGAAGGGTCAAGGGTTTTGGGAGGATCGTTCTATCGTGTACAGCAAGTTGTGAGGCAAATATCTGATTCATTGCAACGGTTTAAGTCTGACTTTTCTGGTGCGATCCGTCAGGGCAACGATTCACCTGAAGAGGCATTTGCGCGTTGTGTATTGGCGGGTTATCCCGATCGCGTGTGTCTTCATCAGCAGAGTGGGGAGGGGGCTGACTATATCATGGTGGGTGGGCATGTATTGACGCTTGCGCGTGAGAGCAGGGCGCAGGCATCGACCTGGTTAGTGGCATTGTACAGCGCTGGTGTGAGGAAGGTGTATCAACGAGATCAGACATCAGGGGTAAGTCAGCGAGGGATAATTCGACTTGCAGAGCCCGTGTCGGAGGCGTTGTTGATGGAGGCATGTCCTGAACGTTTTGAAGAGCGCGTGGAGGTGGAGTTTGACTGGGGAAAGGAGCGTTTTTCTGCGCAGAAGATCGCGCGCTTTGATGGCCTCTTTTTGTCCAGTATGCCCGTGAGTTTAAAGGGGCATGTGGGGGATGAGGAGCTTGCGCGTGCGATGTCCGAAGTTGTGAGCAGGGACCTGGTGCGAGCGTTTAATCCTGACAAGGATGAGCTTCAGCTGTTGTATCGAGTGGAGATGTTACGTTGTCATCGTCCTGATTTGGGGCTGCCTGACTTGAGGGTTGAGGATGTGGAGCGTGATGAGACCACGATGCAGTTGTTGTTGCAGTGGTGTTGGGGGTGCAAGGGCGTATCTGATTTGCGTAGAAAGGGATTGAAGAGCTTGTTGATGGGTTCAATGCAGTATGATCAACGCCAGGCGCTTGATGAGCTTGTTCCTGCGAGGATCGAGGTACCTTCGGGAAGTCATATGAGGATTGATTATGAGGGCGTGGATACGCCGCCTGTGTTGGCAGTCAGGATTCAGGAGGTGTTTGGTTGGCAGCGTTCGCCAACGATTCTTGGTGGAGAGGTTGCGTTGATGTGTCACTTGCTTGCCCCGAATTACAGACCTGCGCAAGTGACTCAAGACCTTGAGAGTTTTTGGATTAATACCTATCCCGAGGTGAGGAAGGAATTGAGGGCACGTTATCCAAAGCATGCATGGCCAGAGGATCCTCTTACGGCACAAGCGGTCAAGAAAGGAGCAAGCTCGCGGCGGTGACGGTGTGGTTGTGTGCAAGCTAAAGAACGATCTGGCTGCTTTTCAAACCCTCGTGTGATTGTGTAGAGTGTGCAGGAATCAGAGGAAGACGCGCAGGTTGCTGTGCAAAAAAGCGAGGAGAGAGAGGGTTCATGGTCATTGTGATTGGAGCAGGGCTGGCAGGGCTTGCGTGCGCGCATACGCTTACCAGGGCAGGGGAAGAGGTCGTGATTTTGGAGGCTCGCAGTAGAGCTGGAGGTCGATGTGTCACAGATCATAGCTTGGGCGTGCCCGTTGATCTTGGTGCAAGCTGGATTCATGGACATAGACACAACCCGTTGATGCACTGGGCGAGGAGGTATGGCTGTTTTTTACGCGAGACGGATTACGACAGCTTTGCGTTTTATGATGGTTCGGGGAAGCTCTCGAAGGAAAAGTCCAGAGAAGGCGGTGCGTTTTATGAATGGGTGGAGGAATGGTGTGAGCGGTTGTGTTATCGCCATCCCAAATCAACCCCTGACCTGTCAGTTGCAGCGGCCATGGCACAGGATCTCGATCGAGGTAAGACTCGTATCGATTTGAATGATATGAGGATTTTTGACTGGACTTTGTATGCAAAGAGTCTTGATGAGGGGATTGATCTGGGCAAGCTGACCTTGCGATATTATGAAGACGACGAGCCATTTGAGGGGCGTGATTATCTTTTTGAGCAAGGTTATGAAGAGCTGATTAATGCGATCGCTGACGATCTGGATATTCGTTACGAGCGCGAGGTCAAGAGCGTTGATTACAGCGCAAAGCAGTGTGTTGTCTGGACAACACACGGTGAGCGTTACGAGGCTGATCGTGTGGTTTGTACATTGCCGCTTGGGGTGTTGAAGTCGGGGAAAGTGGGCTTTATGCCTGAGCTTCCCGATGAGAAGAGTACATCCATTGATGGTTTGGGGGTGGGGGTATTGAACAAGGTTGCGGTGCGTTTCAAGCGTGCATTTTGGGATGATGAGGAGATTTTTGGCAAGTTATCCTCGCCATATCGTCACGCGGGCTGGGTGTTGAACCTTGAGCCTGTGGTGAAAGCACCAGTGTTGGTGGGTTTTGTCGCAGGAGTTGATCCAGTGATGGAGCTCAAGGATGAGGAGATTCTAAACCTGTTTTTAAGCGATCTTGAGGCATGTTTTGGAGATGCGGTGTCGCGCGTGGATTCCTGGACGGTGACGCGATGGCATGAGGATGATTATGCGCTTGGTTCGTATGCCTACGTGCCTGTGGGAGGCGCGGGGTTCTTTTATGATGCGATGGCGCGCAGTGTGTTAGATCGGCTGTATTTTGCAGGAGAGGCAACACACCGAGATCATCCTGGGACAGCGCATGGTGCATTGATGAGCGGTATACGTGCAGCAGAGCAGATTTTGAGGCCATAACAGATCAGAACATCAAAGGGG
>CATLTV010000190.1 GCA_950059285.1 uncultured Pseudomonadota bacterium | reverse complement strand
CTGGAGTCGAACGAGCGTGCCCGACAGCGAACCAAGACCTGCCTGCACATCACCCGAGGACTGCCCGACGATGTCGCGCACGTTGCGTACAATCGCCTTGGCGTCGCGCATCACAACCTTGGATTCAAAGAGAATTTCATCAAAGGAGTCATTGGCCGTGGTGGAGATCTCACGCACATTGGCGGAGATCACCTTACCATCGGTGAGGATACCATCGAGTTTGTCCGTGCCCGTATCTACAAAAGCTGCGACTTCGGCGAGGATGCGTTGCAAATCGCGTAAGATTTGCTCAAGACCTTTCTGACCATCAGGCCCACCAAACACGTTCGAAAGCGAGTTCGTAACCTGTTCAATATCCTTGGTAATCTTATCAAGCGTGCGGAAGATCTCTTCCACATCAGCGCCCTCATCGACGTTATAGATCCTCTCACCCGCAGCAATGGACTCACCTTGCGTACCAGGTGTAATTTCGAGGAAGTTATCACCAATGAGACTGGCAGAGCGACGAGACACCATCGCGCCATTGGTCCAGACGCCGCCATCTTCGGCGGGTGGTGTACCACGTTTGAGGTCGAGGTCTTTGCGCACGAGGAGTTCAATGCGGGCCTTATCACCATCAAGGCTGATGCTGCTGATTTCACCGACAGGAATACCTGCCAGCCTGACACGTGAGCGCTCGGCAAGGCCAGTAGCATCGCTGAACATGGTGTAGACTTTGATGTACTCACCGCTATCTCCGCCCCCATCGCTCGTCAAGCGAGTGAGCATGAAGAAGCCCGCCAACACACTGACGATGACGAGCAATCCAACTTTAAAGGGGGTCATGAAGTCTTTCATGGGCACACACCAGGAGAGGATGAACAGACCTTGATTCAGGTGCTGTACATGAACACAGTAAGAATATAATCAATAAAAAGCACAGCGATCGAGCTTGTGACCACGCTGGAGGTCGTCGCCTCGCCGACCCCTTTTGCGCCACCAGAAGCGTAGAACCCTTTGTAGCAACCAATCAAACCAATAGCCAGACCAAAGCAAGCGGCCTTGATACAGCTAAACAAGAGGTCTTTGGCCACAACGAAGTCGCGGATTTTCTGTACAAAGATACCAGGATCGATGTTCATCACACCCACGCTCAAGGCGTAAGCACCTGCGATTGCGACAAAGTTAAACAGGAGGACGAGCAAGGGCATCATGAGCATTGTGGCGAGCACACGAGGCATGACCAGGTATTGCACGGGGTTGACAGCCATGACGGCCATGGCGTCGATTTGCTCGGTGACACGCATTGTCCCAAGTTCGGTGGTCATGGATGAACCTGTACGGCCCGAGACCATAAGACCTGTGAGCACGGGACCAAGTTCACGGACCACACTTGCTGCGACCGTACCACCCACGAGCGTCTCGGCCCCAAAGAGACCAAACGCATAGATGGACTGGTAGGCCATCACGAGCCCCGTAAACAGGCCTGTGAACAGGACAATAAAGAGGCTCCCCACGCCTACAGACTCAAGCGCCTGCATGATGACACGCAAACGATAAGGAGGACGTACAGCCCAGATCGCAGTTTCGAAGAGGAGTGTGGCCATCTTGCCAAGTTCCTCAATCGCATTGATCGTCATTTCCCCGAGTCGTTCTATGGGAGCCTTGAGTTTGTCAAGCATGAGCGCCGTGAATGAAAAGTAAGTGTCACAAACCGAGCAAACAAGTCCAACTCTGTAGCAGAAAGCGACCCCAAAAGGAAACGTAAAGAAAACAGCAGTCTTCACAATGACCGCAAGCTCTGCTAGACCTCATAGAGCGCACATAGAAGTTTGGCACAGGCAAAGGGGCTAACCAGAGTAAGACAGGTCCCGTACTTCAGGATGTGTGATGGACAAAACTACGACTTGTTTGGAGTGAAGCACATTGGAGCTAGAGAAGCTACAAGGCTCGGCGCTTGACGGGGGTCGATTCAGACTCGAAAAGCTTCTGGGACAGGGAGGTTATGGCGCGGTATTTCGCGCGACACAAACCTCCATGGGGCGCCCATGTGCGCTTAAAGTCTTGCACGCCAAGTTTATTGAAGCGGACAATGTCATTGGGCGCTTTCGCGCAGAGGCCAAGGCGACATCAAGCTTACGCCACCCCAACACAGTGGTCATTTATGACTATGGTCATGACCAAAATCTGGGGCTCTTTTATATCGCCATGGAGTATCTTGAGGGTCAAAGCCTCAATGATCTCATCAAAGATAGAAAGCGCCTGGACCTGAATGTCACGATGAAGCTCGTGGAGCAAATTGCAAAGAGTTTGCAGGATGCGCATGACAAGTCGATCACACACCGCGATATCAAGCCACATAATATCATGGTCGTCAGACAGGCTGGCGAGCCCTACTTCGTCAAGGTGATCGACTTCGGGATCGCCAAGATTACACATGGCGATAACCTCTTTGAGGGCACGCGTGAGATGCAGCTCACGCAGTCGGGCACCATGATTGGTACACCTCTATATATGGCTCCCGAACAAATTCGTGAGGGAGGCATTGTGGATGGGCGTACAGATATGTACGCGCTCGGCATGTGCATCTACAAGATGTTGCTTGGCCACACGCCTTATCAAGGCATGGAGACATGGGAGGTCATCGGCAAGCACATGGCTGGTCCACCCAAGCCGCTGCGATATTATGATCCAAAGATCAACGTCTCCGATGACTTTGAGCGCGTGCTTTTGCGGGCACTACAACGCGAGAAAGAGGATCGCTACCCCTCGATCCTGGAGTTTGCGCGCGCGTTACAAGCGGTTTGTGATCGCGACAAGTTGCTGGGGTCCAATGCGCATGTCCAACACGACACCATGATTTTGCCTCATATTGAGGCCACAACACCCATCCCGTTTCGCAAAGAGAGCGAGGATGTCCTGAGCCCAAAGTTCACAGATGAGCCCGAGGTCTATGGGGTCACACAGGTTCCCATTGAGCCACGACGTGACAGAGTTGAAACGGTCCAACATGGTCGCAAGGCATTTGGCACGACCAAAACAGAAGCGATCGATGGCGGCATCCAGCCACACATCAGCACCAATCAGGACGAAACCGTGGCAGGAGTTCTGACGCCTGAACCACAACAGAAACCAAATGCCACAGCTCAGGTCGCACATGCACAAGGTCCAAACACAGGCTGGCGAGACAGCACCGCGACCATGGAAGGAGGCGCCGCACCTGATAAGTCACGCTCATCGTTAAGGCTAGCCCTTCTTGTGGTCTTACTCGTCACCTCCATGCTCGTCTTGTTTGGTGTCTTTGGTGTGGTTTACACCATCAAGCAATCACAACAAGAGGACGAAGTCACTCCCCCTGTCGCAAAGGTTGATACAGCGACCACCGAGACCACCACCACCGAGGATGCGCCAACAGAAAAACCAGAACAACCTGAACACGTTGACCTTTTAGGCGCACACAACAAGGCAACCTCGCAGATCTCTTCAGCCCTGGCAAGCGCAACACAGGAGCTTAGACGCAAGGAGAGCAACCGTGCCACAGCATCCAAGAGCGTGGCAGGAGCAGATAAACCCACTGCCAAAAAGGATGCACCGCCCGAGGAACAAACCACACCTGTAGCAAGTCATGTGGAGGAGCCAAAGGAAGAGAAGGAACGTGTGCCCGAGACAAAACCTGTGAGCGTGGACAAACAGGAAGTGCGCGTCGTTGTCATTCCCTATGGCGACCTTTATATGAACGGGAAAAAAACCAGCAAGCGAAAGTTCATGCTTACGCCTGGAGCGCACTCTGCGTATGTCATGAAGGACGGGAAAAAGACGCCTGTAAAAAGGTTTACCGTCACAGAGGGAAAGGTCACGCGCATTCAGTTCAAGCTCTTTGATTTTTAATTGACCATGGTTCTTGATGAGAATCTGGTTTTTTAGTCACAAGTGTCTTTGTGACTGTGGCATGAGCATGTAAGATGCAAACCACATCAAGATGGGTAGGCTTTCTATATTGACCAATGCGATTGATATCAGAGCTCTCTCAAAACCTACCAACAACCCTCGAACCTGATGCCAGGACATCAAAAGAACATGTCCACACACGGTGTTTGTCAGCATGAACGCTTCAGGTTCATTGTTGTGATTTGACGAGAGCTCACATGATCCAGTGAAGGAGCACCGAGCACCATGACGCAAGAACAGGACAGAGCGCTTGAAGATCACCACGAGGAACTCGCCGGAGCCCCCGTGGATGAACAAATATCTATCGATCCTGAGCAGCCTTCGGAACAGAGCGTCCAGCCTGACGAAGAACCCCCATCTGAAGACCACGTACAAGAAGAAGCGGTGGAGCACGAACCCGAGCAGTCCAAGAGTGATTCTCTGCTCGACTTCGCCAATGTACGCCCCCAGATTATGGCCATCATTGAGCGTAACGAGTTCTTTGAAGCTCGCCAAATTCTCGAACAAATCTCACGCTTTCCCGATACGACACGACATGTACCTGACAACGTCTGGCTCTACCGTACCCTGGGAGACATGGCCCACAAGACAGGTGAAGATGATGTCGCATTAAAAGCCTACGAGGCGGCCTATAAGTACGATCCTCGCGAGCTGCCATTGCTGATGCCTTATGCAGCATTGCTCCTGATTCACGATCGCACCAAGGACGCGATCCGCGTCTTGCAGTCCGTGTTGTTGTACCACAAGCGTAACCTTGAACATGCGGAGCTTGTGCAGCTCTACGTCCAGATGGGCGAGTGTTATGAGCACAGTGATAAACCCAACAAAGCACGCATTTCTTATGAGAAGGCTCTGGAGGAATCTCCAGGCAACATGCAAGCTCTTCAGGGTCTGCTGAACATCGCGTCACAAAGCGAGAACCCTGGTGATGTCATTGAGGTTCGCAAACGTTTTATTCAGTCACTCCCCGATGCGCCTGCGCGTTCAAACGCCATGATCGCACTGGGTGATGACTTTGCAGAGCGCTTTAACGATCCTCTCCGCGCCATTGACATGTATGAGCAGGCGCTTCACGAGGATGAAAACAACCGTATGAGCGTTGAGCGCATCGCTCAGCTCGCCACACAGCAACAAGAGTGGCGCAAGGTCTCACGCGCATACTTCACGCTCAGCCGTATGAGCCAGGCCCCCGAGGAAGAGGCTGAGTGGCTGATCAAGGCAAGTTTGATTGCGCGCGATCAACTCTGGGAGCCCGAAAAGGCTCTTGGTGGGTTCAAGAAGGCGCTCGACCTCGACCCATCTCGCCTTGATGCGTTCAAGATCGTGACCTCGATCCTCGTCGACACCAAAGACTGGGAAGGCCTTAAACAGGCGTACATCAACCTCATCGCCGCGCTCAAAAAACAAGACCCCGTGGATAACAACGTCTTGACTGTGCTGTGGCAAAAGCTTGGTGAGCTTTACCTCAACCACCTTGATAACAAACGAGAAGCGTTGATCGCCTTTGATCAGGCAAGCCAGCTCCTCCCACAGTCTGTGGAGCTTCACGAGAAGGTCGCACAACTTGGTGAAAAAGATCCTGACTTCTATGACAACGCGCTGGCACACCTCAAGGCGTTGCGCATCTTGAATCCCAACAACGACGCGCTGCTTGATCGCATCGGTCGTATCTACCTGCGCAAAAAAGAGGTTGATCAAGCGTACTGCATCTTCCGCGCCCTCGCCTATCGTGGCGCTGTGCTCGACGACAAGGCCAGCGCGTTTGTGGAGCGCTTCCAGAAGCCCATTTACAAGGCTCCCAAGCAACCCCTGACACAGGAGCTGCTCAAGCGTTACGTCTTGCATCCACGACTTGATGCACACGTGTCGCGCGTCTTTGATGCCATCAAGGAACCTCTTGCTGAATGGGCAGGTCAAACACGTCAGAAGCATGGACTTGGAAAGCGCGACCGCATTAAAATCAGCGAGCAGCTCACGTTCAACAACATCTACAGAAGCATCGGTGAACTTCTCCAGTACCCTGAGCTTCCTCAGATCTGGCGTAAACATGACCAGAATGGTCTTATCAACGGTGCTCTCGTACCCGATGGCATGATCGTTGGTGACAGCTTGCTTGGCTCGGGTCAGGAAAAACAAGTTGCCTTCATTATCGGCAAGCAGCTCTTCCTGTTCCTCTCCTCCTTCTATCTTGTCGCCATCCGCCCCACTGACCTTCAGGCATACTACGTGTTGAGTAAAATGCTCGCCTTCCCAAGTGAGTTTGAAATCCCACTGGATAACACGCTTAGCTCTGCGTACAAGACGATGCAAAAAGGCGTCAGCAACAACAAGCTCGACAGATTGCGCGCCTCGGTCAAAAACCTCACACAAAACGGTCAGGATGCTGACATCGACGCATGGAGAGAGGCCGTAGAAGACAGCGCCAACCGCGCAGGCTTCATCTTCTGTGATGACCTCAAAGTCTGTGAGGACTACCTCAACAACGAGGCACAACGCATCAGCAAGCGCACCGTACAGGATCGCATGAACGCACTCTGCGAGTTTGCAATCTCAGAGGAGTACGTCGAGCTTCGCTCCATCCTTGGTATCAATGTTGCCTGATACATTTTAAAATTCTAAAATGCAGATAAAAAAGGGCGGGAGGGGCGGCCAAAAATCTTCGATTTTTGGCCGCCCCTCCCGCCCTTTTTTATCCTGCTCTTGTGATACATTCGTAAGATGTCACTTCACGACCTGGACGCTACATTTACAGCAGGTGCTCACAAAACATACAGGAAGCATCATCAGAGCATGACATATGCTTCAGGCCACCATGTGAGGACAGTATCAAGGGGCTCTTTATTCTACCTCCTGGCTGATGCACTACAAATGCGCTGCGCTTTTTTGATATGATGAGCAAAAGAGAGGGGCGTTGGGGGCGAAAATTTACGGCGTAAATTTTCGCCCCCAACGCCCCTCTCTTTTGCGTCGCCTACAGCGTGAAAGCTCAACGTGACTGCGCAGGTTTGTACTGTGCGTCTCCATCAAAGATGACAAACAAGGACCATCGCCCAAAGGGGAGCGTGCGTGGAATGGTGACTTCTCCATCAAAGCGACCCTGAGCATTGGTGTTCAGGGTGCCGATCTCACGACCATTGGAGGTCGACGAGGAGGATGGCGACACAAGGATGATACGCACCTTCTGATTGGCAAGCCCCTGTGTGCGCTGGGCTTCGTTGTAAAGCGAGCCCGAGATCTTGAAGGACTGTCCGCGCCGTAATGTAGTGGACATCTCTCCAAGCTGAATCACTGCCTGCGCGCGTACATCTTCAGGCACGAGTGAAGGATCATCCGTGGATGTAGGATCAAGGAATGATATATCTTCAGGGTCATCATCTGAAGTGATGTTATCATCCTGATTAATAAATGGATTATCCATATCAGACTCAGTGTCAGCCATCGCGTTCATGGGGCCATCTTCAATATCAAAGCCCCCATTTGTGCCATCCCCTGAAAGCTCTTCATTCTCTTGCTGGCGACGTTCCTCTTGCTGTTCAGCAAAGCGCTCCAGTTCGGAGATAAATGCCTCGGGTTGAGGGAGGTTATCCTGTTTGCCAGGATCATGAACTCGCTGATTGTTATCCTGAGCGGAATGTTGCTCAATGTCTTGCGCTGCACCTCCGAGGTCAATGCGACGCCATCCCACACCTGGCCACAATACCTCTACAAAAGCGTGTGCTTCGTTGTAGACATAGCGAGTGGGGATTCCGAGCGCTGATGCGGTCACCACAAAGGCAAAGCTGCGGTGTCGACACACGCCTGTTTGCGCCATTGAGATTTGATAATACAGGTCACCGTTGGCAAGAGAGGATACATCAAGGGGTTTTCCTTCAAAGCCCCTGAAGTACATGATCAATTCCATCAATGCATTGCGTGGTGACATGGTGCGTCCAACGCCAATTTCGGCCAACACACGGCTGGCTTGACGACGCGCTTCACCAGGAAGTTCAATCACTTGCGACGCATCAAGCGAACTCCACGATGTCGACGAAAAGTCAGAGGTAAAGTAAGCATTGGGAGCGGCGATCTTCATATTCACACGCACAAGTCCGTTGTGTGCAATACGAAGCATGTAGTTGTCAGCCCTGTCGCGAAAGACCTCCACAGGCACGGCAGGTTCGCTCTTGATTTCGAGGATACGTTGTGACGCGGACACGCTTGGCACAGGGAGGTAGACGCCTGATTCTGCCTTGAGCAAGAATGTTCCCCAGAAGGTGTCTTCGGAGGAGGTCGAAGATGCCCCCTCCTCGACGTTAACCTGCCTGAGTCGGCCAGCATCGACCGAGAAGATGTACTGCCCATCAGCATATCGCACGCTGTTCTGGGCCACGCCTCTCTTGTAGGGGATGACGCTTGGGTCAAAGCTTGAATAATAGTTGAGCTCATCAACCTTGTCGGTTTGTGAATCAAGAGAGTTTTCAGCAGAGAATGGATCAAGCCCTCCCTGGGGTGCAGGCATCTCTTCAGCGCTCTTTGGCCCATCCTTGGCAAGGATAGGTTCATCATCCGAAGACGCAAGCGTCAAGGGAGGAGGATCACCAGGTGTTCTGGAAGGTTTTTGAGATGGCGGCAGTTCATTATTAAGTGGTGCAGCGGTCGTACCATCAGGAGCTTTGCGCAAGTCATCATAACTTGCAGGTGACTGAAAGTATTCATGAAGTGGCCTACCCTCACTCTGTGCATACACAAGCGAAGAGAGCGCAAGCACAACGACCACAGGAGCTAGCCTTGAAAGTGACGAACGTATAAACCTGGACATGAAATTACTAACCATCATGGAAAAATAAGGAGTATCTGCACCACGAGCTTAACACACAGTTGAACAACTTGTGCAGAGCACTTTACTCCCACAAAGTTCCAGACAACTTCCCAAGATCGAATGCGTTGTGTTAGGTTCTGTTGAAATAAGCTCCTGTCGCCGAGCTCGGTCCGCCTATTTCACAACAGGACCCGGAGAACACAGGACGTACAGGCGAAAAAAGCCGTATCTTTACAGCAACCTTGAGAAGTTGTTGCCGCATTCCTTACCAGCTTATCGATATATGCTCATGATATCTCACACGAATCGCACTCAAACCACGTTTACAAAATACACACTGTTACTGCTTGTAAGCATGTTTGCCCTTCAGTTATCGACACGCCCCGCATTTGCGCAAGAGCAAGACGACGAATCCGACGCAACCTCCCAGGAAGAGGAGGAAGAGAGCAGCGACAAGGAGGACGGAGAGGAAGATCTGGAGGAAGGACCAAGCGAGGACTACGAGGAGCTTGATAAGCTCAAAAAGCTTGAAGAGGAAGCGCTCCAGGTGAAGATGCTCGACAGTGAAAACTGGAACCCCGAGTTACTCGCACCCTACCGTGGAGTGATGGCGTCGGTACGCTATGAAGCAGGTGTCATTCATGAACTTCATGGATTGCCCACAGCGGCCCCTCGTGGCGCAGCGCTGTGTGAGCATCCTGCCGTCAAGGCACGCTTTGATCGCACGCTCGTGCTCGGGAAATCTGTCCCAACCTCTGAACCAGAGATTCGCGCCTACCTTGATTTCTTTGATGGGCGAGGAAAACCAACGCTTGTGCGATGGCTCAGGCGTATGGGGTATTATGAGGAGATGATCCTCGAAACACTCAAGGAAGAAGGACTCCCTGAGGATCTTATTTATGTGGCGATGATCGAGAGTGGGTTTAGCCCGACAGCCAAGAGCCACGCTTCAGCCGTGGGCGTATGGCAGTTCATTCAGACCACAGGTGAGGCGATGGGTTTGCGCATTGACCGCTATGTGGATGAGCGACGTGATCCCGTCAAGGCGACACGTGCAGCCGCGATGTATTTGCAGAAGCAATATGATCGTTACAACTCATGGCCACTGGCGCTGGCAGCCTACAACGGTGGTCCAGGGTTGATGAACAAGGAGATTGATCGCCATAACTCCAATGATTACTGGTTTATCGCACGCCAGCGTGGCATGTATGATGAGACAAGACGTTATGTACCCAAGGTGCTCTCGGTCGCGCTCATGGCCAAGAACCCTGATATCTTTGGACTTGAAGGCGTCATCAAGTACAAGTCATGGTCCTATGATGTGGTTGAGGTGGAAAACCCCACAAAGTTGAGCACGATTGCGCAGGCAATCTCATCAAACGTCAAGGAGTTGCGTGATCTCAACCCCGAATTAAGACGTGCGGCCACACCGCCAATGTCAAACAAAACGCCCTACATGCTCAGGATTCCAAAGGGCAAGTCGATGGCGTTCATCAAGGCATTTGACAAGGTGTCCAAACCATCAAGTGAAGAAGACTTCTTTACACATGAGGTCAAGTTTGGAGAATCCTTGACCTTGCTCTCAAAGCATTATGGGATCAAGAAGAGAATTCTTCGTGCAATCAACGGCTTAGATAAAAATGAGCGCATGACTCCTGGCGATTTCATTATCATCCCAGGCACGAAAAAAGAGCCCACCGCTGAGACCAAAAAAGAGCACGAAGTTGTTCTTGTTCCCGCAGCAAGCTTTGACTACGGCGACAGTAAAAAACACTACATTTACACCACCGTGGCAGGCGATAAAGTCGAGGATATTGCGCGAGCATTTGGCCTCAATCCTGCTGATATAGCCATCTGGAACGCTGTTGATATCGGAGCAAAGCTGCGCGAAGACATGCACCTCCAGCTCTACCTTGATGCAGACAAGGAGTTTGAATCACTCGCCATTCACGACGCATCAAGCTACAAGGTTGTGGCGTATGGCAGTGATGAATTCAAGAAGCTCTCCATTGCCAAGCGCGCAGCACGACGCAAGAGAAGCAGTGGGCGTCGCTACCACAAGGTCAGACCAGGACAATCGCTCTGGACCATTGCCAGACGTCACCGCACCACAGTCAAGAAGCTCAAGCGACTCAACCCCAAACTTAGACGAAGCAACACCTTGCAACCTGGCGACAAGATCAGGGTCAAATAAAGGAACTTTTATGTTAGATATCATTACCTTGGCGAGCAAGAAGACCGACAATTTCTTCTACATGCTTGTCCATAATAACACCCAGGCCATTCTTATCGACCCCATCGATGCCACGCTCGCCAGAGAAGAGCTTGAGCAAAGGGGACTGGAGCTGGTGGCCATTTACAACACCCACTGGCACCCCGACCATGTGGGAGGAAACGCCGAGCTTCGCGAATACGCTCCGTCCTGTGATGTGGTTGTCCCAGAGGATGAAGCTGCACGCATTGAAGACCTGACTGGAGTCAAGGCAACTCGCACGATTACGAGCAAAGACACGCTCGATTTCGGCGGCTCGACCATCAAGGTGCATGCATTACCAGGACACACCATGGGACATATCGCCTATGAGGTTGAAGGACATCTGTTTTTGGGAGATGTGATTTTTGCAGGTGGCGTGGGACACTGCAAGCTTGGAGGCGATGTCGACACACTGCACAACACAATTCGTCATATTGTTGAGGATCTTGATGGCGATTTAATCGTTCACTGCGGTCATAATTATGTGCAAAAAAACGTGCAATTTGCACTACAATTTGAACCTGATCATGCTGGACTTCAGACCCAGCTTGAACGCGCCAAACAGGCCGAGCCACGCACAATCCGCGCGACAACCATCAAGGAAGAGAGGAGCTACAATCCCTTCCTCCGCACAGATGAAGCCACGTTGATTGAAGCGCTCAAGAGCTATCAGGGAGGCTCTCCCTGGCAGAGTTACGACAAGGATGGCATAGACGATAGCCAACACGCGTTCCTGATGTTACGTGGTCTTCGTGATCACTACTGAGCGCTCAAGGACGAAGGAATAGACAATGACACAGACAATGAAGATAGCGATCCTGCTTGCCGCACTTATTGCGGTGGGAGCAACGTTTATGATGCCCTGGAACCAGAACCGAGATGAGTCACTGGTTACCATGGTCGCAGGACTGGATGGACAGTGGGTTGGTAGAGATGCGCCGCCAGTAAGTTTGCCCGACCTACAAAGTCAGACACATACCCTGAACGATTACCGTGGCAAGGTCATCTTTTTGAACATCTGGGCAAGCTTCTGCGAACCGTGCAAAAAAGAGATGCCCAGCATGGAGCGTCTGGTCAGAACCTACAGCGATCGCGGCCTTGTGATGCTCGCCATTAGCGTGGACCCAGAAGCCTCGGATGCACAGCAGTTCATGACCACATTCTTGCAGGGACAGCAAAGCGGCATGACCGTACTGCACGACCCCACCAGCAACACTGCTGCCAACTATGGCACGGAGCTTCTGCCCGAGACTTACATCATCGACCGAAGCGGCAGAGTCATCGCCCGCTTTGTCAACGCGTATGACTGGAGCAAACCCGAGGTCAAACAGATGATCGAGCACCTGTTAAACGACAGCTCCACAGGGAGTAAGAGCTTGCTCTAATCCCTGTGGGATAAATGTAAACGCAACGCAACGGGCGGCTCGATTTATCGAGCCGCCCGTTGCGTTGCGTTTACATTTATCCCAGCAAAATCACACCATCAAGGCGTAGCAAACATCAGTGCTTCATCAGCTGTCAAAAAGAGGCCATCAGGGGCAACTGCCACACCAGCAGCAAAGTAGAGCCTTGCCTGTTCAAGGGGAAGGACACGTTGCCCGCTTCCTCCAGACACACCCAGTGTGCCCACCACAGTTGTCACCTCTGCCGTG
>CATLTV010000189.1 GCA_950059285.1 uncultured Pseudomonadota bacterium | reverse complement strand
AGAAGAGCGAAGGAGAAAGGATTGAAGTTCAAGGAGTGAAAACAAAGAAGTGTAGCTGTGTTACCTTCTATTTTTACGACACTGAAATTCAACCTTTACACGAGCTTTTCCCGACTGATACTTCTTTATTACGCTCTATAGTATTGTAAGGTCTTGTGATCACAAGAAAAAGAGAAGGGGGCGGCCAGTTGACTTGTCAACTGGCCGCCCCCTTCTCTTTTTCTTGTTTCAGGCCAGGAGGATGGAGAGTGTAGGGCCGAGTAGTGACATGATGGCGGGGAGGCCGCCATCCTTGGAGATAGCGGCGTCAGCGCCGCGTTCTTCGGCGATGGTATCGAGCTCATCCTGGGAGATGCCTGAGATCAGGATAAGAGGTTTTGTGGCCAGAGCGGGGATCTGTTTGATTTCGGCGACGGGGTCAGTGGAGCCAGGGATATTGAGGTCACAGAGGATAGCATCGGGAGATTGCGCGGAGATGATCTGTGGTAGGCTCTGGATATCGTAGGAAGAGAAGACCTGGTAGCCAAGTTGTTGACAGACCATGGAGAGCATGGAGACGATGAGTTCGCTGTCATCAACGATGAGGATATGTTTGGACATGTGTGGTGGGCCTGTGTGTACGAGGTAAGGATTACTTGTCTTCTTGTTTTTTTAGAAGGTTTTCAAGGGTTTGGATGAGTGCGCCACCGCCGATGTTACCCTTGACAAGGAAGTCATTTGCGCCTGCTTTTTTGGCATCATTACGAGATTTATCATCATCCAGACTGGTGAGTAGAACGATGGGGATTTGTTTGATGTGCGCGCTGGCGCGGATGGCCTGAGTGAGTTCGTAGCCAGACATGGAGGGCATTTGCCAGTCGCTTAGCAGGAGGTCAAAGTCTTCGCGTTCAAGGTAAGTGAGCGCTTCATGACCGTTGCTAGCGATGGTGATATCGTAGTCGCCATCGGAGAGTAAGAACGCGATGGAAGCGGCGACCGTTTCAGCATCTTCTGCGACGAGGATGCGCCAGCTTGGTGGGCGAGGAGGTGCATCGGAAGGGACAAATGGGGCAATTTTCAGGAGTTCGCGTACACGATGTACGAGTTCACCGCCGCCGATTGATCCCTTGATGATGTAATCATTTGCGCCCGTTTTGAGCCCTGCTTCTCGTTCATGAGGGTGGTCAAGGCTTGTGATGAGAATGATAGGTATATCGGAGAGTTGCGATGTTTTACGAATGGTTTGTGTCAGTGTAAGTCCATCCATTTCGGGCATGGCGATATCACTGACGATAAGGGAGTAGGGGCGTTCATGAAGCATGTGCAGGGCTTCTTTGCCGTTGCTTGCGATGTCCATGGGGAGTTCAAGTTCGGAGAGGACAAAGCCAATGGAGGCGGCGATCATTTCGACATCATCGACGATGAGGAGTCGCTGTTCCATGCCATCGAGGGAGGCTGTTTGAGCGAAGGTTTCATCGTATTCTGTGGGCTGGTCGAGTTCAGCGCGTCGTGCAGCTTCAATGAGGTCAAGTTCGTAGGGTTCGCTGGTTTCTTTGAGGGATGAGTGGATAGGGATTTGAGGGAGAGATGCCGAGGTGTGCACGGTTGTTTCGGGGGTGACGACCGCAGGTGCGGAGAGTTCCTCCAGTGTGGTGGCATCGAGTAGAGATTCAAAGCAACGAGAGAGTTCTTCTTTGACAGGCTCTGCGATATCAGGGCTGAGGAAAGCGTCCTCGTTTTTTGTGGCATCCTGGAGCGTGCGAAAGCCGAGCATCAGGGCTTTTGTGGGCCAGACGCGTTCATTGGGCGGAAGTTTGCGCATGGTGACAATAACTTGCTCCATGAGGCTTGCGACGGATGCTATCTCTTGAAGAGAGAGCATGGCAGCACCACCTTTGATGGCATGGAGGTGATGTGCGCTGTCTTCGAGGGCGCGTTCGCTGGTTTGCTCATGGAAGAGGGTCATCAGGGAGATGGAGAGGCCCGAGAGACGTTTTTGAGCTTCATTGCGAAATGCGGAGATAAACTGTTGGAGGCCAAGGTTTTGTTGAGAGGGTTGAGGTTTGCGCGTGGTCTCTGTGTGTTGTGATGGTGCAGGTTTTTTGGGGTGGTCGCCCTGGAAGATGAGTTGTTCTTCCTCAAGGATATTGAGGATACCGATGGCACCTTGTGAGATGAGTTCAAGGCGAGTGCGCAGGGTGGAGTTTTGGAAGCGATCAGAGCTTCGCATGGACTGCGTAAATTCTTGTAATCCATCCGCAATTTTCATGAGTCCAGGGAGGAGTTCATACTCTTCGGAGAGGGCAAGAATATGGGAGAAGTGCTCTTGAAGTTGTAGGAGCGAGGTCTCAAGGGGGTCGTGTTGTGTAGGGTCAGGAGACATGGGAGTGAGGAGCCTTTCATCAAGAGCGTTTAGTAGAGTGAATCACATGATACCATGGCACAGGGATGACATGATGCGTCAAGAGGTGAGCATGCGCAAGAGATGTCTCACCATGACGGCAAATGAGTTCACTATCTATGACACTCTTCCAAAGAGTGCAACTCTTTATTTTTGAACGGCTTTCAGGAGCGCTCTTGCCGTTGAGTTGGCGGCATGATCGGAGGATGTGTGTTGAATAATACTGGAGAGGGTTTGACGAGAATTGGCGAGGTTATTGGTGAGGATGAAGAGCTTGGCGAGCGCAAGGTCGGGCTGGTAGTTTTTTTCGTGTGAGGGGAGTTGGTGGTGGAGTTTCTGGGCGTGTTGCAGGTGTGCGATCGCCTGAGGATAGTTGCGTTGTTTTTTGGCGATGAGTCCAAGAGCGTAGTGGCTGTACCAGGAGGCATTGGAGAGTAGAGAGAGGCCGGCAAAGAGTTTCTGGGCATCAGAGAGTTTATCGTGTTGGATCAGTGTATAGCCGATGTGTTCGAGGGCAAAGAGTTCTTCGTGGTTCATGGTTGTCATAATCAGGCTCCTTGAGAGTTAAGTTCATTGTAGACAAATTGAAGGATAGCAGCGACGGGGTCGTAGAGTTCTTCGGGGATTTCTTCGTTGATATTGAGTTCAACCATGGCGCGAGCCAGAGGTATATTTTTCACAATGGGGACGTTGTGTCGTCGTGCGAGCTTGCGGATTTTGAGCGCGACCTCTCCCTTGCCCGAGGCGATGATGGTGGGGGCATGCATTTCATCTTCACGGTAGCGGATGGCGACGGCGATGTGTGTGGGGTTCACGACCACGGCGTCAGCCTGTGAGACTTTGGCCATGGCAGGTTCGTTGATGAGCTCCTGGTGAAGTTGTTTACGTTGACCCTTGATCATGGGATCACCCTCGCTCTCCTTGTATTCGCGTTGGACCTCATCCTTGGACATCTTGAGTTTTTGAGCGTGTTGGTAGCGTTGCCAGAGGAGGTCAGCGATACCGAACATGAGCATGGCGAGTAAGCAGGTGTATGAGAGTTTAACGGCTGATTGTAGGAAGATCTGAATGCCTGTGAGGAGGTCTGTACGCGAGAGCGTAATCAGGGATGGGAGTTCATCCTTGAGGACTGCGTAGGCGATGGCAGACATGCAGGAGATCTTCAGTAGATTTTTGACGAGCTGAACGAGTTTATCTTTATTGACGAGGTTTTTGGCGCCTTGAGCGGGGTTGAGTTTTTTTGCGTCAGGCATCAGGGGTTTGAGTGTGAACAGTGCGCCAACCTGGAGATAGGAGAAGAACGCTGCTGCGGCAAAGGCGACGCCGAGCAGAGGGAGGACGGTGATAAGGAACGTGTTGAGTGACTCCAGTGTGAAGGATTCAACATGTTGAATTTGAAGTTGTTTTGAGGAGGCCAGTTGAATTGCTTTGAGGAGCACACCGAGGAGTCGTTGTGACATCCAGGGGCCGAGGATAAGGATACACGCAAAGCTGATCAGCGTGACGGCAGCGCCAGTGAACTCGGCAGATTTGGGGACATCGCCGTCCTGTCTGGCTTTACGAAGCTTTTTGGGGGTTGCGTCTTCTGTTTTTTCGCTCATGGCGCGCCTCCTTGCTGAGAGGAGTTCATGACCTGTTCAAGGAAGTAGATACCATTGATCGCTTCATCGAGGACATGATCTGAGAAGGTGTGGAGGGTCAGGAGGAGGACGAGAATACCGAGCATGCTCTTGATGGGCATGCCAAGGAAGAAGACGTTAATTTGTGGTGCAGCGCGGTTAATGAGCGCGAGGCAGAGGTCCATCAGCAGGATTGTGGCGAGGACAGGGAATGCGAGCAGTACGCCAAGGGTGATGGCATCGGCGGAGAGGCGAATGACGCCATAGGTGATGGAGGCGAGCTGATCGCCAAGGTTGGGCATCACATGGGGAGGGATGGATGCGAATGAGTGAACAATGGCGGTGAGCATCAGGCGGTGTCCACCGATAAGGAGGAAGAGCACAATGGCCAGCTGGTAGAGGTAGTTTCCCGTGACGCTGATGCGTTCTGGGAGTTGTGGTGCAAAGCTCATGGATTGTGTTTGTCCGCGAGCGTTGTCGATGATCTGGCCTGCAACGCGGACGGAATCAAAGACGAGCGCAGCGACGAAGCCAAACAGGACACCGAGGAAGAGTTCCTTGAACAGGAGCATGCTGAGGTTAAAGGCTCCATCGGGGAGTTGATCTGCGGAGCCCGTGCTCCAGATGACAGGATAAACGAGCGCAGTGAGGGCGATGGTGAGCGCCATTTTGACGGACTGAGGCGTGGCTTTTCCGCCAAGGTACGGCGTGAGCTGTACGATGGGGAGCAAGCGAGCGGAGATCAGCGCCCAGAGTAGGATCGCGCGATTGATCGCATGTTGAAGTTGTGGATCGAGGATAAGGTCGAACACAGCAAAGCCCGTTTAGTAGATGCCTTCAAAGACGAGGTGAGTAAAGCGAACAAGTTGGCTACCGATCCAGGGAGCAGAGATGGCAAGAGAGAGGACGACAGCGATGAGTTTGGGGACAAAGGTCAGGGTTTGTTCCTGGATTTGTGTTGTGGCCTGAACGATGCTGACGATGAGGCCAATAAACATACTGGTCAGGACAGGAGGAGCGCTGACGATGAGGGCGAGGAATAGACCTTCACGAGCGATCTGGAGGATGTAATCTTCCATGATGATGAGTTCCTTGAATGAGTTAAACGTAACCGAGGATGAGACCCTTGACGACGAGATACCAGCCATCCACGAGGACAAAGAGCAGGAGTTTGAAGGGGAGGCTGACGGTGGTGGGGCTGAGCATGTGCATACCAAGGCTCAGGAGGATGTTTGCAACCACGAGGTCCACGATGAGGAAGGGGACAAAGAGGAGGAAGCCGATGATAAACGCCTCTTTAAGCTCTGTGAGCACAAAGGCAGGCGCAGCGACGATGAGGTCATCATTGGCCAGTGATTTTTGTTGTTCAGGGGAGCGCAGTTGAAGGGCGAGCTCGTAGAGGAGGAGTCGTTCCGAGTCGTCGGCATGTTTGAGGAGGAATTTTTTAATGGGTTGTGCGGCGTCTTGCGCTGTTTGAGCCACGGTAGAGTAATCGGGTGATGTTTGTTGTGCCTCAACCTGTTGGATGACAGGTTCAACGACATCGTATGTGTCCATGCCAACGGGAGCCATGATGTAGACGCTCAGGATAATGGCGAGTCCTGTGATAATTTGATTGGGAGGGACTTGTTGCGCGCCGATGGCGGTGCGCAGCAGTGAGAGCACGACGGCGACCTTGACAAAGCTTGTGATCATGATCAGCAAGAATGGGAGGAGCGCCAGGGCGGCCATCAGGGCGATCATGCCAAGAGGGTTGTTTGCGGTTTGTGCGGTTTGTGCGAATATTTCGGGGGATAGGAGGGTGCAGCACAGAAAGGTAGACGAGGCAGCGAGCATGCGTTTCATATTGGAAACTCTTCTGACGCCTGTTCTTTTTGCTTTGAGGTGTTGTATCATAGTAAGAAAACCACAATAAGAGATGACAGTGATCGGGTGCGCGACGTTACGTTGTACAGGGGATTATCGGGAGTGCTGCCCGAAGAGTTGTGTCCCGCAGCAAAAAAGTTTGAAACAAGCTCTTAGCATAATGCTTTCATTGAGAGAAAGAGATAGCTTATTTATATGTAGGTAGATACGAATGACGATTATGACAGAAGAAGAATTGATGGCGTTGCGCCGTGCGGGGAAGTTGGCTGGCGAGATCTTGAAGAAGATGTTGGAGCACGCGCAGGTGGGGATGACCACGGGTGAATTGGACGCATTTGGAGAGGCGTTGATGCTTGAGGCGGGAGCGCAGAGCGCCCCTCAGGTTGCGGTTGGTTTTCCTGGCGCGACGTGTATCAGTGTGAATGAGGAGGTCGCGCATGGCATTCCTGGTGAGCGTATTTTGAAGGCAGGCGATGTCTTGAACATCGATGTATCACTGGAGCTGGATGGTTTCTTTGCGGACAACGCGTATACGATCGTGTTGGATCCATCCGAAAAGACAAAGCATCTTGAGCATCTGTGTCAGGAGGCCAAGAAGGCGCGCGATCATGCGATCAAGGTGTTGCGTCATGGTGCGCCGCTGAACATGGTGGGCAAGGTGATTGAGGAGCGTGCCAAGAAGGCGGGATACAGTGTGGTAAGGAACCTGTGTTCTCATGGCATCGGGAGGAAGTTACACGAGGAGCCCGAGGAGCTGCTTGGGTATTATGACCGTCGTGACAAGCGTAAGTTTATTGAGGGGATGGTGGTCACGGTGGAGCCGTTTTTAAGCACGGCAGCCCGATGGGTGGAAGAGGGCGATGATGGGTGGACTTTGATGAATCGTCCAGGCGGGAGGAGTGCGCAATTTGAGCACACGATCCTGATTCGAAGGAACCAACCTCCTGAGATTTTAACACCTTGCGATTACAACTGTTGAAGTGAGCTATTTCATGCGAACTGTTTGTTTTCGTGGTTGCAGTGTTTGTTAGATAGTGTTGTATGTGAATTGCTGATCATTTCTAATGGATGTGACGATGAGATGTGAGAGGTGTGATTCATAGCGCGTAGGGCACGCCAAGAGGCATACAACATTGATAAAGAGACTTCCAAAACTTGTGACAGTGTTGGAGCACTGGGCAAATTTAGAGCAGTACCCTTCAGTCAGGCGTCGACAGGCCCGACTGTTGTTGTGGTTTTATATGCTCTCGTTTTGCTTGATTCCAAGTGTATTGATTTACATGTTGGTGAGCGCAGAGCATGGTCCTCAGCTTCAGTACCACCTGGGCATGTTGGTATCTGCGGTGGTCTTGGAAGTATTTGGCGTGTTGATGTTACGCCAGGGTCGTCTGCATCTGTCGATTCAATCCATCAATATGACAACGTTGATGTGGGTGACCACATCACACGTTTTTTTTGAGCATCTCACACCTGCGCTCTGGGCTTTGATCTTTGTAGGTGTGCTGGGCTTTTTGGTGACATCACGCTGGCAAGCTTTCTGGTTAATGTTGGGGATCATTGTCAGCGTGGTGATTTTGCGCGTGCGTTTTGATGGTGTGGTGGACGATGAGCTTTTGCGTGATGAGCTGACACGTGTGGCGGTGAGTTCGATCTTGCTGACTGCCATGGCGTATATGAAGTCGCGGTTGCACATGCAGTACAATCACAAATTGGCGAGGACTGCGGATGAGATCAATGAGGCCAGAGAGTTGGCCGAAATGCAGAAGCAGCGTGCGATTGATAACATGACACATGCAAAGCAGTTGAATGATGCCAAGACACGTTTTTTGGGCAACATGAACCATGAGCTGCGTACGCCGTTGAATGCGATCCTTGGTTATACCGAGTTGTTGATCGAGGAGCTTGAAGATGAGCCATGCGAGGCGTTGCAGGAGGATGCAGAGCGTATTCAAAGCGCGTCACATCACTTGCTCAAGTTACTTGATGATGTGCTTGATATTCAAAAGATTGAACAGGGTCAGGACCAGCTCCTTGTGACCGAGTTTGATGTGCTTGATCTGTGTCAGGATGTGGTGTTGGCGATGACACACACGGCGGACATGAACCACAATATTCTGGTCTTGGATGTGGATGATGCCACTGAGAATTACGTTGTAAATCAAGATCCTACACGTGTAAGGCAGATCCTGTTTAACTACCTTTCCAACGCGATCAAGTTTACCAAGGAAGGTGAGATCACAGTGCGTCTTGAGATGATGCAAGATCAGTTCAGGTTGCAGGTGGAGGACAATGGTCAGGGGATGAATGCATCTGATGTGCAGGCGATTAAACAGGAGTATGTGCAAGCGCGTGAGCAGAGCGTCAAGGAGTATGGTGGGACAGGTCTTGGCCTCCCGTTGTGTTATCATCTGGTTGAGATCATGGGCGGCGAGATGTTGATTCACAGTACACTGGGTAAGGGAACCACGGTGACTGTGTATTTACCTCGGGAGTTTACTGCGTCTGAGGAGGAGGAATGAAAGCACCTCAGATTATAAGACGTTATTTTGATATGAGCACAGTGCCTGGGCATATGCGGCGTGTGGTGTTTAATCTCATGTCAGGCTATCTGCTTGGCGCGTTGATGATGTTCATTTTGGCAGCCATCAACATCGTGTGGTGGGGGTTTGAAGGCCGAGAGATCAAGGTTCTCAGCCATCTCCTGCTGGGTGTTGGGTTGCTCATTAGTATGCACGCGACGAAGCGAGGTTATGGGCTTGCTGCGATCAATATTCTGTCGTTACTTTGCCTGGTAGTTACAGGACATCGTATGATTCAGACGGGAGGATTGAATGCCATGAGCACAGTGGCCATTCTTCCTTTTGTGGTCTACACCTTCTTACATGCGAGGAGACACATTCAGTTCTACTTTGTGGCGAGTTTTGTGCTGACGTTGGGTCTACATCTGTACTTGCACATCAGCTCTCCGCAAGGACTGGAGTCTTTACATGGTGCATATACGCCCATTTTTTATGCGACCTTTATTCACATCGCGATGTTGGTGGTGATGCTGATGGTCATTGATGTGGAGAAGCGTTCGCTCACAAGGATTGAGATGGGAAACCGTGAGCTGGAAGCCGCTACACATGATGCTATTGAGCAGAGTTCCGAGGCTGAACGTGCGATGCAGGAGGCATTAATGCATCGTCGGGCCAAGGCTAATTATCTGGCGAACATGAGCCACGAATTAAGGACGCCACTGAGCACAATCATCAGTTATTCCGAGCTGTTGGATGAGGACCTTGAGGATGAGTCTCCCGAGATTGCCGAGCTGTTAAGCAGTGATGTGATGCATATCAGGAGCGCGGGCCAGCATTTGTTACGCAGGATCAACGACATCCTTGACCTCTCTCGCCTTGAGGCTGGCAAGATGCCTATTTTCAAAGGTGATGTGTCCTTGATGAGCGTCTTGAGTGGTGCTGAGGAGTTTGCTTCTCTGAGGGCAGCGAGTGATCGCGGCACAGAGTTAAAATTAACGTTGCCTGAAGCAGACGCACACTTGAGTGATGTGCAGATTCATTGTGATGAGTTGTTGCTCACCAAGTTGTTGGCGCACTTGTGGTTATATCTCAAGCAGAGTGGGCCGATCTCTGTGCATGTACGACTGAAAGAAGATTGTGTGGAGCTTGCCTGTCTGGTGCGTGTATGGACGATACCTCCTGGGATTGAGAGCCTGGCTTTGATGGAGGAGGGGAACCTGCACATGCTTCTTTATGAGGAGATCAAGCGTGTGCTTGAGTTGGATATTGTGGAGCCAGGGCAGAGTAAAAAAGCGAGCAAGTGGAAGATCTATCTGCCTTTTAGTGAGTAGGCGCAGAAGAAAACAAAAGGAGCGCGTTGTCATATATGACAACGCGCTCCTTTTGTTTTTGCAGTGTGAGTTACTGATCTTGTTGAAGGTTTTGGAGTTCTTCAGCCTGGTAGTGTGTGATGAGAGGATCAATAATCTCATCGGCATCACCGTTCATGATCTGATCGAGCTTGTGAGTGGTAAAGCCGATGCGGTGATCCGTGATACGGGACTGGGGGTAGTTGTAGGTACGAATGCGTTCGGAGCGATCGCCTGTACCGACCTGTGAGCGGCGGTCATCGGCAACGCTGCTGCGTTGTTTTTCGATCTCATCAGCGAGCAGGCGAGCCTTGAGTTCTTTCATGGCGCTGGCTTTGTTCTTGATCTGAGAGCGTTCGTTCTGGCATTGCACGACAAGCCCTGTGGGGATGTGTGTAATACGCACAGCAGAGTCTGTACGGTTCACGTGCTGACCACCTGCACCGCTGGCGCGGTAGGTGTCGATACGCAGGTCGTTCTGGTTGATTTCCACAGAGATGTCGTCATCGATCTCGGGGATGATGGCGACCGTGATGGTTGAGGTGTGGATACGCCCTTGACTCTCGGTGGCGGGGACACGTTGGACGCGGTGTGTGCCAGACTCGTACTTCAGTCGGCTGTACACGCCTGTGCCTTCAATCAATGCGACAACCTGTTTGTAACCGCCCTGATCGGTGGAGTTTTCATCGGTGTAATGTACGCGCCAGCCCTGATTTTCAGCATAGCGAGAGTACATACGCATGAGGTCGGCAGCAAAGAGTGCGGCTTCATCGCCGCCAGCGGCAGCGCGGACCTCAATGTAGATGTTTTTATCATCGAGAGGATCGCGAGGGATGAGGAGCTTTTGAAGTTCAAGTTCAAGGTTTTCGATCTCTGCTTCAAGGCTTGAGACTTCTTCCTTGGCAAGCTCTCGGACATCAGGATCGTCTTCTGTGGTGAGCATCATCTTGCTCATCTCAAGCTGTTCCTGAGCGAACTTGTAATTCTGGAATGTTTGCACAACTTCCTGAAGTTGTGCGTGTTCCTGTGAGATCTTGCGGAGCTGATCGGGATCGCTGGTGAGGATGGGATCAGCGAGCATGCTGTTGAGCTCCTGGTAGCGAGCTTCAACCTCTTCAAGTTTTTGAAACATGATTCTTTCTTTATGAGCAACGGCACATGAGCATGGATGCTATCATGTGCCAGCGATTGAAAAATGATGGTTTTCTAATGAGATAGGAGCTAACAATGATAAAACCTTGAGCGCACATGTGCGCTCAAGGTTTTATCATTGTTAGGGGCTAGGAGTTGCTCATGGACTGAAGGAACTCTTCATTGCTTGCGGTCTTATCCATCCTGCTAAGGAGGAACTCCATGGCATCCACGACGTTGAATGAGTGGATGAACTGGCGGAGGATCCAGACGCGGTTGAGCTGGTTTTCGGACATGAGGAGGTCTTCCTTACGTGTGCCAGACTTGTTGATGTCGAGGCATGGGAAGATACGTTTCTCCATGAGTTTGCGGTCGAGGTGAAGCTCGGAGTTACCAGTACCTTTGAACTCCTCGAAGATGACCTCATCCATGCGGCTACCTGTGTCAACGAGCGCGGTGGCGATGATGGTCAAGCTGCCGCCTTCCTCGATGTTACGTGCGGCACCAAAGAAGCGCTTGGGTTTGTGGAGTGCGTTGGAGTCCACACCACCCGAGAGGATCTTGCCAGAAGGAGGCACGATGGTGTTGTAGGCGCGAGCAAGACGTGTGATGGAGTCGAGAAGGATGACCACATCGCGTTTGTGTTCGACGAGGCGCTTGGCTTTCTCGATGATCATCTCGGCGACCTGTACGTGACGTGTGGCAGGTTCGTCGAATGTGGAAGAGACGACCTCACCACGCACGGAGCGCTGCATGTCGGTGACTTCCTCGGGGCGCTCGTCGATCAGGAGCACGATGAGGATAGTCTCGGGGTGGTTGAGGGCGATCGCGTTGGCGATCTGCTGAAGGAGGACGGTCTTACCTGTACGAGGAGGCGCGACGATGAGTGCGCGCTGGCCTTTACCGATGGGGCAGAGGAGGTCAAGGATGCGCAGGCTGTATTCCTTGGGATCTGTTTCGAGATCAAGGCGCTCCTTGGGGTACAGAGGGGTAAGGTTATCAAAGAGGATCTTGTCAGCAGCCTTTTCTGGTGGCTCGTAGTTGACTTCTTCGACTTTGAGCAAGGCGAAGTAACGCTCGGATTCTTTTGGAGGCCTGATCTGACCGCTTACGGTATCACCTGTGCGGAGGTTAAAGCGCCTGATCTGACTGGGGGAGACGTAGATATCATCGGGGCCAGGGAGGTAGTTGTAGTCTGGCGCACGAAGGAACCCGAAGCCGTCGGGGAGGATCTCCAGGACACCTTCGCCGAAGATGGAGCCAGCATCTTCAGTCTGCTTCTGAAGGAGCGCAAAGATAAGTTCCTGTTTGCGCATGTTGCTGGCACCTTCGACCTCGGCTTTTTTGGCCATCTTGGTGAGCTCTGATATCTTCTTTGCTTTGAGGTCTTTAAGATTCATAATACTTTGAATTTCCTTAAATATTGGAGGGGTTGGGGAGACGCTCCTGATTGAATTTGGAGGTCTGGTGGGGTGTGAATAAACACATGTCTCTCTGGCGTATCGCGCACAACTTTTGACAGGACAAAAACCACGACGTGCTTTTTGGTGAAGATTGGTGTGTTGGAGGAGACATGAGAAGAATAAGGGGGGGCTTGATCGGATACGCTATACAAACCATCGACACATGATTCACAAGCGATACTTATATACGTCACAGTGAATAACGATTGGTTTAATCTACGAGTATCCCGATGCTCCTTAAGTAAATCACATACATAGACCCTGTCAAGCATCCTCTCACAAAATACCCGAGCAAATCAGAGGCGATCCCAGGCGAGCGGCTGCTTCC
>CATLTV010000188.1 GCA_950059285.1 uncultured Pseudomonadota bacterium | reverse complement strand
AAAAAAGCGAATTTTTTTCCCCCCTCGCCTGCACAATCACGCTCGCCCAGAGCGCGCCAGCGCGACATATTTCAGATCCATTTTACACAGCATACGTCACTACAACGGTGAAAACTATTATGTGCAATCACTCCATGTTAAAAATTCTCGTTTGACGTGTTCGCAATGTGATAACTTCACACTAAATGACACTTTTGAACCAAGGTAATACATACAATGAGAACCATGATAAAACCTTTGCTCGGCGCGCTTGTGCTGTTGAGTCTGTGCCTTACCACATCAGCATACGCACTTGATGTCTCCATGTCACCTGGTCACACACACATCACAGCTCGCCATGAAGATGGTTCAACATGGGCCACACTGCTTGCAACAAAACCCACAAAAACAGAAGCACAACGCACAACACCCATCCTCGTTGAGGAAGATGCAGTCTATGCGTGCGCTCAAAACGTAGCCTACAAACTTCGCCCTCAAGATGGTGTCGTGCAGTGGCGTCAAACCCTACCTGGCGACTGCACAGCCTTCTCTCGTGAGGACACACATCTCTATGTGACCACACACCTCAAATTTGATGTAGAAGGCACACATACCTCCAAAGATACAAAGATTAAAATCACTCCTGATGGCGTGGATACCCCCACTTTCTGGTTCTCTCCTGAACACATTCAGCAAAGCAATCGCCTGTATGAACTGGCGACAAATGTGGTTGAATACTCCCTCAACATTCAACAACTCGACTATGACAGAGAAAAACCGCTGTGTGATCTCACTCAAGCCCCCTGTCAAGATGCCCTGAAAAACCTCACAATTGCGGCCACACAGGACCCCACAAACCCGTCTTACATTGCACATAAACTCCTGATTCTTCACGACAATAAGAAGGAGCAGGAAGCCAGAGAGGCTACACAACAACTCTGGAACATCAACCCCTCATATCATCCAGACCTTCTCTTCTTACACCAGTCACTCAAACACCGACCTGAGCTCTACCTCTCATTGATTGACACTGCTCAAAAGCTCGCGCTGAGTCAGGTCATTCGTTCAGGTTATGAGCCACATAGCAACCACTCGCTGGTGTCCATTGCGGGCACGCTCCCCTCACCTCAAAAAATCTATACAGAACAAGAGCTTGACGCACGTCAACAAAAGAACCCTGCCGACTACTTTGAGCAAGTACAGGTCAAGCACGTCGAACGTATGAATCGCATCGCACCTGGTTTTGAAAATAGCACCGTGGTGTACTCTCACCTTGCAGAACTTGCACGCGAACAGGACGACGAGGGAACAAGCCAGGTCTGGACAGATGAATCAAAACTCTGGTCAGAACAAGGCATTCTCAATGTACCATTCTCCATGGTGAACAACGCGGGCAATATGATCCCCGCGCTCTCTGCTATTTCACTTGCGTTTTTACTCTTGCTCCTCCTCAAAGCGGGCCGTGCAAGTGCGCTTACAATCACATCCGAGGAGCGCAAGGATATACAGTGGAACATCCTGAATAGATTAAACCGCTCAGAACTTGTCGGGCTTATACTCCTCCCCATCGCAGCTATTTTCGCGCTGAACATCTGCGCCCAGGGTATTCTTGCCACGGACATCATGTCAAAAGCCCCATTTGCGATTCAACACGGGCAGTATCATCACCCCACCGCTGTGCAATGGCTTGATCAGCTTGAAGCAGATGGACACGACCATGGAGGCTACACCTTCATGCGTGCCTACTCAAAGCAACTCCAGGGCAATCTCGATGAAGCACAGGCGCTCTATACGAAAATCAAGGACACCGATGCATGTGCCCTCAACAACCTTGGCATCATCGCCCACGCACAACAAAACACAACCAAAGCACAGGACTACTTTGCACAGGCGCTCGCACAAGATGCTGACCTTCAAGAGGCAAGGTACAACACACAACAGCGCGATGAACTCTCCAACCAGCTCATCTATCGCAACACACTTGACTTGAACATTCCTCTGGTCGCCCCACCATCAAGTGAGCACACCATGCAGGTCATTCAACATCATACACAGACGCAGTGGAGCAACGCCATGTTCCGCGCCCCAGGCTCCATCGATGAGAACTTTGACAGCCCCGCCAACCTCTTCCAGAGCGTCTGGACCATGCTCATCCTTTTCATCATCCTGCTGTTTATTGCACATGCCATCATCTTCCGCCCAACCCAGGTTGCACAGTCACAGAACCGCCTGAGCAAAATTGGAAAGGCAAGCTGGGCGCTGAGCAGCCTCTTTCCAGGAGCATCAAAGCACTGGGGAGTCGTTGGCCCCTTGATGGCCGCCACATTCCTCTGGACAGCTTTCATGGCCCTGACACTGGCCAACACTGGTGTGAGCACCAACGTGCTCATCGCCATCGCCACTCCAAGTTATTCAAACATCTTTAATATGGACATCTCCGAGGCGATTATCGCTCAGCAAGGCGCCTGGCTCACATTCGCAAAGCTCTGGTGGGTGTTCATCCCCATCAACCTCCTATTTGTGATTGCAATGGAGATCAGGGAGCGACGCAAATCCTCCTGATGCCAACACCGTAAAACCAAGAGGAAAGGGGCGGCCCGTTGCTTTGGCAACAGGCCGCCCCTTTCCTCTTGGTTTGCGGCTTTAGAACAACCGCACTGTCAACACTTTAGCCCTCGGTACAGAAGACCTCCATATCATCATTCATCACGTTGTTACTCAGGTTACACTCATCTTCACCTTGAAGCGGTGAAACCACGGCGTAGACCTGAATAAAGAAGCCAATCAACTGGAGGGGTTGAAGGTCGACATCTGCAAAGATCGTAGCCTGTGTACCAGGAGCAATGACGTTACTGTACTCAACCTCTCCAAGGTATCGTCCACCAAGATCGGGGTCACCTGCATAAAGCTTCACGAGCGCGCCAGATACAGGTGCACTGCCATCATTACTCACCACAACGCTCACACCAAGCAAAGGACAGGCGCTCACATCCGAGGTCACGCTGGTCAGGTTCAAATCTGCCAGGGCTTCCTGTGATACTTCAACCTCTGTCACGTTGTTGTCCTCACGACACTCCCTCTCCGAACGAATCGCGAGGTCTGCAAGCTCAGGGAGCGCGGAAATATCAGGATCAACCTCAAGAATAACCTTCACAGGAGGTTCTGTTTCGCCATCATCAAGGGCATTGTAAATGAGCTCAAAACGCACGCTACGCAGCGGTTCGATGCTCTGCGTGTTAATAAAGGTCAGTGGCTTGCCCTGAGCATCGCCAAGAATTTTGGTCCTGCCATCAGCCCACTCTCCGCGAGCAATCAGAGCCACACCTGCACCCACACGAAGATCGCCACGGTTTTCAATCGTACCTGTAATACGCATCGTGGTGCTCACCACACCACACCCCATCTGTGGAGAAGACAGGCGCACATTGCTCACGACAAGATCGGGCGCAATACCCTCAGAGCGGGGATTTGAGCGGAACGTGTTGTACAGAAGCCCCTGCGTGCTCTCACTCCAGTGATCCACAGGTGTGACAGGCAGGCGAGCATCCTCGTACACATTGGTGACAGAGTATGCATGTTGGTTCCAGATCCTGCGCGCCGATACCCATGCATCCTGACCATCACCCCAGATTTGAATCCCTGTATTGTAGGCATCCGAATAAGGAGCACCCGTCTCGGGGTCAACATCGTTACGCACGCTGCATCACACACCCTGACTGGTTGAAGAGAAGATGATCTCGGCGTTGCCATCGTTATCCACATCGGCAATCACAGGATACTCAATGTTTGTCACGTGCTCTGAAGGTTGCACAAACAGAGAGCTTCCGTCACGACCGTCATAAATTCTGAAGAAACATTCATCGTTGTACACAACCTCTGCGGCACCATCGCCGTTGAAATCAAACACGGATGAACCTGTGCGACGACTGGAGTTATCCTCGGTTTCCTTCACCCAGCTGTTATGCAGACAGCGACACATGGGAGAATCCCCCGAGGTGTCACAGAAACGCCCATCACCACACGCATCAGCAGTGGAAGGGTCACACGATTCGGAGGGAGCAGGACGCGTATCGCCAGCCTCCCACGCCTCACACTGCCCCACCGTAGTCGGCTGAAAATCGGCCACAATATAACGTGTCGCAAACGCAGAACCAACCTCTGGAAGACCATCACCATCAAAGTCATCGATGTTTGGCGCGCCACCGTTTGAACGGTCTCGTGGTGCTCCTCCCATCAACGTATTGAAGTCTTGCCTGACATAGAGTTCACCGCTCTCACTGTCGAAAATAATGAGCTCTTCCTCGGCGACCGATACAATCTCGGGCTTGCCATCAAGCTCGCTCACGGAAGATGGATACGCACCTTGCGCACCCAGCACATCCGCCGCCGCACACAGTCCTCGCCAGCGTGCGCCCGACTGCGAAAGCACATCTCCTCGCCTGTCCCACACCGCCACAAGGTTCCCCTCACACCAGTCGAGATCTTCACCTTGCTCACCACCGACACAATCATCCACGGACGAATATCCCTGTGGTGTTGAGGGCTTACGCCACATTGCAAGACCATCAATCCACTCCTGACCTGGACTTGCCTTGATGAAGTCTCCCACACAGGCAATGGTCAGCCCATCATCATCAGGTGTGAACGTGCGGTCATAAGACCAGCCTTCAGCTTCACTGTGAGAAAACTCAAAGAGTTGGCTACCGACAAGCACTTCGCCCATACCATCGCCATCCACATCGGCCACAGCAATCGCAAGCGCGCCAACCTGATCTGTTTTTCCTGATACCTCATCGCTCTGGGCAAGAACCTCACCATCAGGAGAAATCACCCTGACATAAAAAGATCCCGCGCCGCCTGGCTCATCGCGCACCATCGTCACAATTTCAGGAGTACCATCATTGTTCAAATCACCCACGGCCAAACCACCAAACACCCTGTAGTGCTGCCCTTGGCTCAGATCACAATCCATCGCACCATCGGTGTCATCACCAAACCTCCAGACCGAGTCACCACACATGGCCAGTGATGTCGCCCCCTTGTTTGGGCCTCCGCCCTGAATGATACGCAACACGCCCGAGTATGATGGCACAGCACCATCAAATGGCTGGTGAATCAAACCACCAACAAAGATGATTTCGGGGAAATCAAACTCGTTGATCTGGCCATCAAGGTTATCATCGTTGAGGTTAGCGACCATTGTGGTCATCGCCACATTACTAAAGAGAGGGTAAGGGCTTGGCCAGTCAGGAGTCAGCTTGGTGCCCCAACTTGCCTCAAGCTCGGGACGAGCGTCGTTAAACGGTACGGGCTCAAGTCGACATTCGGAAGGTCGACCACTGCCAAGACAGACACCTGCCTCACAACGCATAAACGATGGACAGTCCCAATCATCAGAACAGACACACACGGCCTCTCCCGTGGGGCCATTACCACACCCAACAGGACAGGAGAGTGGATCTTCGTAACCCGAACCATTTGTCGCACAGATGCTCAAAGAGCCGTCGTTACACATACTTGAAGAAGCTTGACAGGTATCATCAAGACAAAGCTTGCTTGACGCATCACAATATTGATCCTCAGCACAGTCAGCATCAATTGCACAGGAATTATCAGCACATACAGCGCCGCCATTATCCAGTTGCTCACAACGCTCAGCAGGTGTTTCGCAGTTCAAATCATCACAGGATACTGCCTTACATACCCCCGTTGAACCACAACTCCAGCCATCAAGACACACAGAGTCATCCTGACACTCCACCTCCTCGCCAAGATCTGCATCGCCAGCATCTGTCATATCAGCCATCGACCCAAGGTCAGGATCGGGCGTGGTGTCAGCATCCACGCCGTCCATATCAATCTGCGTATCCATGTCCTCAGACACAGACATATCAGCCCCTTCAACCTCAGGGTCATCACACCCTGAACAGCCCGACGAGAGCACTGCCCCCAAGATGCAAAAAAGACCCACTACACCATACTGTCTCACAACCACTCCTCTCCATTGAAGTTACACGTCAAAACCAGATTTGTTTTACCATGAAAAAAACGGACACGCCATGAGGTTAAAACCTCATGGCGTGTCCGAATAAAACGTCACACAGGGCCAAAAACACAGGCGCTCAGGCAAGATCAAAGATCAAGAACTCACTGGCCGAAGCCGCCGAGAAATGCATCCCACCTTGCTGTGATGTCGAGACGCCATCTCCCTGATAAAGCGAATGAAACTTGTTGAGCGAAAGCTGTCCCTGCGCCACCTGAACCCAGGCATGTCGTGAGGGCATCACTTCAAAGAATGCCTGCTGTCCTTTGCGCAGCTTGACCGCATGAATACGTGCGTTCTGGTGCAACACCACGCTCCCATCCTCACCGTCAGGAGATGCGATCAAACGCACAGGCTCATCCTTTGTCTGTGGCTTGATCACCTTCTGCGCATAGCGTGGGTTATAGTTCTTGGCATCGGGGAACAGCCAGATTTGCAGCAAATGCACCTTGTTTGATTTCGAGGGGTTGAACTCCGAGTGACGCACACCTGTACCTGCGCTCATCGCCTGAACCTCACCAGGACGAATGACGCTGCCATTGCCCATGCTATCCTTGTGCTCAAGCGCACCATCAAGAATGTAGGTCAAGATCTCCATATCTCGGTGTGGGTGCATTGGAAAACCACCACCGCCCTCAATGACATCCTCGTTCATCACGCGCAATGACCTGAACGACATGTGCTCGGGGTCCTGATACTTTGAAAATGAGAACGAGTAGTTTGTCTTGAGCCACCCATGATTTGCATGTCCACGATCCGCCGAACGCCTGAAGGTGAGCTTGTCAATCAACGACACTCCTGGTGGCATCTGCTGCTCTGCAACACCTTCAACACCCTCAAGCGCGCTGGAAGCTCCTCGCTGGACAGGTCCCTGAACCTCACACCCCGAAAGAATAATCGGTGAGGCAAAACCAAGCCCAACACCCTTGAATAAAGACTCTACAAACTGGCGACGCTTCATCGTATGTACTCGTAAAATATAGAAAACGTTAGTATCACATGGCGAGCATTTGCTCAGGCAAATGCTCGCCATGTGATACTAACGTTTTCTATGACTGAAGTACAAGGAATGCCTCAGGAAGTGCAGTGTTTCCAGCATGGAAACGGTGACCTACATGCACTCATCATCCTCACCATCCACAAAACCATCACAGTCATTATCAAGATTATCCGAGCAATACACCCCGCTCTCAACGCTCGAATACGAGGCAGGTATCGTGCAATTACCATCACCCACAGCCTCACCAAACTGACACACACCCTCGTCAATTTCGTTGTAAAGACAGGGACACCCTTCATCCACGAGCCCGTTGCAGTCGTTGTCAAGGTTATCCCCACACAACTCCTCACGAGAATACGATGATGGCAAGGTACACTCGGCGGTGGTCATATTGCGTGTGCTGTCAGCACACACGCCCTCTGTCTTGCCAGGAATCACACAGGGACACCCCTCATCCACTAGCCCGTTGTTGTTCTCATCCTGTTGTGTGTCATCACATAACTCATCGCAGGATGTACACAGACAGCTACGTGCACAATCCACATCAGAGCAGTCACGCATACCATCATGATCGTTATCAAGATTATCTCCGCATGCCAGAGGATCAGAGGGGTCCTCACCACGCACACATGTAAAGGGTTCAATCAGCGAGCAATACGAGCCAGACAAAGAGGAACATGCCGGGCGAGCAAGCTCATCGCGACAGTCAGGGTCCTGGCAGTTGGAGAGCCCATCGCCATCCTCGTCGCCTGGTTGAATACAGTCCTCCTCGGGCAACTGGCAGGCAGGATCTCTATCACAATCAGGATCACCACAATCAATCAGGGTGTCATGATCATTGTCCGTGAGGTCATCACAAATCTCCTTGATGACGGGCTCTGGCGCTTGCTCCACAGGGTCTGAACATGCACCACAAAAGACCACCGCACACAGAATAAAAATAGAGGTTGGGAAATATTTTCTCATTCGCGCCACATCCTTTCACAGTATAAATACCTCGCAATGCATTATGATACCGTGGTTCAGGTGGTTGTGAACAGACAATTGCCACACCGCACACACCACAGCAAAAAACACAAAACTTTACAAAAACTTACATAAGTTCACAAAACAACACATGACAACACACAAACCAGACAAGCAGCTCCTCATCACAGACGACAACCCCGAACATGATCCTGTTGGCCCCGCGTTGGTGGTGCTCATGGGCATCGCAGGCGTGGGGAAATCAAGCTGGGCCAGGGCTCGCTATCCCCATGAGGTTGCGTGCTCCTCAGACATGATGCGCAAACTTATCAGTGATGATGAGGACAACCAGTTTGTCACAGCCGAGGCATGGCAAGTTCTCACGGAAGTGGTCATGACACGGCTGTCTCTTGGCAAGAGAGCAATCATTGATGCGACTCACACCAAAGCTGAGGATCGTACACAATGGCTAAAGATAGCCAGAGCCCACAACCTCCCCACACAACTTGTCATGTTTGATATCGACCCCGAAGAGAGCCTTGTGCGTCAGGAAAACCGTGCGCGCAAGGTACCAAAGCGCGTGCTCTTCAGACAATATGAAGATTTCAACAGCACCTCCGCACAGGAGTTACAGGAGGAAGGCTGGGACAGGATCTTGCGCGTGACCACACAACATCAACCTGGTCAGGCCGAGGTTCTGTACCACTCTCCCCCACCTCGTTATCGTGAGCTGCCATCTTTTGGCGCACGCATTATCGCTGATGATGGCTACGATTTAATTGGCGATGTGCACGGTTGCAAGGAAGAGCTCTGCCTCTTGCTTGAAAAGCTTGGATGGAGAGCTGATCCTGATGAGGAGCTTAACTACTTGCCACCAGAGAGCAAACCATCACGATGCATCATCTTTGTGGGAGATCTTACAGATCGAGGACCGCAGAGCGTGGAGGTCGTGCAACTTGTGCATAATCTCTGGCGCTCAGAGCGTGCGTATCTGGTGAGGGGCAACCATGATGATAAGCTGATGCGGTATTTGAAAGGGAACAAGCTCAAAATAGATCATCACCTGCAAACGACTGTCGATGAGCTTGAACAGTTGACGGACACACAGCGAGCAAGGTTCACACAGGATGCGCTTGCACTACTTGAACAGTCACCCTTCTGGGCATTTTTGGGGCGCGCTACCGAGAGCAAGGCACACACGTTTGCGCCTGTTGTTGTGGCACACGCTGCATGGAAACCATCGCTCATGACCGCACCCAAAAAGATGGTCAAATGGTTCTCCCTGTATGGCCCAAGCACAGGTAAGACCAACGAAAATGGTTATCCTGAAAGGCTTAACTGGAGGCCGCGTTATCCTGAAGATGCGCCGCGATGCATCACAGGACACACGCCTTACCGAGGGGAGTCAACCTGGGTCAAAAACACCCTGTGTATTGATACCGCGTGCGTCTTTGGTGAGCGCCTGACCGCATGGCAATGGCCAGAGGAACGCATCGTCTCGCAGGCGGCGCTCAGAACATATTGTGAGCATGATGGAGGTATCGAGGAGCAACCCATCTTGCACACACGATCATGATGCCCCCTTGCCTTGTTTTGTGGAGATGAGAAAATCTATGCTTTTTCTCATCTCCACGGGGGATTGATTTGAGAAATCGTATGAGTAATTTCGTATCATGTGTGCTAGGCTTGTGGGGTGGATACTGCGTTTGAAACAGGTGTGTGTCGGCAAATTGGCTCACCTGTACACAACGTGACAGGTTGATATTGTATTATTGAAGTCAGAACACACCATGAGCCAGCACAAACACCCCAAATATCAACACCCTCGGCAGTCCAGTCATCCACGCCGAGAGCGCGCACCACAGCCGCGTCAAAACCAGAGCCTTTACAGCGATGCAAGCGAGCGCACCGAGATTCACACCGACATCGCAAGCCTCGCTCGCCCGCAACAACACCGTCCACAACCCCAACAGCATCGCCCACAACCTCAGCAGCATCGTCCGCAGCCTACTGCCGATGCCGACGAGCGCACTGAAATACAGAGCAACATTGATGTCGATGCAGCGCGCGCCATTGCACGTGCCAAGTTTGGTTACGACAACCAAAATACCTTTGATGATGATGACCGCACAGAGTACGGCCAACCATCACCCCTGTCTGCACGACAACCTCAGTCCAGATTTGCAACACAGGCGGCTCAGCCCGTCAGGACACAACGCCCTGCATCCACGGCACGTCCACAACCCACCGCTCAAAATCACAACCCTCAACCTCGCCACACCCAACACAACCCCGCCATTCGATCACCTCACGCAAATCGCGCAGTGCAACAACCTCAGCAATCTCCCCATGTAAGCGGGAACTATGCAGCAGTCTCAAACCAGGCGCCACATCGCAGCGGTGGCTACCCTCAGGTTCAACACACCCCCTCTGCCCTTGAAGAAGCCACCGAAGTTCAACGAGACGCAGCCACGGAACCGCACCAGAGCGCATACAGACAACCCGCACAGGAACCTGTCAGAACGCATCACACCACGGCACCTACCGCAAGCGAACCCCAGGCGCCTGTCGCAACACCTGCACCACAACTTCAGCTTGGTAAGGTGAGCCTTGAGAATGAAAGCTCCATCTTCAACCCCAAAACATTAAGAAAGGTTGAGTTTCTCAAAGAAGAGACTGGTGTCGACTTCGATCCTCTGGCCATGTCATCGCCCAATCTCAACGCCCTCATGCTTGCCATGGGCGCACAGGAGCTCGCACCTGAGCTTCTTGATGAGGGTAACAATCCCGCTCAGGCCACGCCGCTATCCAAAAAATGGGGTGACCCCTCCACACCCCCGTCCAAAGCAATGCGCATCAATTACGCCATCTGGACCGCTCTTGGCACGTTTATCTTCGCCATGACCGCCATGGTCATGTTATGCACCATCACTGGCATCACGCTCTCATCGCTGGGTATGATCAAATACCTCGTCATCTTCCTGTGCACCATCGCAGGCGCAGCACTCGGAGCTCGCCAACCTCGCAAACTTGAAGCTATCCTCCTTAAAACAAAACCACTCCCCACATCCTCACCATGAACCGTTACGCCGTACTCCTCCTTGTCATAAGCACGCTCACTGCCTGTACTGCCCCGCGAGAGTACGCCGTTCACACCTCAATCCCTGCCCCCAATCAAGTGAAGACCGAGGGCATTGGTGTGGCGCTCAGCACACGAAGCACGCTCCAGCAACGCCCCTACCTCAGCCCATCGGCAAACATCGGCTGGACCTCCACGCGATTACTCACACTTGGACTTGGCATGGACATCGGCATCCTCCTCGATGAGCGCTCTGCCCCCTCACTCCAACTCCCCATCCCAATTATGCTCAGCGCTGGCTTTGATATTCTGCAACTTGGCTGTCAAAACTTTACGGTCTGCCACTCTGGCACCGCAGGAACTCATGCTGAAGTCGCACTCCTTCTCTACACAAAACCTCAGTCCACACGCCACCTTGCACTCACTCTTGGTGCAGACCAGGACGTACGCTTTGGACCTCGCTCAAACACATCATTCACCCTTGGTGTACGATTCATTCCCAACATCCATCGCGAAGACTAAATACACGTATGTAACTATTTATCATTGAAAAAAACAACAAATTGACCACAATGCGCCGCACAGTACCAGACAGATTGTCTTGATATGCCTTCACTCTCTACCAAGGTTGCATTATGAGTCGACTTAAACTTGTTCACATCCTCCTCACCATCACACTTCCCCTCGCAGTTTCATGCTCGGGTGAGTCCGATGAGACACAGGACACATCAAGCTGTGAATCTGACAATGATTGTAGCGGTGATTTGCTTTGTGTGGGCAGTACGTGCGTCACTCCAGAGCAGACAGGCGACACCATGAATATGGGCGGAGGAGAAGGAGGAAGCACCACCATGCTTGACTGCTCCAAGGAATGCCCCGACAAATTGACCACATGCGGATTCCCGATGGAGTACATTGAGCTGTGTTCTGACGTGTGTCCAGATCTACCCCAAACAGAGCTTCAATGTTTTGTGAGCGCATCCTGCGAAGATCTTGCTAACGCAGATGATTCGATAACATCGTTTTGCGAACTCACAGGTGGTGGTACTGGCGGCGGAGGCACTGGCGGCGGTACAGGTGGTGGAGGTACAGGAAATAACAACCCAGACATGGGTGGAAATGGCGGAGGCGGAAGCCAGTGTGAAACTACCACACCAACATGCGACGGAGATACTCTTGTTACATGTGATGACTCAGCAGGCTTTCCCTTAACAGAACGTAAAACCTGTTCGCGAGGCTGTGAAAATGGCGCGTGTGTAGGCGCTGTGGATAAAACCACGCTCAGAGCAAACTTGAAGGTGGTAGACGAGCCCATCTGCGTGGGAGAACCTGGAGAGATCACATGCATAACCAGCGCTTCGGGTAACGTCTCAAGCGATCCTGATATGTTAATTGGAAACCTCAAGTTTCAGGGGCAAGACACACCTCACACATTAAAATCACCATCCGCAGATGATTGTGATTATGGGCTGAATCTTGTCATGAATCGCTCTGAAATCACCATGCAACTGAGCGGCGTTGATGAGGGCGCTACCACTGCATGTTATCGATTCCTCGATAAGGTGGGGAAAAATGGAATTCATATTCAACTAAGTAATGTCGAGGAGCTCAATAGCAGCAATGTACTCAGCACTGTTGATATTATCGTAGACTAGGTTGACACAGGAAGACGAGCAAGAAGGGGCGG
>CATLTV010000187.1 GCA_950059285.1 uncultured Pseudomonadota bacterium | reverse complement strand
CCCCAGACCCGCCCTCGCTCGCTTGTTCTCGTTGCTCGAGCAAGTGCACGAGCTTGAGATGCAAAAGACGCTCGTCCGCGAGTGGCTAGACTCACAGCCTGAAGAGGTTATCTCATGGGGCCTCTCGGAGCTTTTGCGCGCCGTGTTTCGCGGATCCATTCAGGCCCGCGACGCCATGCTCGCCGTGTCACTTGTGCTCGTGCAAGCTCAGCTTGAACAGGACTATCCACTGTTTCAACGGCTGTTCACACAGGCTCACGCCGACAATCGGCACGCGCTCCTTTTTCTGTTTCGTGATGCGGCCCCCGAACGCGCGCTCCCCGATGGTGCACGCTTGCCCGAGGTCAGGCTCCCCATGGAGAACGAGATCACTCTGGGGGCTCGTCGTAGCATGGCGTCAGGTGGTGATCGACGTCTGCTTGAGCGGTTGATCCATGATCCCAACCCCATGGTCACAGCCAAACTCATGAAGAACCCCTCCATCCGACGACAGGACGTGGTTCAGGTCGCTTCTCGTCGACCTACCACGCCCGAACTCCTTGAGGTTGTCATCAAGGAAATGCGCTGGATTCGACATCATGATGTGCGTGAAGCGCTGGTGCGAAACCCTTACGTACAAACAGGATTTGCCCTCAAACTCCTGCCAACCTTGCAGACTCATGTGCTTGAACAAGTTGTCCAATCAGGAGAACTGCACCATGGCGTCAAATCATTTGCAAAGCTGCTGCTTGATATTCACTCATGGCAGGTCCGCTCACCTTCGTGATTGTACATTCTTCTGTAAATTGTTATCTTCGTTGACAGAATGTTTGTCTGTGGGGGGCCGCAAGTTCCTGGAATCATGGAGTCCAATATGCAGAAGAAGCAGCTCGCAATCCCCTTGATGATATTGTGCATCGTGTTTGGCTCTTCGTGTGAAGGCAGCCTTGGGAGTAATAGAGATATCTCTGGTGCGGATGATGGTCTTGTCGCTCAACACGACATGCCTGTAATCTCTGGTGGCGATATGGATCCCTCAACAAAGGAGGATATCAGCCCATCACCCCAGGACATGGATGAACCCATTGTTGAGCAGGATATGGAGATGGAAGACAAACCTATCACCGATCCTAACCAACTTGAGCAGGCTTCTCTCTTTGAGTGTAAAGGACTACCTGCCTCCACACCTGCAAGATTACGCAGGATCGATTCCTATGAGTTGTCCAAGAATATGCAAAGTGGTGCAGCTTCAACCGTACCTCTGCTCCCTGCACCAGATGACCTCTACAGCTCCTACCCAAGCAATGAGACCATCGATACCTCTATCCTGCGTGCGCTGCTTCGTCACAACCACATTCCAGGTGGCACATGGCGAGCCCATGGTAACAATGGAAACCCTCGCATCAAAATTCTTCGTGGTGCAGGCTCTATTGCAGACCAAATTAGTTGTTATCAAATCAGTTGGACTGGTGAGCCAAGTCAGGTTGAGCCTACCGAGGAGTGTACGCGTAGCTTTGTGACTGCACTGCTTCGCGATGGCATCTACTTTAGGACACCCACCGAGGGCGAAATCACCAGGCTCATGGAGTTTGCTGATCTGCAAATTCAAAAAGAGCTTGCTGATGATACCATTGATCGTAACGACACCATCACTGCCATTGTGCGCGCTGCATGGATGACAAAAGGTGCGCTCTTCCGCGATGAGCTTGGACAGGGTGAGGAGCTTCCTGATGGCAGGCGCAGGCTTTCCGAGGAAGAGCTGGCACAGGTGTTGTCGGTCGCTCTGGGGCATCATACCGCAGGCTTATCCAGACCTGGTTATGTGAATGAGGATGGCGAAAACAACCGACAACTTCAGGACATGTATGAGGCGGCCAGGGAAGGTGTGCTCTCCGACAGTGCCATGATTGAAGTGCTTGTGCGCAAATATCTTACAGGCTCCGATCCTTCATCACTGTACCCCGATATGCACCCTTCCGCGTATCCTCTCTGGTCTTCGAGCTACATTGATCAGTACTGGATGAGTGAGAAGTTACGCAGGTTCTTCCAGGAGTGGCTTGGCTATGCCAATGCCTCTCAAATCTTCAAGGATACGCCTGAAGCAACATCTCGTTTTCATGATGGCACGCTTTTACGTGATCACTACATGGATGAGAACTATTCGACCTATAGAGGTCGAAACCGTCAACGTCAAAACGAGGCATATGCCAACGCTGACCTCGCAAATCATCTTGATAACACCATTGCGCGTATTGTTGCCGAAGACCAGGACGTGATCGCCAGGCTCTTTAACTCCCGCGAGTTCTTTATTCCTGACTCACTCAGCACAGTATGGTCTGGCGGAGCTGCCTCCGAAATAGATAGCCCTTACACACTTGCGTTCCTCAATATCAATATCCTTGAAACTGGCGAGGTCCATTCGCTGGAGGATCGATGGTACTCGTTCCCCGAACAGGAGCGCGCAGGTGTGCTGACACACCCCGCATGGCTTGCTGCACACGGCGGGAACTTTGAGAATGATCCTGCCATCATCTACCGTGGACACTGGATCAGAGAGCATATCCTCTGTGATGCCATGCCCGATATTCCGCTCAATGTAGATGCGATGCTTGACCCAGAAACGCAAGATCAGAGCGCGCGTAACCGCGTGAAGAGTGCCACGGAAGAGGACGCCTATTGCTCATCCTGTCACGCGTTGATGAACCCACTTGGATACCCCTTTGAGGTCTACAACCATGCAGGTTTTGTGCGTGCTGAAGATCATGGTGCTGCTCCTGATGGTTCGTCCATCCTGAGTCGTATGCCACCTGATTCCGTGCTTCAGTCCGATATGCGTGTCAACAATGCAGCTGAAATGATGGATCTTTTTGCCGAATCACCACGCGTGAAGCGCTGCTTTATTCGTCAATCTTTCCGCTACTTTGTGGGACGAGATGAGACGCTCAACGACGCATGTACATTGCAGCAGATGGAGCAGGCGTATGATACTTCAGGAGGCTCGCTGGTCTCCATGCTCGTCGCGCTCTTTCAATCCGATTCATTCCTCCTTCGCCACACTCTACAGGAGATGCCATGAAGAACACCTCTCGTAGTCCCTTCTTTCTCAAGCGCCGTTCTTTCCTCAAGGGCCTTGGCATGATCGCTGTTGGCACCTCTTTGTTTGGACCTCTGCTCAATCAGGTCTATGCGCAGAGCTGCTTTGATTCGGCGGATATCCCACGTCGCTTTGTCATTGTCATGCAGGGTAATGGCATTGAGACGCATAACTTCCTCAGTGATGCCGCCAAATCCGCGCGCAATGCAGACGCAAACCATGCCTCCTCGTTGGTGGTAGATGACCTCACAGGATCATCCTCCAACGCCATGCGCAGTATCCAGGGCGCAGACGGTGAGCTAGATTTGACGCCTCATGCGCTCGCGGCGGTAAACTTTTCAAGCAAGATCGCAGGAGGAAGCCACACCACCGAGTTCAAGGCGCTCTCATGCTCCAAGGGGCGTCAGGAGACCTTTGATAACTGGCTTGCAAGAACGCTCCACAAGGACCAACCCTTTGCTTCGCTCAAGTTCGGTGTCACCGAGAGCAAAGAGAGCAAACTTCAGTACAATATTTCAGTCAGTGATTCTGGGCGAAACCTTCCGATTATCGTCAACCCCACAGACGCACACTCCACGCTCTTTGGTTCCATTGCTGCGGGTTCTGGAGGCAAAGAATTTGCGCTTCAATCCGAGCTGCTCGATTTTGCAAGTAAGGATGTCAAAGCTGCCCTGGATGGCTTCTCGGGAAGTTCTCAGGAACGCCTCAAGCTGGAGTCTTATTTGCTCTCTCTTGAAGAACTGAAAGTTCAACAAGAACGACTTATTACATCCTCTGATTGCCTCGCGGAACTCGCCAGTAGTCAGGGTATTGACCCCAACGATGGCAGTATCCTGAATGCAGAGCATCCGCTGGATCGTTTGCGTGCACAGTTCAAGCTTGGCACCGCTGCACTGCTTGGAAATATGACCAGCGTGCTCGTCCTGACAAACTCTGTGGGCTGGAGTTTCGGACATACCAAATACAGCAGCCTCTCTTCAATCTTTGCTCAAGATCCTGACTTCGAAGGCACCATCCCCTGGCGTCATGGTGTCGCTCACCGTGACCCCGCGGCGGCCCCCGCAGAAATCTGCCAACAGGTCCTCGATCGTGTCATTGAGGTTCAGGTTGAGGAGGTGACAAAACTTGCCAGAACACTTGCCAGCGTGCCCGAGGGCAATGGCACCATGCTTGATCATACCGTGATTTTGTTCATGTCAGACAATGGTGATGTCCACCATAGCTCGGCAGCAAACTGGCCAATGCTCCTGCTCGGAGGTAGCGCCATTGGCCTTAAAACAGGCGGTCGCACGCTCTTTACCCCCAAACTTGGCAACGCCTCAAACCAGCGCGTGTCTCATATCTTTAATACGCTCGCCACGCTCGCCAAACCCGACCTCGATGTCGACTCCTGGCAATGGGGCGGCGAGCCCGACAAGTATGAAAGACGTGGCGTCGTCTCGGAGATGCTGACCTGAATAGTCCTGACACATCAACGCGTTCTCAACCTTGGGGGCGGCGTTGATGGTGATGGAAGAATCCAGTGCGATGATTCAAACGGAGAGCTGCTGACCTTTGTAAGATCCACCTCGGGATCGATAAGAAGGGCAGGAGCTCTTCCGTTTAATGAGACCCACGCATCAACACGTACCTCCACATTTTTGTGGCCCTGCTCCTCATAAAGCTTCCCGATGTGTTTACCCAGGGTGAGGATCATGTCAGGTTGTCCAGACATTTCTCTCGCCTGATGATCGGTGAGATAACGTGTTGGTGGAACATGCATTTCATGAGGACGTTCGGGCAGCTTGACGCGATATGTGATGTCGCCATTTTTCTCCCGGATCATCACCTTCCATGACCACCGCATCCCTTCCTCGTTCCAGAGCACATCGCCAGGATACACAAGGTGACGTGCGGGAAAGAGCATTTGAAATGTGCAGTAGATGGCGATGACGCTCCAGGCAATTACAGGTGTGCGAGGTGTGTGTAAACGAGAGGTTTGTGCTGGAGCAAATAATCGACCAACAAAAGGGATGCGACGTGGCCAGTCAGGTGCAAAAAAGCAGGTGGCCGCACAGGTCATGATGAATGGAAACATACCAATGTTAAATAATAGCCCCGTGCTGATGTGAAAGCTCACCAACACCAGAAACGCAACACGTCGTGTGCGTGGAATCAGCATGAAGATCCAGATCGTGCTATCAAATAAAAAACCCATCCAACTCATGAGCATGGGCATCTGTGAGAGCCCCAGCAATGGGCCGATCAGAGGTGTCTCCAGTCTTGACCTCAACCAGATTTGCAGCGGTTGCCCATGTAATAACCAGTCTTCTCCAAACTTGGCCATACCTGCCCAAAAATACACCGCCGAGAGCTGGAACCTGAGCAGATAATGCTGCCATGAATAGTGTGGTAAGTTTCTGATTTTGCAAAACAATGTGCTGTCGATGGAGAGGTCCTTATGGGCAGGCAAAAAGCACATCAACAGCGTGAGTAAGCTGAGCAAATAGTAGTGGTTGAGGTAGTTTGTGACGTCCAGTAACTCAAGGTAGGTAAAGAGAATAAACGCTGTGAACATGGCTAGCCTGTAGGCTGCACCTGCCATAATGGCGAGCCCCGCGAGGACGAGCCCTGTGAACATGGCCATGACCACCGAGGCCTCTGGTCTGGGTAGCCACTCAAACCCATAATAGGGGAACATGTAGGTTGGCTTGATAAAGAACTGTTCAGCCCAGCCATGATAGAGCGTGCGAGCAGCGCTGATAAAGACAAGTCCACCCACAAAAAAACGCATGACAATGAGCCATGCATGATCACGCGGAGCAAGGAGGTTTTCTTTTGAGAAAACCTCCTTGCTCCTGTCCAGAATTGAGAATGGTTTGAAGATCATGTCAACGGAACCTAATCATTGTCGCCTTCTGCGCGCTGAGGAACCTCCAGATCCAGAATGCTGACAAACTGTGTCTTGAGCACGCGACCCACAGCCTGGCTCGCGTCATAGACATCAATGATCTGTTGTGGGTTTGCAGCAAGTGCTTCAGAGAAGGTGCCTTCAACGGCTTCATGTGCCGCGATGGCCTCTTCAAGAAGTCGCTTGATTTCAGCATCAAGCTCATCCTGTCCAAGGTCGATGAGCAAGTCATCAAAACCTCGTGCCTCTTCCTCACCAGGAGCGTTGCCAAGATACAGCTTCTGGAATGCCTTGTGGTTGGCCAGTGAAGCTTCAAGAGCAAAGTCTGCGTAAGGATGCTCAATGGCTTCAGGGCAGGTTGTTTCAGCGCACTTGCTAAGCCCTGCGGGGATAGCAAGCTTCATGTCCTTGGTCTCCTTTTCCAGGTAGAACATGGCGTCACTCAATGCATTGAGCGCTTCCTGAGTGGTGGAGTATGTCTCGCTGGATGTGCCCGCATTGACAAATTCGGCTCGAAAATCGCGGTCTGCTGAGGTCCAGTGTTCTTCGAGTGTTTTGGCTTGTTTTTCAATGTCTTGTGCGAGCGCGTAAGAGAAGCTTGCGCGTCGCTCAGTGATGTTGTCAATGGTTGCCCATGAGCCGCTGCTGTTGACTGTGGAGGTTGGTGCGCAGCTATTTTCTGGCTCGGCGTAAAAGAGCGTATACTCGAGTGAATCAAGCCCGCGAATGTTGATCAGTTGCGCTTCAAAGAAGCCATCTTGCATGAACTCATTCTTTGCAAGCTCCTGATCGACACGGCACGCGTTGGAGAGTGGCCAGGAGTAAATCAGATCGCGAAGATCTTCACCGCCAGCGACCTCTGTCATGATACCTGCTGGCCCAAGCTGAAACACCTCGGCATGTTGCCAGGACGCCATGGCCTCTCGCCAGGCCTGTTGTGCTTCGGCCCGCTTCTCTGCGTTGTCAGGCGCATCGTTCCAGGCTTTTGTGGCCTGTGTGAGCGCGCTGGTTTTGGCAGAGAAGTCAGCGTATTGCGTGATGATGATGTTGTCGGCAATGTTTGTCAGCGCCTCTCTACGCAGTGCAACGGTGTCCTCGGAGTGCTCCGTGGTTGTGTTGCTTGTGGGTTGGTTGGATGTGCTGCAAGCGCCAAACATCAACGCCAGTAAAGCGACATGTGTGCGTGTGAATCGGTGGTGCATAACAAAAGCTTGTGTCAGTGGTTTATATGTACAGCAAAAGCCCAGTCAATGGATGATGTGGGCTCATGTGTTGATTCAAATGTGTGGATGCGGCTCCTGACAGAAGTCAGGAGCCGCGTCTGGAACAGTTTACCAACCGTTCTGTCCTTTTTCATCACCCATGTTTGCATCTGCAAAATCATAAGCGCTCTGAAGGATATCACGTGCGCTGACAAGGTCTGCCTTGTACTGGGCGAAGTCTTCCTCACTTGCTGATGGAAGCACAGGTGCGTTTCCGACAAGCTCATGGAAGTCGACAAAGAGTGTGCCTTCCATCATGGGGGAGTTGCGGTTGAACTGGAAGCCAAGAGAGAAGCCTTTGAGCTCAGACCACACCTTTGCATGTTCTGTATGGCTGTAGTCGCCTGTTGCTGCGGTGTGCTTCTCCATCTCTTGAAGCGTGTCATTGATGTAGTGCACCACGGTTGCGGCGATGGCTTTTTCCCAGTTCTCAAGGACGATATCACGCTGCACACGGATCGCATCGAGCTCTTCGGTTGAGACCTCCTCGCCTGCGTTGACGATGAGTGTACGTCCTTCAACAAACGCATCAAATGTGGCCTGTGTGAAGTCTGTTTTTGCGCTGTCTGCGCTGCCCTTATCGCGCTTTGCTGCGTTGATAGATGCGCCAAAGTTGTACTCGCGGAGCACGTTGATCACGCCATCGCCATCGCTGTCACGTTGAAGTTTGTCTGACAGCTGCTCATCGGTGTACTGGTCGTAATCAGCAGCAGCACCAAAGTAACCGAAGCCTTCATCCCACACGTGCTCAAGACCTGTGTAAGATTTACCTTCAGACAGTGTGTTTGATGCGAAGAGACCCTTCTTGTCAGCCTCGTTTGCAGGATCATCATCAAGGTAATCATCCGCAGCCTGTGCGTAGGTGATGCCCATCAGCAGGAACTTTTGAATCAACTGTTTGAGGTCAAGACCTTCAGGTGTCACGTACACGGGAAGTGCGCTGTCATCCATGGGGTTGACGGGCGCTGTACCTTCGGAGAGTGCAAACGCCTGGTCAGCGAGCTGATCCATCAGGTCAAAGAGGAGACCTTCAGCAGAGATCTGTCCTTCCCAGCCCTGGAAATCCATGAACCAGTTCTTGTAATCAGTGACGTTGTCGTTGCCTGCAAACTTTGAAGCAAGACGACCATCAGCAGAGATACCTGCATGTGTTGTGGGCTCAAGGGTCCAGGTTGCACCCTCTGTCGCAGGGCTCACAGTCAGGGTGTGTTCACGATCAGGATCGTCCTCGCCCTTGAACTCGTAGTAGAACTTCAGCGCATCAACAAAGTCCTGCTTGCTTGTGAACAGAGTGTTGGTCAACGCGTCGTTTTCAAGCGTGCCGCTGATGTAGTCATTGAGCGCTGTGATTGTGGTGTGTCGTGATGTTTGGCCGCTGTGTGCGACGCTGCTCTTGTCACTGACGTACACGCTGTCAAATGTGTATGTGTCAGGTGTGGTGATGGGGGTTGTATCACGCTCGGTGACTTCTTCACCCATATCTTCATCAGTGACCTCGCCACCCATATCTTCATCGGTGACCTCACCGCTCATGTCGGTGTCTGTCGTGCCGTTGGAGGTATTGTTGTTATTATTTTCATCGGGGCCACACGCGGTGGCGAAGGTGAGAATAAGTGCAAGCAAGAGCTGGGAGTGCATCAGTTTAGTCATCAGTTTACCCTTGTATTCAAACTGGTTAAGTCGGTTTGTTTCGGTATGTGTCATTGAAAATGAAAATGATTTTCATTTACTTTTTGCGATTCATAGTCAGTTCTATTCGGTATTGTCAAGTCATTATTCCAGACAAAAAAGAAGGCGAGGCGAGGTGAACCATCATGGTTCACCTCGCCTCGCCTTCTTTTTTTGTGGTGGTATGTAAGGTTATGCGCTCGCTTCGAGAGCGTCTTTAAGTTGTTGCAAGTAATCTTCTTTTAGCTCTTCTGTGGCAGCCTCAACACGCATCACCAACACGGGTTGTGTGTTGCTCGCGCGGACCAGTCCCCAGCCCTGCGCAAAATGCACGCGAGCGCCATCAATGGTGTTCACCTCAAGGCCCTTTGTTGCAAAATGTTCTGCGACTTTGCCAGGAAGCTCAAACTTGACATCTTCCTCGCAATCCACGCGAAGCTCAGGGGTTGCAAAGGTCTCGGGTACATCGGAGAGAAGCTGGCTGAGCTTTGTCTCCTCTGAAGTGCTTGCGAGGATCTCCATCACGCGGCAGGTGGCGTAGATGGCATCATCAAAGCCAAAGTAGCGATCGTTAAAGAAGATATGGCCGCTCATCTCTCCTGCGAGCTTTGCGCCTGTCTCCTTGATCTTGGCTTTGATCAAGCTGTGGCCAACCGCAGACATGATCGGCTCTCCGCCATGCGCCTTGACGTCGTCAAACAGGCTTTGTGAGCACTTGACCTCGCCAATGATAGTCGCGCCAGGATGCTCCTTGAGCACTTCACGACTCAGTAGGATCATCAGCTTGTCACCCCAGATGACATCGCCGCGCTCATCAACCACGCCGATGCGGTCGCCATCGCCATCATAGGCGACACCAAGATCTGCGCCGTGCTCTTTGACCGCTGCGATCAGGTGTTGCAGGTTCTTCTCCACGGTTGGATCTGGGTGGTGGTTAGGGAACGCTGCGTCAGGCTCGCTGAAGAGTTCAATGACCTCACCGCCAAAGACCTCGTTGATGACGCGTGGAGCGATCACACCTGCGACGCCGTTGCCCGAATCCAGCACGACCTTTAATTTCCTGCCATCACGCTGCACGTTCTCCATCATCCAGGCAAGGTAGCTATCCTTGAGATCGGTGCGCTCAACCATGGTGGTTGCGTCAGGCGCATGATCGATAAACGCATTCTTTTTGATGATGTTGAGCAATGCCTGAATGCCATCGCCATGAAGGGTTTCCTTGCCCATCATCATCTTGAATCCGTTGTATTCAGCGGGGTTGTGGCTCCCCGTGATCTGGATTGCGCCATGGGCGTTGTCATCGGTGAAGTTGGCGAAGTACACAAGCGGTGTGGGGACCATGCCAAGCTTGATGACCGAGACGCCTCCTCGGCGCAAACCTCCAGTCAAGGCATTGAACAAACGCTCGCTGGACTCGCGTGCATCATAACCCACGACCACATTTTTGCCTGCGCCAAGCACCTCGGCGTAGGCCCTGCCGATAAGCTCGACGACTTCATCTGTGAGGTCAGTGTCTGCCAAACCGCGAATGTCATATTTGCGAAAGATCGTCTCGTTCATCGTCTCTCCTTGAGCGTATTCAAGCCAAAATTAATAGGTTTATGTACCTCTTTCGAGTGTCAGCGCATCTTTATTTAAGACCACTACACTGACAAGTGCTAGCAACCTAAACAAGCTTGCTGCTGGACTCAAGTCGAGATGCTGATCCCTGCTTAATCTTTTGCCTGAAAGACCTTTATCGTGAATTTTTATCACCTGTTACAATCCTATGCCTCTCGTTCTCCAGAGCGAGTTCTGTTCGTTGAGCAACATTCAGGCGGCACTCTGACCAGTCGTGATGCGCTTGCTGTATGTGAGGCATTGCGCAAAAAATTTGAGCACTTGCGCGGGGAGAGGATCGCTCTGGTGATGCGAAATGATCCTCTGTATCTCATTGTATTGATTGCGCTTTGGTCTGTGGGTTGTGTGCCCGTGTTGATACCCACACGCTGGCTTGAGGCTCAACAGCAAGATGTCATTCATGAGCTCGGTTGCTCGGGTGTGGTGACGTTGAGTGATGCTCAGGCATGGTCCAGTCGTGTGTGTCTGCATCGTTGTGATGGTGTGCGTGTAAGCGCAGGTTATACAGGTGAGGCTCCAGCGCTGGTCATGTTTACCAGTGGGAGTACAGGGCAGCCAAAGGCTGTGCCGTTGACCTGGTGTAATCTTGAATCCTCCATGCAACAGTTCTACAGAGGATTACGTCTTGATCATACATTGACCGTGGCCGCAGTTGCTCCTCTGTATCATGGCGCAGGTTTGTTGACGCTCACGTTGCCGTTGTTTGCGCTTGGCGCAAAGGTTGTCACGCTCCCCAGGTTTGATGTGGATTTGCTCGCACGTGCTGTCCATGAGGAGGGCGTAGATGCTGTGTTTATGGTGCCGACCATGTGGCAACGCACATGTGCGTCAGATGCGTTTGCGCAGGGCAAGTTTGATACGCTCAGGGTTGCGCTGACAGGGGGAGCAAGGACTGCGTTGCCCGTGCTTCAGGCGTGGCATCAGCGAGGAGTCGAGCTTGTTGTGGGGTATGGCATGACCGAATCCTCGCCAGCAGGCACGTTTGCTCATGCGGAGCACTGGTCGTTGAACCCACTGTCTGTGGGGGTGAGCGATGCTCTGTTAAGGTTTAAAATCGTGAACGCAAATGAGGATGGTGTGGGGCAGATTGCGCTTCGTGGGTTGAATTTGATGATGGGTTATCTTGTTTATAAACAATGGGAAAATGTGTTCTGTTGTGACAAGGCATGCTTTGATGATGAGGGTTATTTCCTCTCGCCTGATGTCGGGCGAATGGAAAACACACAGCTTGTGTTGTTGGGGCGCATGGATGATGTGATTAACTCGGGAGGGGAGAAGATTTCGCCCGATGAGGTTGAAGCTGCGCTTGAAGAGGTTATGCCTGATGTCAGGTGGTGTGTGGTGGGTGTGCCTGACGAGGAGTGGGGCGAGGTCGTGACAGCGTTTTATGTAGGTCCACGAGAGCTTGACGTGCTTGTGATACGTCGTGCGCTTGAAGGTGTGTTGCCAGGTTATAAGGCTCCTCGCATGGTGCTGCGGTGTGAGGATTTTCCTGTGGGTGCCACGGGCAAGGTGGACCGACGTGCGTTGATTACATACGTTCACCAGGGCCATGTGAACTCGGGGATTTCGGCGGCATGAGGGCTGCTGTGCGACACCATCCAGCCATTGCGAAAGAAGTCGCACGTCAGGTGGTAACAGGTGTCGGTGACAAAGAATAGCAGGGGTGGAATGAGTAGATAGGGTGCGTTGATTGTGCCAGGAGAGGTGACGTAATCCTCTGGTGTATGGTTGTAGGTTGTGCTTGCTGCGAAGTTCACAGGTTCAAGCTCTTTGTGCGAACCAATGAAGATCTTGTTGCCTTCAATCTGGATGAGCTCTTCATCAAGAAAGACCTCATCTCCCATGAGCATGATGGGGGCATGATGGATCGTCTTGTAGAGGTGGTCTCGTTGTTGTGCGTAGATATCTACAATGGCAGGGATGCTTGTGAATGCTTGTGCATTCATGCCACGTACGATGCCATCGTTGAGCTCGTAGAGGTATGCGGGAAATTCTTCATTGGGATCGGCAGGACGCGGCTCAGGCGCGAGGAGATTCTTGTGCATGTGCTCGATTTTCTCAAATGGAGCGAGGGGTGTGACATGTGTGAAGAAGCTCTCGACCCAGGACGTATCGGGGCTTTGCTTGATGCTTTTGCGCGTGCAGAGTTTGCGAAATGAGGTGTGTTCAAGCTTGCAGTTAAAGTAGTCGAGGACGGTGATGGCGGCGCACGCTTTGAGGGAGAGTTCTTGTGCGCGTGGAAACCAATAGTCATGACCGTTGCTCAGGAA
>CATLTV010000186.1 GCA_950059285.1 uncultured Pseudomonadota bacterium | reverse complement strand
TATTGGTATTGGTGCGCAGATGATCGGCCTTGGTCGTGGCGCGCTTGATAACGCGATGCGTTACATGACAGAGCGCAAGCAGTTTGGTCGTGCGCTGGTGAACTTCCAGGGGCTTCAGTTCCAGTTTGCACAGCTTGCCACCGAGCTTGAAGCAGCGCGTTTGCTCGTGTACAACGCAGCTCGTCTCAAGGACAGCGGCGCACCTTTCTTGAAGGAAGCTGCGATGGCCAAGTTGTACAGCAGCCAGGTGGCAGAGCGCGTGGCATCAAAGTGCGTGGAGTTCCACGGTGGTGTGGGCTTCACCAGGGAGTTTCCTGCTGAGAAGTTCTATCGCGACGCCAAGATTGGTTCCATTTACGAGGGAACCTCCAACATGCAGTTGCAGACCATCGCAAAGATGATGATCTCCGAGTATGATGGCTAGATAGCTACATGGTAACAGGCCCGCAGCGCTGTTTTAGGCGGCGTTGCGGGCCTGTTACGTTCACTTAAACAGGTGTTAAGTTTATGGGTTCCCGAGGGAAGATTCTTTGTGAACCATATCCATGCTTGTTTTTTGTAGCGACTTTGCGGTAGTAGATAGGCCAGTTAGAGAAAAGCAATGGTGTGAGGGTGCCGAGCATCATATGCGTGACGAAGAATCGCACATCAAGGTCTTGATGGAGGGCCAGAAATCATGTCAGATAAAACCAATCCGTTTAGTAACCAACCGAACACAATATCTCGCCTGGCCGATCTGAAAGATGGCAAGCAGGTCATCGTTGTGACTCAGGCATTTGGTCCAGATGGCGAGGACTTGATGGATGATAGCGATCATCGTTTTAGCGGTGAGCGTGGAATCAAGCTTCTGGTCCGTCAGGGCGATGTGGAAGCGACCGTCTGTCTTAGCCCCTTCTTTGGTGATCCAAGCAAGGTCACCAATGGTGATTTTGTTGAGGGAGAACGCTGTGAACTTCTTTGCCCCACAACACGTGAGCCCCTTGAGGAGATCATCGCGTTGCGAGGACATGAAGGCGAAGCGCGTTACTACTCCATTTATCTTACTCCGAAGTTGCAGGGCGGCGAGCTTGTCGCTGTGAACGACATCTGGGGTAATCCTCATTCAAGGATTTTGAGTGAAGGCGAGATGTTGGCGCTGATTGCCGAGATGGAGATTGCTCAACAGGAGTCGTAATTTTCGATCCGAGCACAGAGTCGTAATGCAAGAGAGCGCAGGTCAAATGACCTGCGCTCTCTTGCATTTTGTGGTGTGTGGCTTTGGTTCAAGGCTGCTGAACATGTAGAGATGGAAAGAATTTTCAGTAGATGCTACGTTTACGTTTCTAAACCTGCTATGCTCTCCAGCAGCAGATGTGTCTTGAGGATTTAATATTGGGTGCTCAAGGCGTTTATATCGTTCGTTTAAATGCGTCTGCCATGTGTGGTGATTTACCTTAAATTAAGACATGGTGGGCATCATTCAAGTAATACCCATCGAGGAAGGTTCGATGCGAAATCAGAAATGGATCAAAAGATGGTACGCGCTCACGATGAGTGCGTCCTTGTTGCTAGGCATAGGTTGTGGCGATGGCTGCGACTCTGGCAACAACAGTACAAATGAAGAATGTTCAACCAACGCAGACTGCGCGTCTGGTGAGGTGTGTAACGCACAAAATGAGTGTGTGCCTCAGGGATCAGGGTTGAGCTGTACAGGCGATACACAGTGTCAGTTTGATGAATATTGTGCAGACGGTACATGTTCTCCCAGCGCTTGTGAGGAAGACAGTGAATGTGCCACGGGAGCTATCTGTGATGATGGCACCTGTCGCGCAGGTTGTCGTGAAGACGACGAGTGTTCAGACGGCCAGGTGTGTGACTCCTTTAGCAACAAGTGTGATGCTGCGGGATGTTTGAGCACAGGTTGTGTGCCAAACCTCGAAACCTGTGACGAGAGCGGTGAGGTGCCTCGCTGCGTGCCTACGGGAAGCTGCAATGATGATGGCAACTGTGCTGTCTATGCAAGCTATGTGGATGATGGTGAGGATTACGTCTGTGATACCAACCAGCAACTCTGCGTGGTCAAGCCTCCTTGTGGTTCTGACAATGATTGCCCCCTTGGCGACATTTGTGAGGAGCGCGAAGATCGTAACCGTTGTCGTCCAGGATGTCGTGATGACGATGCCTGTGCGGTCGGTGAGTTCTGCGATGTGGAGGGTACATACGCTCCAGCAGGTGCACAGTACGAGCAGTTCTTCTGTGTGAGGGGTTGTACCTCGGACCTGGATTGTAACTCCTTGCTCAACGATCCAAACGGTGATTACTCCTGTCAGGACCTGTTGTGTATCCCCAAGTGTGAAGGCATTGATGATTGTGCCGAGGGCTTGATCTGTACAGGTCAGCCAAGTACCTGTCAGGGATGTACAAATGATAGCCAGTGTCCTTCCACACAGTTCTGTGACATGACGCTTGGCATCGATGCTGATGACGAGGCAAACCCCGATATCGGGTTGTGTGCTGACCTTCCTCCTGACTGTCCTCCTGACGGTTACGGCGACAACGTTGACCTCGCTAGTGCCTACAGGATCGAGTCCTTCCCATTTGTGGCGGATGGTACAGTGGTGGATGTCAACCAGCCATACTACTGTCAGGAAAACAACAACGACGGTGAATGGTTTGTGGTGACAGCTACCCCTGGTACTGTGATTACAATCAACATGAACTACGAAGCGATGGGCGCAAACCTTGACCTCGCGTTGAAAGGTTCCGTGGGCGAAGATCTTATCACCTCGGCACATCCTCCAACCGAAGACATGGGTATGGAGTCCATCGTCTATGGTGTTGAGGTCGGTGGTGATTACTACATCCACATCCGTGGTGGTGTTGCGCAGAAAGCGCTCCCCTACATGTTGACCGTGGACGTGGCCGAGCCTCCAGCATGTATGGATGATCAGTTTGAGGAGAACGACCTCGCTGCATCACCTGCGCTGCTTGATGCTGACACCGACTATGAGTCCTTGCAGGTATGCGGTACTGACCGCGACTTCTACCAGCTTGATGTGCTCTCCAACCAGGTCGTCAAGATCGAGACCGCTGCGCCCGTTCGCGCAGGCAACATCGATCTGTTCGTGACCACGCTCGCAGGTGACCCTGTCGCCTCAGCAGTCACCACAAACGATGACGAAAGCCTTGTGTTTGCAACGGAAGAGGCAGGATCTTTCCTCCTTGAAGTTGCTGTTGCAGGTGGTGTGGGTAACGTGGACTACGATTTGCGTTGGTCTCAGCGCCCCAACGAGTGTAGCGATAGCTACGATGCTGGAAACGCCAACGATAGCTGTGCCTTTGCCTCTGATGTGGTCTTTACTCCCGTGGCAGGATCTGACCCTGCTGTGAAGGTGTTTAACAGTGCCGATGACGAAGAGCTTCGTATCTGTACTGATGATGACTGGTACAAGGTTGAGCTTCTTCCTTTGCAGAAAGTTCGCGTCACCGCGACCTACAACGCACGTGAGTCCGCAGGCTTCATCGAACTTCGTCTTCGTGGACCCGAGAGCTGCAACGTGATTGCTGCATTCGATGCACGTGAGCGTGACCCGGTGGACAATAACATTGTGCGTCAGAAACTTGAGTACACCGCAACTAACGGTGGTGACTTCTACGTTGCCGTGACACGTGACCAGGGTATCAACGTACTCTACGATCTCGAGATCGAAGTGACCGATGGTCCACTTTGTCCTGAAGATGAGTACGACAGCGATGGTGCTTCAAACGATGACATCGCATCCGCGACCGTGATCGATCGCACCGCTGCTCTTGCTGGTACAGAGAACGCTTTTGTGGGTCTTCGCTACTGTGACCTTAATGAGGACTTCTACAGCATCGACCTTGAAGCTGGCGATACCATCCGCTGGGTTGTCTCCCATGATGCCGACCAGGGACAGGATCTGGATGCAACGATCTATCTTCCCGATGGGTCAAACCCCGTCAGTGGCACAACCACGGATGATGATGAAGAGGTCTCTTACACTGCAGCTGTAGCGGGGACATACACCTTGCGCGTCTACGCCAAGAATCCTATCCGTACAGACTACAGGCTCCTGACCTACATCACACCTGATGGAGGCACAGAGGTTGGTCCTCTTGATCCCGAATGTCCTGATGACTTTGAGAACAACGACTCATCCAGCAACCCCACCGATATCACAAGTGGTACATACGGCTTGCTCGTCTGTGGTCAGACATCCAACGGAGTTGATGATGACTGGTTCCGCACCTTGCTTCAGCCTGGTGAAACTCTGAACGTTCGTCTCGACTTCATCCATAGCAGCGGAAACATTGACCTCTTCTTCTACACCGATGGAAGCTTCTCACTGCCTCTGGCGCGCTCTCAAACAATCAATGATTTTGAAGAGCTCTCCTACACAGCGCAGCGTGAACAGTACATCTACTACAGGGTCAACACATACTCCACTGTGCCTGCAAACGCGTACGATATGACCGTCTCTGTGACACCTGCTCCTGCTTGTGCGGATGATGACAGCGAAGAGAACGACACTGCTGCAACTGCTGCTGTGATGGACTCTCCTGGCTTCCTCGACCGCAGGGCCAAGTGTGAGGATGACGAGGACTGGTACAGCTTCCAGGTGACCGAGAACCAACAGGCAGAAGTCTACGCCAACTTCTTTGGCGATGCTGATGTGGATCTCTTCGTGTACTCCGATGTGGCTGCAACTGACCTCGTGGGTAGTGGTGTCACCACAAACGCTCGCAACGAGTCCGTGGTCTTCACTGCTCCTGATGACAGCGGCACAACCGCTGGCGATGCTCAGACCGTTTACACCTACTATGTGAGAGTCGACACCAAGAGCAGAGCGCGTACAAGCTACGACTTGCTCATCTACCGTGACCTTGATGGTAACGGAAGCTTCGGCGTTGGTGAGGGTAACCCTGACCGTAGCTGTCCTGACCGCTATGAAAACAACGACACTCGCGCGACCGCTTACACACTTGCTGCGGGTCTCTATGATGACCTTCGCCTGTGTTGGAGAGGTGGTAGCGGTAACGATGCTGACTACTACTCTGTCTACGTGCCAAACGATGCCACACTCTCTGTGGATCTGAACTTCACACACGCTGATGGTAACCTTCAGCTCGCGATTCTCCGCAGCAATGGTACTCAGGCTGCTAACAGCCTTAGCTCCGATGACAACGAGTCCGCATCTGTTCTGAACGATACTGGCGCAGGTACGACCTACATCGTTCACGTCTACGGCTCTGGTTCTGGTTTTGAAAACTACTACGACCTCGATATGCAGCTTAGCTTCAGCAACGCTTGTACAGAGGACTCCGTGGGTCAGCCTTCACTGGCTGATGCATCCAGCACCACAGCTCCTGGCGCATACGATTCACTCACACTGTGTGAAGGCACTGAAGATTGGTTCGCTATCTCCGCTTCAGCTGGTGATGACATCCTCGCAGAGTTCGAACTCAACAACACCTTTGGTAACATTGATGTCGAACTTACTGATGCTTCAGGTGCAGTGCTCGCAAGCTCCGCAACTGACTCAAACCGCGAGACCATCGCTTACACTGTAGCAACCACAGCGACCTACTACCTGAAGGTCTTCTCCAGAAACGATGTCTTCATTCGTAATGACTACGACATGTGGCTCTCCGTGGGTGGTGTCGATCCTGTCGAACCATTCTGCCCAGATGCTTACGAGCGCAACGATGCTCAGGAAAGCGCAGCTAGCCTGCCTTACAGCCTGACTGCTCTGAACTTCTACAGCGACATGATCGCATGTGGCGCTGATGTGGATTGGTACAGACTCTCTGGTCTTCGCACCAGAAGCCATGAGCTCAAGGTGTTCTTCGATCAGGATGCTGACTCGGATCTTGATGTCTCTATCGTGGACGACACTGGCGCAGACATCGGTGCTGCAACATCGGCCACAAACGATGAGTACATCACCTTCAGCGCAGCTGCTGGTCGTACCTACTTCGTGAAGGTTGAGAACGTTGCAGCTTCTGCTGGTGAGACGCCATACTCCTTGTATGTCAGCGAATCCAGCACCTGTGTGGATGATGCTTACGAGGACAACGATACGCTCGCTCAGTCCTTCGGTCAGCCCATGATCACCACACCTGGCTCCTATGTGCTCGGTAGCTGCTCTGATGATGACTACTACCAGATTGAGGCTCAGAACTCTGGCTCCATGACCATCGTCGTCAAGCACGACTCGGCAAGCCTCGGTCTCTTTGTCCGCGCCACCGACACTGCGCGTAGCGCACTTGTCACTGCGGATACATCTGAGGCCAACAGGCAGGTCATCACCGTGCCTACAGTCAACGCTGGTGACGTCGTTGAACTGTATGTCGGCTCCGTGTCCGGCTCTGGTCCTTACGTGCTGGAGTACAGCAACTAATACCAGGTTAATCTTCTAACCTGTGCGTTCAAAGGAGGCGCCTGTTGACTTGTCAACAGGCGCCTCCTTACGTTTGGATGACCTTTTTGCTCCCTCCTTGACTTGACGCTCCCCTCCATGTGTGATGAAACTTGCCTATCTTTGAAGACGTCATGCAGACATCTTCACTCCTCCTCTTGCCATGGCCCTTGCCTGGCAACACTCATTCCTTGCACAGGAGATGCTCATGGCAAAAGAACGCATCAGCCTTCCTATCCTCAATCCCTCATACCCTGAGGAAGTTCGTGTCGAAAAAAAAGGGGAGCAGCGCACCTCGGGCCCAGCTCGTCCCGATCTCAAACACCAGGAGGATGGAGCAGGTAAACGACCCAAGTGGATTCGTAAGCGCATCAGCTTCAATAAAGAGTTCTTTGAAACACGTGAACTCGTCGAAAACGCAGGTCTGCACACCATTTGTGAGTCGGGCTCGTGCCCCAACATTCACGAGTGCTGGAGTCGAAAGTCTCTCACAATCATGATCCTTGGAAACATCTGCACACGAAGCTGTGGCTTCTGTGATGTGCAGACAGGAAAGCCCCTTCATGTCGATGAGAATGAACCTGCTCGCGTGGCTCAAACGCTGTCTTCTCTGAACCTCAATTACTGTGTAATCACCAGCGTGGATCGCGATGACTTGCCTGATGGCGGCGCGCGTATCTGGGCGAACACAATCATTGAAGTCAAGAAAGCTTGTCCTGATATGGGGCTTGAGGTCTTGACTGGCGACTTCAAGGGTAACCTCAAGGATCTTGAACTCGTGCTGGATGCTCGCCCTGATTGCTTCTCTCACAATGTGGAGACCGTGGCCGAACTCCACCGTACAGTGCGACCACAAGCCAAGTATGAGCGAAGCCTCGCTGTGCTTGAACACGCTGCAAAATATGGAAAATCTCTGGTCAAGACAGGTATGATGCTTGGTCTTGGTGAGACCAATGAGCAGATCCTGTCCACGATGAGAGATCTTGCCAATGCTGGTGTCGAGGTTTTGAACCTTGGGCAGTACTTGCGTCCAAGTAAACGTCACCTTCCTGTGATGCGTTGGGTTCACCCTGATGAGTTTGAAATGCTCAAGGAAGAAGGCATGAAGATGGGCTTTGCTCATATTGAGGCTGGACCCCTTGTTCGCTCAAGCTACAGGGCTGACCTTCAAGCCGAGGAGATCCGCAAGAAGATGGAAAGCAAAATTTAGGCATGTGACTGAAAAAGAACGGGCGAGGATGGGCGGCTATTTACGCAGTAAATAGCCGCCCATCCTCGCCCGTTCTTTTGAGCTGGATATTCAATGAAAACATATGATCTTTCTGCCGCACTTCGCGTCTACGTCATCCTCGACCCTGAAAAGCTTCGTGAAGACACATCCTTGATGGAGGTTGCTCAACAGGTTTTACAGGCAGGCGCACGCGTCATTCAACTTCGTAACAAGCGTGATTCAGCGCGAACCACGATCACGCAGGCAAGGCAGCTTGTCACGTTGTGTGAGCAGTATGATGCACTGTTCATTATGAATGATAGGGTAGATCTTGCGCTCGCTGCGCACGCGCATGGCGTGCATGTTGGGCCTGAAGATATGCCTGTTGACCTTGTAAAAGAGATCGCGCCAGACCTTATTGTGGGGGCGTCCTCTGGGAGCGTTGAGAGCGCTCTGGATAACGTGCAACGTGGTGCTGACTACCTCGGGGTAGGGGCGATCTTTGAAGCGCGCCAGAGCAAGCCTGATGCGTCTGCTCCGCGTGGTCTTCAGGTCGTGCGAGATATTCGTGAGGCGCTTGGCTCAGCGTTTCCTTTTGTGGGCATTGGTGGAATCACACGTGACAACGCCCGATCCGTTGTGGATGCGGGCGCTGATGGCGTGGCGATGATTCGTGCAATCACCGCTCAGGCAGATCCTGCACATGAGGTTGGCGTGTTAATCCACGCGTTAGACGATTGAGCGTCTGGCCAGTTCTCTCTTGATGACGCTTTATTTGGCCTGTGTTGCGATGCCAGCAGCGTCAAAGAAATGAAGGTGCTTCTTCTCCATGGAGAAGTAGAGGGTATCTCCCGAGGAGATGCCCTTTAATTTTTCCATCTCGATGTGGGCGATCATGGGTGTGTGATCGGGCGCATGAACGTGGACATAAGCCTCCCAACCCATGGGCTCAATGACATCCACAGTGACCTTGATCCAGTGTGTATGTTCAGGCTGTGTGGAGGAGGGCGCAAGGTGTTGTGGGCGGATACCGATGGTATTGACATTCTCAGGCCAGACTTCTGAGTTGATCGATGTATCTGTGCTGGACCAACTTTGAAGCGTCGAGACATCGATGAAGTTCATGGCTGGTGATCCAATAAAGCTCGCCACAAACTTGTTGGCAGGGGACTCAAAGATTTCGGAGGGAGAGCCGACCTGCTGCACGACGCCCTGGTTGAGGATCATGATGCGATCTGCAAGCGTCATGGCCTCAATTTGATCGTGCGTGACGTAGATCATGGTGGAGTTGAGGCTCTTGTGGAGCTTTTTAAGCTCCACGCGCATCTGTGTTCTGAGCGCGGCATCCAGGTTTGACAGTGGTTCATCAAAGAGGAACACATCAGGTTGTCGCACAATGGCGCGGCCCATGGCGACGCGTTGTCGCTGTCCGCCCGAGAGGTTTTTGGGGAGGCGATCAAGCAGGTGATACAGATCGAGCATCTTGCTGACCTCATCGACGCGCGCCTGGATCTGTGCAGCAGGCAGTTTGCGTATCTTGAGACCAAAGCCCATGTTCTCACGCACGGTCATATGGGGGTAGAGGGCGTAGGATTGGAACACCATGCCAATGCCGCGATCGCGTGGGGGGACGTCGTTGACCAGGCGGTCTCCGATGTGGAGTTCACCGCTGGTGATGTCCTCCAGGCCAGCGATCATGCGGAGTAGTGTAGACTTACCGCAACCTGATGGGCCGACCAAGACAAGGAATTCTCCAGACGCGATCTGGAGGTCCACGCCTTTGATGACCTCGGTTGTACCATCATAGCTCTTCTTGATTTGTTGAAGCGAGACCTGTGTCATAGTTCTTGTTGGGGCATAGGTGTCTGAAATTTAGAACGTGATGAAGAAGGAATCGTGGAGATCAAGGCGCAAAAGAACAAGAATAGTAGACGTGTTACATTCTGTTTTTGCGACACCAAAATACGCGGTTTCTACGAGTTTTTCGATCAACTCTTTCTTCACTACGCTCCAGGAAAAGGGCGAAAGTCATTCATTTTTGACCAGTCAGAAGAAATGGACAAGCAGCAAAAACGAAAATGGGCGGCCCTGATAATTATCAGGGCCGCCCATTTTCGTTTTTGCTGCTTTATAAGTCGTTGAGACTTATGAAGGTTCTGGATTAACCAGCAGCACAGCCTTCATCGACTTCGCCATCACAGTCGTTGTCAAGACCGTCACAGATTTCCTGAGAACGTCCATCGGGACATTCGATACAGTCGTTGTCAACTTCGCCATCACAGTCGTTGTCGATGTTGTCGCAGATTTCGTTCTCTGGGACACACATCTGGCCACAACCTTCATCGATTTCGCCATCGCAGTCGTTGTCGATGCCATCACAGATCTCATCTTTACGTCCTTCAGGACATTCGATGCAGTCGTTATCAGGTGTGCCATCACAGTCGTTATCGATGCCATCACAGATTTCGTTCTCTGGGATACAGGCAGGAGCACAACCTTCATCGATGTCACCATCACAGTCGTTGTCCACGCCATCACAGGTTTCTGCGGATGGGATACACATGCTCATGGGGCAGCCCTCGTCGACGAGACCATCACAGTCGTTGTCGACCATATCGCCACATACTTCTGCGTCAGGTACGCAGTCAGCGGGGGGAGGACAACCTTCATCGATCAGGGTGTCACAGTCGTTGTCGATCATGTCGCCACAGATTTCTGCCTGAGGCACACACACATCCACACAACCTTCATCGACTTCACCATCACAGTCGTTGTCGACATCATCGCCACACACCTCTGGTGCAGGGATACATGCATCAGGAGGACAGCCGTTATCAATGACGCCATCACAGTCGTTATCAAGTCCATCACACATTTCAGGTACGCAGCCCTGACATGCGGCGATTTCATCGATGTCACCATCACAGTCGTTATCAATGTAGTCGCAAACTTCCGCGCTAGGTGTACAGCTTGTGACACAACCAAGGGTAATGTCGATGCTGGTGTTGTTAGGATCGGCAGCTTTGATGGTATCGCACGCTGTACCGTTGATGGTCAGGGTGTTGGTTCCAGAGTTGTAGGTGTAACCATTTGCAGCGCCTTCGTTTACGGAGACATCGCCACCACCTGTGTTGTAGGTGACCCAAATTTTGGTCGGGTCAAAGCCGTTGGCAGGTGTCTGGATGTTGTAGGTGCATGAAATGGTTGAGGTGATGATGTTCTGAAGCGCCATGGAGAGGTTAGCGCTGTTGGTCGCCTCGTAGTAATTCGTTGCGCCAGGAAGTGCAGTGCCTCCATCATTTGCGTAGTCATTGAGCTGATTTTCACACACACCAGAACCGAATCCAACCACGTAGGTTTTCACGGATTCATCACCAAATGCGTTGGGTCCATCTGTATCAGCAAGGAGCTCCTGGACCTCTGTACGTGCAGCGTTGTGTGCTGAGGTGCTTCCCGAGATACAACCATCTGTGATGAGGATCACAGCCTTGGTACGCTGGTTGCTGAGTGCATCAGGAGTGAACTTGTAGCGCTCATTGTTTTCAACTTCAGCGAGTGCATCATCTGTGGGAGTACCACCGCCCCCGCCTGAGATGGCGAACAATGGGTCGATGATGATTGGTTTGACCTGGCTGTTGTAGTTTGTAAATCCGCTGTAGTCACGAAGGTCGGATACGGTGATGATTGTGTTGGTGTCCTGGTATGTAATCAGGCCAAAGTTTGCTTGATCCCAGAGGTTCACAACCACATCCTGGATCGCTGTACGGGCTGCGGACCAGTTTGAGCTTGGCGTGCTTGCGCTACCCATGGAGCCAGAGCGGTCAAGTAGGAACACGATGTTGGGGTTGATCTGCTGGAACTGTGCCGCCTGGTTACCACACTGAGGTCCAACAGGAACGGGTGTACATGCGTCACCCTGACCGTCGTTGTTGGAGTCGGTCTGGTCATAGTTTGCTGCGTCAGGACAGTTGTCGCAGGAGTTACCAAGGTTATCGTTGTCGTTGTCTGCCTGGTTGGCGTTTGGCACAAGTCGGCAGTTATCATCCACATCGACGACGCCGTCACCATCTGTGTCAGTGCGGGTGTCGTAAATGACACCAGGTTCGCAGGCGTCACCTTCGGAGTCGCCATCGCCGTTGGCCTGATCGTAGTTGGGGACGTTGACACAGTTGTCACAGACATCGCCACGACCATCGCCATCAGCATCAGCCTGGTTGGGGTTGCTCAAGCCAGGGCAGTTGTCAGCCACGTCACGGATGCCGTCGCCGTCTGTGTCGCGTGTGATGGTGTCATCTTCGCAGGCGTTACCGACGTTGTTTCCATCGTCATCAAGCTGGTCGAAGTTTGCAACGCCAGGACAGTTGTCACAGACATTACCAATGAAGTCTCCATCGTCATCAAGCTGATCGCTGTTTGCAACAGATGGGCAGTTGTCGGCACCATTGCGGACACCGTCACCATCCACATCGCCATCGGGGTTTGCGAGACCATCACAGAAGTCACCGATGCCATTGCCATCGCTGTCTGCCTGGTCTGCGTTTGCAACGCCAGGACAGTTGTCGCAGGTATCACCTATGCGGTCGCCATCAGCATCTTCCTGACCAGGGTTTGCGACGTCTGCACAGTTATCATCTGCGTTGCGGACGCCGTCGCCATCCACATCGCCATCAGGATCGGAGAGGTCATCACAGACATCACCAATGTCGTCATTGTCGACGTCAGACTGATCGGAGTTAGCGATGGTTTCACAGTTGTCACAGACATCGCCGACGCCGTCGCCGTCAGCATCTTCCTGTGCGGGGTTGTCAATGTCATCGCAGTTGTCTTCCACGTCACGGATACCGTCGCCATCCGTGTCACGTGTCAAGCTATCGTCTGCACAGACATCGCCGAGACCATCATTGTCAGAGTCTGCCTGATCATAGTTTGCAAATGTAGGACAGTTGTCGCAGGCATCGCCGACGCCATCACCATCGGCATCGACGAGGTGCCGGTGTTCTGGGCCTGTGGTGTCACGCCGCAGGCGGTGGCCATGAGCTCCAAGCCGCCGCTCATGATCACCCATGCTCCGGGGCACATGTTCATCACCGACCTGAGGGACGAAGACCTGGCCGTAATCTAGGTCACCCGCTTGGCGCCCAGCCCCTCCGGTGTCTGGAAACC
>CATLTV010000185.1 GCA_950059285.1 uncultured Pseudomonadota bacterium | reverse complement strand
TTCTTGGTTTTTGCTCCTTAAACTCCACGCCTTCTACTTCGCTTTTCTTCGACCAACTCCTTCTCCATCACGCTCTAAGGATCAGGACTCGGTGGTTTCATCCTTTTTAGGCTCAGGTTTTTTCTTGGCCGTGGTTTTTTTGGCGGCAGGCTTTTTCGCTGTCGTCTTTTTGGCCGTGGTTTTCTTTGCCGTCGTTTTTTTGGCTGTGGTGGCCTTTTTGGTGGTGGTCTTTTTGGTGGTGGTCTTTTTGGTCGTTGTTTTCTTGGCTGTTGTCTTTTTAGCCGTGGTTTTCTTGGCCGTGGTCTTCTTTTTGGTGGTGGCTTTTTTCTTGGTGGTCTTTTTGGTGGCACCTTCAAGGGAGCCGTGTTTTTCGACCAGAAGTTCCAGCGCACGTTCCATGGTCATGTCTTCAGGCTTGGTTTCCTTGGGGAGTGAAGCGTTGAGCTTGCCAAGCTTGATGTAGGGTCCGTAGCGACCGTTCATGACGCGGAGTTCAAGACCTGTCTCTTCATGTGTGCCAAGTTCCTTGAGCGCAGACGATCCACGACGACCTTTTTTGGGCTCTTTGAAGACAGCGAGAGCTTCTTCAAGAGAGATCTTCATGAGTTGATCAAAGGATGCGACGTTTCTGTAGTCTTTCTCGTGTTGGAGGTAGGCGCCATAGCGTCCGTATCCAGCGAGGATAGGTTTTTGTGTCTCGGGGTGCGTGCCGATCTCCTTGGGTAGAGCGAGGAGTTGCACGGCGAGGTCAAGATCCACGTCCTTGGGCTCAATTTCCTTGGGGATGGAGCTTCTTGGTGGCTTCTTGACTTCTTCTGTGACGTCACCAAGCTGGACATAAGGTCCAAAGCGGCCATCCATCAGATACACAGATTCCTTGGTGTCAGGGTGCTCACCGAGAACCTCGGGTCCAGCCTCCTGTTTCTCAAGCAATTCCAGGATCTTCTCATGGGTGAGGTCAGCAGGTGCGATGTCATCAGGGACGTTGACCGTCTTGGTTTCGCCGTCTTCACCGTCAAGTTGCACGTAGGGTCCATAGCGGCCCACGCGAAGTGTAGCGGGGAAGTCGTCGAGCTGAATCACGCGTGTTTCACCTGGATCGAGCTCATCGGTGAAACGTTCGATCTTGTCATTGAACGCACCTTCAGCGCGGTAGAACTTGTGGAGGTAATCTGCCTTGGTGGTTTTACCTGCGGCGATATCATCAAGTTCTTCTTCCATCTTTGCTGTGAACTCGCGTTGCACCAACTCGGGGAAGTTCTCTTCAAGGAGTTGTGTCACCGCAAACGCCATATAGGTAGGGACGAGGGTACGACCAGAGCGACGGGCGTAGCGTCCATCGTTGGTGATCTTGTCCATAATGGTGGCGTATGTGGATGGGCGGCCAATGCCAGCTTCTTCAAGTGCGCGCACAAGAGAGGCTTCGGTGTAACGTGCTGGAGGTTTTGTGCTATGAGACAGGGGCTCCAGGGTGTTGCATTGTACGGCGTCCTTGACCTTGACATCGGGGAGCAAGGTTTCGACGTTTTCGAGCGCGGCATCGGGGTCATCGCTGCTTTCAAAGTAAGCGCGGATGTAACCAGGGAAGTCGATGCGGTTACCGTTGGCACGGAAGACGTGTTCTTTTTTGTTGTAATCGACAGCGATATCAACGCGGATACCTGTGCGCTGAGCGTCGCTCATCTGGCAGGCGACAGTACGCATCCAGATCAGTTCATAGAGCTTGGCTTCCTGACCTGTGAGGCCAGACTGATCGGGGTGTACAAACGCATCACCTGAGGGGCGGATGGCTTCGTGAGCCTCCTGAGCGCCCTTGGCTTTTTTGCCATAAAAGCGAGGTTTTTCAGGGATGTAGTCTTTGCCGTAGAGCTTGACCGCAGCGTTACGTGCAGCATCAATCGCCTGTGTTGAGAGGTTGGTGCTATCGGTACGCATGTAGGTGATAAAACCGTTCTCATACAGGCGCTGAGCGACGCTCATGGCCTGTTTTGCGCCCATACCAAGTTTACGGGACGCCTCCTGTTGGAGGGTAGAGGTTGTAAACGGAGGTTTGGGTGATGTGGAGTAGTTGCGCTCCTGAACGTCCTTGACGTTGAAGGGGAGCTTACCGAGGTTTTTCTCCAGATCTTTGGCGGTCTTTTCATCAAGAAGGAGGACGTTTTTGCCCTTGGCGATCTGACCTGTGCTTTCGTCAAAGTCCTTGCCTGTGGCGAGTCGAACGTTGTCAACAGAGTGCAAGATGGCCTGGAAGTCGATCTTGTCGGCGTTCATGGTCGCGCGCACATCCCAGTAGCTACCTTCTCTGAAGCGTCTGCGCTCGCGCTCGCGTTCAACGATCATGCGGACAGCGGCAGATTGTACACGACCTGCGCTGAGGCCGTACTTGATCTTTTTGACCATCAACAAGGAGAGGGGGTAGCCCACGAGTCGGTCAAGGATACGCCTTGTCTCCTGAGCGGCGACGAGGTTCATGTCAACTTGACGAGTGTGTTTGAGGGCTTCATTGATCGCGGTTTTGGTGATCTCGTTAAAGACCATGCGCTTGGTGGGAACCTGCGGATCGAGCAAGTCGAGCAAGTGCCAGCTGATCGCTTCTCCCTCGCGATCCTCATCGGTTGCGAGCAGGAGTTCATCGGCTTTATCAAGCTCATCCTGAATGCTCGCCACGGCCTTTTTGGCGCGCTGTTCCTTCATGACATAGATCGGCTCGAAGTCTTCTTCGACGTTGACACCCAGCGTAGCCCACGGCTTCTTCTGGTATTTCTTGGGGAGCTGTCCTGCGTTGTCTGGTAGATCGCGGATGTGCCCCAGAGAGGCCAACACGCGATAGCCGTCTGGTAGATATTTCTCAATGGTCTTTGCCTTGGCGGGCGACTCGACAATCACTAGCTTCGATGACATAAAAGGCTCTATCCCTTGAATATTTTTATGATGATGAACTTGTGCAAATGTGCCTCTTACAGAGGTCTTTTTTATTGTGGCCAGGATGTTTTCAAAACATCACAGCAAACCTCATGCTCTTTCTTGATAGCACAAAAGCGTGCTTACTTGTCCAGTGTTGGAGCAGAAAAAGCAAGGGAATAATTTGTAGATTAAAGGCGACTTGTGTTTCACCCTTAATCTTCAAAGACCGATGCAGACCATGGAATTAGGCTCTTGAGTTCTGATGCACGACTACGCGCAAGAGGTACACCAAGGTCATTATCCCGATCCATGACGAGTCGATATGTGCCCGCACCCCAGGGGGCGATGGAGTCGATCTGATCCAGCTTTACAATGTAACTGCGGTGGGATCGGAAAAAGTCCTCGGGCTGTAAGTTTTGCTCCAGGAACTTGAGGCTGAAGTCTGTAATAAATCGGTTGTCTCGTGTTTGTACAACCACAACGCCATCCTCGCTCTCAAAGAAGAGGATATCTTCAATCGGAATCACACGATACACGCCACGTTCCTCGACGCTGATGCGATCCAGGTAGCGTGTGTGCGCAGCGCCCGACTGTGTCTGATCTTGTGCATGCGCAGCGGCTTGGCCAGGTGATGGCTGTGTGTGTGTGTCGTGTGATGATGCGTGATGTAGAGGAAGGCGTTGTACGACCTTGCTCAGTGCGCGTTGCAGTCGCTCCATACGAATGGGTTTGAGTAGATAGTCTGTGGCGTCAACATCAAAGGCATCCACGGCGTGATGATTGTACGCTGTGACAAAGACGATGGTGTGTATCTGTTTGTTTTCTTTGAGTAATTCTGCGAGTCTGATGCCGTCAACGCCTGGCATGTTGATGTCGAGAAAGATCACATCCACGGTGTCTTCTGGATGCTGTGTGATCCAGGTCATGACCTCCTTGGCCGAGGCACATTGCCCCTTGACCTCCACGCGGAGATCGTCGGCCTGTTCAAGGAGCCAGATCAGCTCCTCTCTGGCGGGGGCTTCGTCATCAACGATGAGGGCAGAGATTGTGGTCATGGTCTAATATCCTTTGATTATGAATGGTTTAGCTTTGTGTGTTTGAGAGGTTCAGTGGGATGCGAAACTCGGCGCACGCGCCATCATGGTCAGGCCTGTTGTAGAGTTTCAGGACGACATCCTCATCATAATAACGGGTGAGACGTTCGGCCACATTTTGTAACCCCACGCTCTTGTGTGAGGTTGTGGTGTGTTCCTGATTGTTATGGTGTGCCGAGCGCAGATCATAGCGTACGACATCTGTATCGAGCTGCTCCTCAAGTCCAGGTCCATCGTCAAGAATGCGTATCCAGAGGTGGTGGTGATCGGCATCTTGCTCGACCTCGATCATGACGCAGACCTCTCCATCGACCGATCCATGTTTGATCGCGTTCTCCACCAGAGGTTGTAAAATCAGGGGAGGCAGGGTGACAGAGGACAGGATCTCTTCATCAATATCAAGAGGTGTTTTGAAGATCAGGCCATCTCCAAAGCGTGCGCGTTCAAGATCCACATAGCGTGCGATCTCGCGTAACTCATCACGCAGCGAGGTATGTTCCTCTTCACGGGTGAGGGTGTAGCGCAGGAAGTCAGCCAGATCGAGCGTGAGTTGTCGAGCTTTGATGGGGTTGACTCGAATCAGATAAGCCAGTGTATTCAGGATGTTAAATAGAAAGTGGGGCTGGAGCTGATACTGGAGTGTTTCAAGTCGTGCGCTACGTGCCATGGCGCGCGACTCCTGTGCCTCATCACGAGCGATTTGAAGATCACGAGCGAGCGTGAGGAGGCTCATAAAGAGCACCACACCGATGGTGTTGGCGGTGATCTTGGCCACATGCAGCGGCACATTGCTGGCGATGCTTAGCGCGGTGTCCATGTCCATGGCAAAGAGCACCGCACCGAGCGCGATGTGGTGTGCGAGCTGTGCCGCGATGGCACCCAGAGTGACGCTTCTTGCGTTGATGCCAAAGTATCTGGCAACGAGCCCCGCCACGCCGCCATCAATGATGCTTGCGGCAAACACGAACCAGGCGAGGTCATCGGGCACGACGAGCGCGTAGACGACGCCTGCGATGGCGCCCACGAGAGAGCCGACACGACGTCCGCCAAGAAAGCCTGCCACGATGATGCCCACTGATCGGGTGTTAAAGCCGAGGCCATCGATCTCAAAGCCAAGGAAGATCCCCCAGATCGCAAGAGGCGTAAAGATCGCGAGGATAAAGAGTCGTCGTCTGCGGCTCGCCATGCGCCCTGTCTCGCTGAGCCACACTTCAGCAGGTCGCAACAGCACGAGCACCAGCGCCGTGGAGATCAGGACGCTGACTTTCTCAAGCAGGTTTGCGCTTAGTTCCAGCGCTTGTTGGATGACGCTCATGATGGCCGTGAGATCCTCGTGGAGTGATAGGGTTAGTGTGTTAGCTCAAACCGTTCAATCTCATCAAGTGCTCTCTGGGCGTGCATGCGAACTTCAACATCGTCATCATCCATGCGCGCCTGTGACAGTGCGTCCTGAAATTCACGTTGGGGCCACTTGATGAGTTGCTCGGCACAGGCGCGTCGAGCGGAGAGTGAGCCATCAAGAAGGCCCTCGGTGAGGACCTCCTGACAGAGTTGTTTCTGTTGTGTGGTGTGACTTGCCAGCGCGCCGCGCAATCGCCAGGCAGCGGCGGCCCGCTGGGCCTTGATATGTGCATCTTCAAAGAGCGCGTGACGCAAATCACTCCAGTGTTCCAGCCATGGGGTGTCGTCGTGATGTCCAAGGAGATCAAGCAAGGTGATGTGAGGCGCGAGCTCAAGTGTGGTGTGGATGTCGGCGGTCAGCAAGATGGCGCGTAACTGAAGATCGGGCAGGTAGTTAAAGATCAGCACATCTTGAGCATCGTGTGTGTGTACAAACTTTGCGCTTTGAGGTTCGGGCTGTCCTGGAAATGTACAGGAGCGCACGTCGCGAATGTCCAGGGGGTAGGGGGCAAGCGCAAGCACGAGGTGATCAAATGTTTTGCTTGGGTGGAGGATAAAGAGTTCGGGGTGGAACATGAGGAGGCCTGTGCGTGGTAGTCAGAGCGTCTGGCCTCATCATACGCCCTGTGGGAGGTGGTGCAACCGATGTGAAATGAATCTTTGAAAAAACTTGAAGGGGGCGAGTTTTGCGCAGCAAAACTCGCCCCCTTCAAGTTTTTTCAAAGATTATGGAATTGTTCTTGACGCAAAAAGTGTCTTGTTTAACCTTCGTTAAGTTCGTGCCATTTAACGAGTGTTAAATAGGTGTTGTTTACGAAGCAAGTTACACGACGTGAGATGTAAATGTCTATGTTGTTTGATGAAAAGAAGGGTGAAGAGGGAAGTTCAGAGCTTCCTGAGATGGCGCAAAGGATCTTGAGTGTGGCCATGGAGCTCTTTGCCCGTAAGGGTTATTCGGCGACCAGTGTGCGAGAGATCGTGCAGGCAGCCAAGGTCACAAACCCGATGCTCTACTATTATTTTGAGAGCAAGGAGGGTTTGTTCTATCGCTTGCTTAACCTGTTGTTCGACGAGATGGATCGCCGCGTGTTGGCGGTTGCAGAGTTAAACAAGGAAGAGCCGTTTGATGTGCAGCTCAGGGAGATCGTCAAGCTTCATATGGAAGTTGTACAGGAGTCTCCCGTGGCGCTGCGCTTTATTTATGCGGTGTTGTTTGGTCCCAAGGAGTCGCACCCGAAGTTTAACCCCGAGGTGCGCCGTAAGTTATCCACAGGTGTGGTGCTTGAGATCTTCCAGGATGCGATGAATCGAGGGGAGTTTGTGCCTCGTGAGGATACAAACCTGGAGTTTTTGGTGATGCAGTTCTTTGGAATGTTAAACCAGTATCTTCTGCTTCTGTTCATGCATGACACGCATCAAATCGAGCCTCCGCTCAATCTTTTTGGCGAGGGATGTTGTGAGGCGGGTCGCGATATGGTGGAGCATTTGCTCTCCTTTTATTTGGGGGGAGCAGGTCGAATATGTCGCCCTGATATATGACCATAAATTTAAGGGGGAATGTGTACGTTTTTGTTCAAAGTCGTAATTCAATTCAATCGTAAGAGGTCCTTTAGAGGGCATGTTATTAAAAATACTAGTAGGTTTGCTATGTATCGTTCCAGGTTGAGTATCCCATTGATGGGAGTGTTGTTTGTTCTTTCCGCGATGGGTCCACTAAGTGGGTGCAAGGGAGAGGAGTCAAAGAGCAAGGAGGTTCAGGAGATCAAGCCCATGGCCGTGGAGGTCGATATGGTGCGCGCGCAGAGGTTTGTGCAGACGCTGGAGTTTCCTGGCGTGGCACAGCCCATCGAGATGCGTACTGTGTCGGCCGAGTCAGGAGGGCGAGTGCTCGAAGCTCCTGCGGAGGAAGGCGAGCTGGTCAAGAAGGGTGATTTGTTGCTGAGGGTGGACGCGAGTACAACCACGGCACAGATTAACCTCTTGCAGAGCCAGTTATCCACAGCGCAGCGCGAGTATAGCCGCATCAAGAAGTTGGCCGCCGAGGGGCTTGCGACGCCTCAACAGGTGGATCAGCTTGAAGGTCAGGTGGAGCAAGGTAAGCTTGCATTGAAGCAGGCCAAGGTGGGTCGCGGCATGAGCGTGGTCAGGAGCCCTTTTACAGGGCTTGTGGCTGCAAAGACGGTTGAGCCAGGTGAGTTTACAAGCCCTGGTCAGCCTATTGTGCAGTTGATTGATTCATCCACCATCAAGCTTGAAGTGACCGTGCCTGAGTCTTCCATCAAGTTCATCAAGGTGGGCGATGATGTGGATGTGCACTTTACCGCGCTTGAGAAGACCGTGCAGGGCAAGGTTGTCCGTCGCGGCGTGATGGTCACACAGTCCACACAGACATTCCCCATTGAGATTAATATTCCCAATGAAGACGGGGACATCCTCCCTGGTATGCGCGCTCGCGTTATCGTGCCCAAGAGTACGATTGATAATGCTGTTGTGGTGCCAAGGGATGCCTTGCTTGAGGGCGTATTCCAGCGTGAGGCGATGGTGTTGTCTGACCGCAAGGATGACCTCGCCAAGGCAAACCTGCGCGTGGTGGAGATCGGGGAGTCCCGAGGCAACAGCGTCGTCGTGACCAGTGGTCTCAAAGCAGGCGACATGTTGATCACACAGGGGCACCGCAACGTGGTGGATGGAACGCCTGTGAGGATTGTGCATGATCGCTCCAAGGAGAAGCCTGCTGCGGAGTCTGCAGAGCTTGAGCCCAAGCAGGAGGACGCCAAGAAGGAGGCGCCCAAAGAGGAGGTGAACTAATGCAGATCACAAAGTTTGCTGTGGAGCATGCCACAGCAGTATTTGTCCTCATGTTTTGTATCCTGTTGGGGGGGATGATCAGCTATAACTCGCTGCCTCGTGAGGCGGCCCCAGACATCGCGATCCCAGTGGTGATCGTGAGCACTCCTTACTTCGGCGTGTCTCCTGCGGATATGGAGACGCTTGTTACTCAGCCGATGGAAAAGGAGCTCAAGTCCTTAAAAGGCATCAAGAAAATGACCTCCACCAGCGCCGAGAGCGTCTCTCTCGTGACCGTGGAGTTCGAGACCGACGTTAACATCGAGGACGCCTTGCAGAAGGTGCGCGAGAAGGTGGACAAGGTCAAGCCAGACATCCCCGCAGATGCGGAGGACTCCGAGGTGATCGAGATCAACCCTTCGGACTGGCCTGTGTTGATTGCCAACGTTTCAGGCGACATGGATCCCGTGCGTTTGAAGGAAATTGGCGAATCGATGAAGGACGACATCGAGAAGATTTCAGGCGTGTTGCGCGTGGATCTTGCGGGTGGCGTGGAGCGTGAGATTCAGATTCTTGTCGACCCCATGAAGTTGCGTCAGTATGGCGTCAACATCAACCAGATCGGTGGCACCATTCAGGGCGAGAACATCAACCTCCCTGGTGGCTCACTTGAGGTGGGCTCCATGAAGTATCTGGTGCGCGTGCCTGGTGAGTTCAAGGACATGGAGACCATTGAGAACCTCGTGGTCAAGGCTCCTGAAGGTCAGCAGGTGTTGATCAAGGACATCGCAACGGTCAAGGACACCTACAAGGAGCCCGAGACATACAGCCGTTTGACTGTGTTTGAAAAAGACGCCAGCGGCAAGGTTGTGCCAATCTCTCGTCCAAACATTTCATTGTCCGTGGTCAAGCGCGCAGGTGAGAACATCATTGAGATTGCGGACTTGTCAAAGCTTGTGATCGAGGATTATCAGCGTCGTATGGAGCCAGGCGTCAAGGTCGCGATCTTGAACGACTCCTCCAAGGATATTCAGGCGTCGGTGCATGACCTTGAGAACAACATCATCTCGGGTATGTTGCTCGTGTTGGCGGTGTTGTTCTTCTTCATGGGTGGTGCACGAAACGCGATCATGGTGGCCTTGAGTGTGCCGCTGTCGATGTTGCTCTCCTTCATGGTGTTGGATGCCATTGGCTACACCCTCAACATGGTGGTGTTGTTCAGCTTGATCCTCGCACTGGGGATGCTTGTGGATAACGCGATCGTGATTGTGGAAAACATTTACCGACATGCCAGTGAGGGTAAGACCGTAAAACAGGCCGCGCTTGATGGTACAAGTGAGGTGGGTTGGGCGGTGATTGCATCGACGGCGACAACCGTGGGTGCGTTCTTCCCGATGGTGTTCTGGCCAGGTGTGATGGGCTCCTTCATGGGCTATCTTCCTGCGACCGTGATCATCACATTGCTCGCCAGTTTGTTTGTGGCGCTGTTCATCAACCCTGCTGTGGCAGCGGTCTTCTTGAGGGTCAAGAAGGGGGAGTCCGCAGGTGAGTTTGAAGTCCCGGATAACTTCATTTACAGGGCGTATAAGGCGACATTGTCCTGGAGTCTTGACCACCGTTTTATCGTGTTGTTGCTCTCCGTGGGTAGCTTCATTGGTACATTTGTGGCGTATGGCGCGCTTCAAAATGGTGTGGAGTTCTTCCCTGGTTCAACGCCAGAGCAGTTCACCATCAAGATTGAAAACGCAGATGGTACACGACTTGATACGACCGACAAGACGGTGTCTCGCGTGGTTGATCCTCTCGATGGAAAGCTTGACCTTGAGTATGGCTTTACGCCCGAGGAGAAGGCCGAGATTGAAGCGCAACTTGCCGAAGGTGCAAAGCTTGTCGAAGCCTGGATCGAAGATGTCGGTGTGGGTGGCGGCAACGGTATGGTCGCTGGTGGTACAGCACCTCACTACGCCAGAATCTCAGTGGATTTGCTTGCTGCTGAAGAGCAGCAAAGCGATCCTGAAATGTTCATGGAGGTCTTGCGCAGGGTTTACGAGCGCGTGCCTGGTGTGACCATCATCCTTGAGCAACAGGAAATGGGGCCCCCTTCTGGTAAGCCTGTGAATATCGAAATTGTTGGTGATGACCTCGCTGTCATGGCGAGGGTTGCGCAGGACATCAAGGAGAAAATCCGCGGTGTCGAAGGTATTATCGACCTTGATGATGACGCCGAACTTACTCGTCCAGAGGTTCTTGTGCGTGTGGACCGTCAACGTGCTGCATTGCTTGGAACAAGCACTCAAAGTGTGGCCGCGACCGTGCGTACAGCAGTCAACGGTAGTCAGGTCAGCGTCTTCCGTGATGGTGATGATGAGTATGATATTGTCGTGAGGCTGCCCAAGTCACAGCGTGAAAATATCCAGGATATGCTTGATCTTACGGTGTCAAACCGTGATGGCGATCACCTGCCTTTGACCGAGGTTGCCACTGTAGATGTGGAAGGTGGTGCGGGTTCAATCCGTCACAAGGATCAGGATCGTGTGGTGAGTGTGTCAGCAAACGCTGCTCCTGGTCACTTGCCTGCAGATGTGCTTGCCAGGGTTCAGGAAACGCTTAAAGGCATGAAGGTTCCACCTGGTTATGAACTGCGTTACGCAGGTCAGAACGAGGATCAGGCCGAAGCGGGTGCGTTCCTTGGTCGAGCCATGTTGATTGCGCTGTTTATTATCGCCATGATTCTGGTGACGCAGTTCAACTCCATTATTCAGCCCATCATCATTCTTTCCAGCGTGTTGCTGAGCCTGATTGGTGTGCTGTGGAGCTTGATCCTTGGTGGAGATCCGTTTGGCATCATCATGACAGGTATCGGCGTGATCAGCCTTGCTGGTGTGGTGGTGAACAACTCAATCGTGTTGATTGACTACATTAACCAGCTACGAGAGCGCGGTATGAGTCGCAGAGATGCGATCATGAACTCTGGTCTTGTGAGGTTCAGGCCCGTGTTGCTCACTGCGGTGACCACCGTGCTTGGTCTTGTGCCACTTGTCCTTGGTGTCAGTGTGGACTTCATGAACCAGGCCATTGTGGTTGGTGGACGAAGCGTGGATATGTGGGGGCCGATGGCCAAGGTTGTGTCCGCAGGTCTTGTGGTGGCGACTGTGCTTACGCTGGTGATCGTGCCTGTGTTGTACTCCTTCCTCGACGAGATGGCTGAGCGCAGCAAAAACCTCATCAAGCCAGGTGCAGCAGCCGCTGTGGCGACCATCTTCGGTATGTTCGTTCTGGTGACTCCACAGCTTGGCTGGACACAGGATGTGAAGCCCAAAACAACGCCAGAAAGTGTTGCTGTGGAGGCTGAAGAGGAGACTCTGTTCACCACACCTTCTGATGTGGAGACAGAGGATGTCATCACCTCCAAGGATGAGGACCTGACCATTCCAACCATCGAGTCCTCACGCACGTTGAACCTTGATGAAGTCCGCGAGATGGTCAAGGAGCGTAACTACGATGTGAAGATTGCGATCGCCAATATTGAGCTTGCAGATGTGACCATCTCCAAGGCGTATACGGCGTTGTTTCCTTCACTCGCTGCGAGCTTCTCAAGCACGTTGTATGACCGCGAGATTGCGTTTGCCACGGTGCCTGGTTCAGACCCGATGGTGATTCGCCCAATGCTTGATTACAACGTGGCGTTCTCTGCCTCTGCGCGTTTGAACGCGCAGGCGTGGCCATTGATTCAGCAGGCTCGCATGAATCAGGAGTTGAGCTATCAGCAGGTCAAGATGGTGCGTGACGAGCTCGACTTTGCTGTGACGCAGCTTTACTACAACGCTGTGCTCACACAGCGCACCATGGAGCTTGCTGCTGAACAGCTCGCAAGTGACAGGGTGTCCTTGAGGGCTGCTGAAAAGCGCAAGAAGCTTGGCGCTGGTCGTGGCTTTGAGGTGACGCGCGCGCAGCTCAAAGTAGTGCAGTCCGAGAAGTCCCTTGAGCAAGCTCGTCTGGGTTTTGAGCAACTTCGTCAGACGCTTGCGTTCATGCTGCAAACCGAACCTGACTTTGTGCTGGACAGCGAGGTTGTTGAGGTTGAGCTGAACGCATCTCTGGGGGAGCTCAAGGAGATCGCTCGACGCAATCGTCCTGGTATGGAGCTTCGCAATCAGGTCATCAAGCTCAATGAAAAAGCCAAGGAAGAGATCTACTGGAAGTATCTTCCTACAATGGAACTCTCTGCGACAGCATTCAGACCTCGTGATACGGCCTTTTCTCCTGGTGAGTGGCAGTTCTCTCTTGGACTTAATGCGCAGTGGGTCTTGTGGGATGGTGGCTTGCGTGAGGCTGAACTTGATGAACGTGAAGCAAACCTCGTGATCTCAAGGCTTGAGAAGGAGAAGAGCGAGGCAGAAATCTTCAACGAACTGGATCAAGCGTGGGCCGATTATTTATCACGCAAGGTTCAGCTTGAGAGCGCCACGACACAGGTTGAGCTTGCACAAGAAGCATTCAACGAGAGCGAGCGTGCATACAAGCTTGGTGCGGCACAACAGCTTGATGTGATCTATGCCTCGGAGCAGCTTGAAATGGCCAAGAAGTCAGCGGCTCAGGAAGAGCTTCAGGTGCAACTTGCGATCAGAAAACTGCTCTATTTGTCTGGTCAGGATTAATTCCCTCAACCCGCATGTTGCCTTATCGACGGG
>CATLTV010000184.1 GCA_950059285.1 uncultured Pseudomonadota bacterium | reverse complement strand
TTCTTGGTTTTTGCTCCTTAAACTCCACGCCTTCTACTTCGCTTTTCTTCCAACAGCTCCTTCTCCATCACGCTCTAGGGCGTTAGGTGTCGCGGATACAAGAGAGATGTAACCTTGTGCCCTCCCTTTGCCATATTGGCACAAGATACCAGAAGAAGAGGTCGATACGTTTGTATCGACCTCTTCTTTGTTTGTTGAATAATCATTATTTTTCAATACTTTAGAATCAACAAGAGAGGCTAATTGCCTTGCGGGCATAATCTTTGCTGTTGAGAGGTAAACACGTCTTCACGCTTCACAGGAAGACTATTTACAGACCATCTCCACCTCAAAGAGCACCTCTCATGCCTGAAAATCGCTCCCTCTTGTTCAAACGTAGCGCTTTATGCGCATCACCCTCCTTGCCACATCGTCGTGGTTGGCGCGCGGGTTCCCTCGTGTTTCTTGCCAGCATGATGCTCTCCCAGTTCGCATTCGCCCAGACAGGGGTCGATGACGATCGCGTGAGCTTGCCTGAAGGCCCTGGCTCCATTGAAGGGATGGGAGACAACGTTGAGATCGACCCCAATATGGGTTCAATGCGCTACTCCATATCAATCAATACACCCGCGGGTCGTCTTGGCATGGCTCCAGACTTTACGCTCTCCTATTCATCAAGTGCTCCAGCAGGTTTGCTTGGTGTAGGCTGGTCAATGCAAACGCCTACCATTGAGCGTATGACAAGTCGTGGTATCCCGAACTATGATCGTGACGACCTCTTCGCCGCCGATGGCGGCACGGAGCTTGCGAGAGTAGCGAGCGAAGGCGATCGACAGGTCTATCGCGAACGCTTTGAAAAGTCGTTCAAGCGCTACACCTGGCATGAGCCTGGCGAAGACGGCACGCAGGGTTACTTCACGGCTGAATCCCCTGATGGAAGCATTGAGTATTATGGTGCCATTGAAGATGGAACCTATGAAGAGAGCGCGCGTTCGGGTGACAGCAGCCTTGGCGTGTCGATTTATCACCTCGTTGAAAAAGTCGATCCTTACGGCAACCGTGTGCGCTATCACTATAATCGTGACGGTTCACAACGCGCCCTCCTCTCACGTGTAGAATGGATGTTCCACGAGGGCACGCCGATGTACTCGGCCACGCTTGATTACGAGCTTCGCCCTGACCTCCTCTCTGACTGTGGTGCTGGCTATGAGGACGTCCTCATGGAGCGCCTGTCGGGGATCAAGATCTTCATGGGAGAAGAGCTCTTGCGTGAGGCCAAACTCACCTACCAGATCCCCTCTCTGTCAGGAGGTTTGAGCCGCTTGCAAAAAGTTGAGCGTTGGGGCGTGGGCGGTGAGACAGGAGGTCTCAAGGATCCTCTGGAGCCAAGCTTTGATTATCAGCGTGCGCTGGGTGTGGAGTGTAGTGGCGCGAGCTGTGCGCTCCCACAAATCGTCTCGATGGGTTCGCTCTCTGGTGGTGGTTCTCTGGCCTCGGGTAGCGCTACACTGGTTGATATCAACGGTGACGGTCTTCCTGATGTGCTAGACACCTCACAAAATTCCGCGCACACATTCTCCATCAACACACTTACGGCGGATGACTCGGGTGCGTTTTCTCAGAACTTCTCCACGACGATTCAAAGTGGTGAGGTTACAGGTCAACAGATTCGACTTGGGGAGCGCGTTCAGACGTTTGATGTCAATGGTGATGGTTACTCCGACCTGGTTGACACGGCCACGGGCAATTTCCTCCTCAATAATCCAGATGCTTCGGACTGGCTTGACCCACAAGGGAGTTTGCTTGATGTCGATGAGCTCAAGAGCATCGATTTCGGTAATGCGCGCTTCTTTGATTATAACAATGACAAGAAGATCGATGTGCTTATCAGTGTGGGTAACACCACACAGGTTCTACGCAATACAGGCGATGGTTTCGAGCTTCAGTTCATCGACTCCATTGGTGTGGGCTTTGCTGACTCCAACCTCCAGATGGCGGACATGAATGGCGATGGTCTCAATGATCCCGTTGAGATTATTGATGGACAGGTCCATTTCCGCGCAAATCTTGGCAATGGTCGCTGGACTGACTGGCGAGATCTTCCCAGTGAGGCGGTGCCCACAAGTGAGCGTGAGCTGATGGAGCTTGAGGATCTCAATGGTGACTCTCTTGATGACATCGTCATTGTCACCGCAACTCAGGTCAAATATGCGCTCAATCGTAACAATCGCTTTGATGACTTTGTCACCATCTCTTCCAACAACCTTGGTGTCGATCTCCCTGAGCGTACCGATGGTGTGCGCGTGCTTTACGCGGACATGAACGCCAACGGCAGCGAGGATATCGTCTGGATCTCGGCCAGTGGCAAGGTTGATTATCTGGAGATGTTCCCGGAGCGTCCTAACCTGTTGAGCGAGGTGCGTAATGGTCTGGGTGCCATTCAGCGCGTGCGTTATGGTACTGCCGCTGAACATGCAGCACGAGCGGCTCAGGCCAACGCACACTGGGATCTTACCCTTCAAACGCCGCTCGCTGTCGTCGATGAAGTTGACATCTTTGAGCTGTTGACAGGAGATGAGGACGGCGGACGCCTCCACGATGTCACCACCTACACGTATCGCAATGGCTACTATGATGGCGTCGAGAAGCAGATGCGAGGCTTTGAGCGCGTCGAGGCCATGGGAGCACAGAGCGAGTATCAGGAGAGCTTCACACAGATTTTTGAATACGACCTTGGTAAGGAGGATCGCTACCGTAACGGTTTGCTCCAGGGGCAGTCTCGTTACTCCGATGATCGTCTCATTGATCGTACCACATTCACGTACGCCTCGTGTTCGCTGGCCGAGGTTCCCTCCGAGGCCGAGCTTGAGGCCGATGGCCAGCTCCCCATACGCTTTATGTGCCTCACGCAGGAGGATCGTGAGGTGATTGAAGGCCATGATGATAAAGCAAAAACAATCACAACATCAAACACTTATGATGGTTATGGTAATGTCATCAAATCAGAGGCAAAGGGAGACATCTCCAATGACGCTGATGACCTCACAACGGAGACCACCTTCGTGGCCCCATCTTCGCGCTGGCTTTTAAACCTCCCTGCTACCGTGAGCGTTTACAACGATCCTTCAGGCGACCGTACCGAGGAGCGTTATTACTACGATGGTGCAGACTTTACGGGCGAATCGCTGGGCACGGCCACACATGGTTTTTTATCGCGAAAGACCGTCAAGGTTGATGATCAGAAGACGCTCACCTCTCTGAGACAAAAGCGTGATCAGTACGGCAATGTCATCGAAGTCATCGACGCCAACGGTTCGCTTGACGATAACTCTGTCCATCGTCGCCGTTATACAATGGATGACTTTGGCCTCTTTGTGACACGCACCACGCTCACCATGGGAGAATATGACCTGGTGCGTGACTCTTCGACCGATTACGCCTTCCAACAGACCAGTGGTCTTACGAACTGGATGGTCGCTGTGGGCGATACCATCATGAGTGAGCGCGCTGACACGCGCATTGTTTACGATGGCCTTGGTCGCACCGCCGAGATTTACCGCGAAGGAGACGATGACACAAAGCCCTCGTTGTCTTATGAGTACAGTTATGGCGAGCCCGTTTCACGTGTGCTTGAGTTCTCGCGAAGCGAGCAGAACGGCGAGCTGGACAGGCAGAGCGCAAAATGTATCGATGGCCTTGGCCGCATTACGCAGCTCCGTAACAAGGAAGGTTCCTCGTCAGTATTTGTTGATGGCTACTCAGCCTTCGACAGACGCGGCAACGCCGTGGCCATCTATCAACCTTATCAATCATCCACGCTCGATTGTGAGACAACGCCCCCCTCTGATGTGCGATTTACCACGGTGCACTACGACGGGCTTGGTCGTACACTTCGCAGTGTACGCCCCGATGCAGATCTTCACGATGGCACACCATCCATGGCAGGATTTGCGTACGAACCTCTTCGTACCATCGCCTTTGATGAGAATGACCTCGATGAAAGCTCACCTTTCTTCAGCACCCCACTTGTGCGTGACTACGATGGTCAGGAACGCCTTACGAGCATCACGCGTGTACAGGAAGGTGGCTCGCTTGAAGGGATTACTACCACGCTTCACTACGATAATACGGGCTCATTCTCTGGCTATACTGATGACCAGGGCAACCGTCACGAACTCTCTGTAGATCTTGCTGGTCGTATTACGCGCGCCACCAACGCCAATTTTGGAGAGTACCTGTTTGAATACGATGATCAGGGTAACCTCGTGCGTTCCACAGATCCTCGCGGCGTAGTGCTTCAGCGTGAATACGATCCTCAAAACCGTGTGCTTGCCATTTACGATGCTGCTGCCAGGGAAGATACGCTCATCGACTACACCTATGACGTGGCGCCTACAGATTGCCCACAAGGGATGTGTAACTTCGTCGCAGGTCAGCTCGCAGGTGTGAGCTATCCTCTTGGTCAGCTTGGTCGCGGACAAGATATGTTTGGCTTTGATGCTCTGGAGCGCTCCACCTATGTGGGCCGCCGCTTTGGACAACTCACCCAATGGGACACCACACGTGAGTATGATCATGTGGGTCGCGTCATAGCTGTCTCGTTACCCGATGGCTCACGTATGACGCGACGTTACGACGCGCTTGACCGTGAGGTAGCCATTCCCAACTTTATCAACAAGGTCAACTACTCCGAGCAAAATATGCTCGATCACATCACCTGGAGTAACCTCTCTGAACTCTCCATTACCTATGATGCAAACCTGCGTCCTACTGACGTCATTCATACCAACGGCATAGGCGAACTCATGGCTCGCTTTGCCTATCAGCTTGACCGCAGCGGGCGAGTGACTCGTCGTACAAGTTCAAGCGATCTCTATGACTGGTTTAATGGGACCGATGATTACGCTTACGACACGCTCTATCGCCTCACACAGCTCAAGCTTGATGGCCAGAGCGAGGCGGCGATGAGCTGGAGCTATGATTCTCTTGATCGCATCATGAGCCAGAACATGCTCGCGTCAGTGGCAAACGTGCTGCTTGATCTTGATGATTTCTCCTACGATACGCAGAGTCCTCTCCAGCTCACCGGCGCAGGAGAAGGCATCTCTTTAAGCTATGACGGTATGGGTCACGTCACACAGCACGGTGATTTGCACATGGAGTGGGACGAGCTTCGTCGTCTTACGAAGATGACACGCGGCGAGCAGAGCAAGTCCATCTACTACTCGCCAGAGGGCACACGTGTGGCTCGCCTTGGCAACGACAGCGTCGAGTTGTTTGGCATCGATGGCTACGAGAGTCGCGATGGTGTCTCCTCACTCTACGTGACGTTGAATGATCAGAAGCTTGTGCGACGCGACCGCGTTGACGCCACGACCTCGGGACATGATCCATCAACCTCAAGGCAGACCGCAGCGCGTGCATGGTTTGTTGCGCAGGGTGAGGAGGACTCCAAGCTTACAGTATCGCAACACCTTGGAGCAGCTGCTGCGCAGATGCTCCAGGATCTTGATGAATCGCAGTACAGCCTCCATAGCGATGACACCAGCTCCATTCTCATGGTCTCCAACGAGGAAGGCATCACCACGGGTGCTCGCCAATACTGGCCCACAGGCGCAGAACGACAGAGCGAAGGCGTCATTGATGTCTACGGATTTCAGGGGCAAGAATATGAACCACTCTCACGGCTTATTCACTTCAAGATGCGTCAGTACGATCCTCGCATCGCCCGCTGGATGAGCTATGATCCTGCCTACATTAAACCAGACGCTGGTGCCATGCTTGATGTCACCGATTCCGTGGCGGGCTACGCCATGGTGGGCAACGACTTTATGAACAAGACTGACTCTAACGGTCTTGGTCAGGGTAGCAAGGGTTCAAACAGCAATGCTGCCACGGTCAAGCGCAACCAGACCGCGTCACAGAAGAGGTCTGATATCAACCGCACCCTGGCAGCTAACCAGCAGTCACAGGCCAATCAGGCAGGTGCTCCTGTTGCGTCCTCGGCGCAAATCTCTATCAAGGCATCTGGCAACAACGCCAACGCTAACGGCAACAAGGCTCCCATTGAGAACTTCAAGTTCTACGACCCCAAGAAGAGCGATGCCCAAAACTTCGCCGCGTTCAAGAAAGAGACTGGTTTGAGCATTAACTCGACGGCGTTTGTTTATGGCAGCCTCAAACAAAAGCCACTCACACCAGAGCAGCGCATCAAGGAGATGGATCAGCGCAAGGACTTCAACAAGAAGTTGCTCATCGGTGGTGGAATTGGCTTTGTCGGTACGGGCGCTGTCATCGGTGGGGTCATCGCCAGCATCCTCTTCACTCGTGATGATGACTCATCTCCTGATAATCCCGCTGAAGATGCCCAGACGACCGCTCCAGAGTCGCAATAATCTAAATAATTTAAATACTTTAAATGCTTTGAGCGCCACTTCAAGTGGCGCTCAATCCTCCCCTTCATCTTTGAACCACTGATAATTCTTTAACTCATCCTCTTACCCCGGAGTTTCTCATGTCCCAGGAAAAAATCACATTCTCCATCACCAAGCGTGCCCTGTTTGGCACCACATGTATGATCTTCGGTGCTCTGATTGGCACCGCCACCATTGCTTTTGCCGATGGTGACTTCAGCACGCAAACTGTCGTGGGAAGCGAGCTTATCCTCCCCTATGAGGGTTTTTTGATGATTGACTCCTCGCCTGTCACAGGGACGCGTACAATCAAGTTCGACCTCTACCAGAACGCCTCTGGTGGGACTTCTGTCTGGGATGAGACCCTTACTGTAGACATCTACAATGGGCGATTCTCTGTAGGTCTTGGCTCGGGCACCTCACTTACAAGCACACTGCTTGACGCCGAAAAGCTCTACCTTGCCATGACCATCATCGAGACTGACTCTCAGGGCAACACGCTGGAGATTGGCCTCTCAGGCAGGCAGGCCATTGAACCTGCTCCCTTTGCTGCCTGGAGTGCAAACTCCGCTGACTTCAACGTGGCAGGCATTCTTGATGTTGAGAAGAGCGCCACCATCGGTACTGATCTGACCGTGGGTTCGGACCTCTATGTCAAGGGAGATGAGATCAAGCTTGGTACAAACAACGCCAACGCGCTCTATCAAAACGGCAGTGATCAGCTCTATATCAGCCCCTCCAAGTCGTTTACAGGTGGTGTTTACGTGGGTAACGATTTCAACACCAACTACAACACGCGCCTTGGGCCGACTAGCGGCAGCTACTCCACCACAGTGTATGGGCCTGACAACGACGGCAGCTCCGCGGCGCTTCAGATTGCAAAGTCCAATGGGAGCACCATGTACCTGGATGACAACGAGATTGACACCAACAATACGCTTCATTTGCAGTACAACTCAAATAATTCCATTGGTTTAAATGGCACCACATACCTCTACAAAAATGCAATGTATCTTCAGGACTCCACGTCCACAAACTACACGCTTACAGGTGTAGACAGCTCTCATGATGAGTCTGGCGTGGAGCTTCGTACACAGAGCAACCCATCAAGCGGTGAGGCGCTGTTTCGTGTCCTCTCAGAGAGTGGCTCCGAGCGTCTTCGTGTCGAGCATGATGGCACGACGTATACAAGCAACAACCTTGAGTCAGAAGGTGACACCACTGTTGGTGGAGACCTCAACGTGAACGGTAACTTCTCTAACTTTGGGCTTGAATTGACCTCAGTAACAGCCAGTGGAAACAATGGTTCTGGTTACGTTCAGCTCACGACCACGGGGCTTGATAGCTCGGGTAATGGTTCACGTACCTCGATCTGCTTCCTGATGGATGTCAAGTTCGACGACCTTGATAGCGATGAGTATCACCATTGTTACATCAATCAGGCGAACTCTGGAGGGGTTAAATACTGGTATCTTGGCGCGCAGATCGATGGAGGTGGCGGGCAAATCGACTGTCAGGCGGGCTGCTTCTCCTGGAACAATTGATCAGATTCCAGTCCCTGTGTTTTGTCTCTTATTATGACGCTGCGCGTTGGCGGAGGAGGGATAGAATAAGAGCGCAACACGATGAAAAAGCTTGATTCGTTCTGCTCTTTATTCTATCCCTCCTCCGCCAACACTAGGATCAGTCGGGAAAAGCTTGTATAAAGGTTGAATTTCAGCGTCGCAAAAACAGAAGGTAACATGGGCTACATTTCTTGGTTTTCACTCCTTGAACTTCAATTCTTTCTCCTTCGCTCTTCTTCCAACAGCTCCTTCTCCATCACGCTCTGGATCCAGTATCATCCACGTTTTTAATCCTATTCTTCAAGAGTTTCCCCACCACCATGACACATCTCATCGTTTCGTCACGCCTTCAACTCGCCATGACACACGCCCTCTTTGCGATGCTTTTTATGCCTGTGGCCACATCCTGTAGCAGCGCTGCATCCGATTCGAGCACAGACATGTCTGATGTTGTCTTGAGCGATGACATGGGGATGAGCGCGGAGGTTGATATGTCTGATGCTGTTGCATGTGAACAGACCAGTCACTTTCCATCTTCGCTTGAACCACACCCTGCAAACTCTCGTTACGCCGATCCTGTTTTGAAGACATGGTGTACCGAGGATCTTCTCATGGTTCAGAGCAACGGTATTGTTGACTACGAGTACGTCGCCGTCACACCCAATGGACTTGAAGCCAAGGACTATCTCTGGGAGATACCTCGAACTCCTATTATGCTCGACACTCCTGCCGAGATCCCATTGCTTGGCCCTGTGGGTGTGGCCATCAATGGGATTCCCTTCTATGGTCCGAACGAGGGTTCTCAGCCGATGGCGTATGGAGATCCTGTGTACAACTCCATTCTTGATGAATGCTTTGGTCATACAGCACAGAGTAAGGACTATCATTACCACGCCTTGCTTGTTGAGTGTCTCACGCAGGACACTCCTGTGGAGGAACCCTCACCGATTATTGGTTATGCTTTTGATGGTCATGCCATCTATGGTTCCAGAGGTTGTAAGGACGCCGATTGCACCGAGGTTGTTTCTTACAGGAGTGGCTGGACACAAAGTGGCAACCCCGAGACTTACGCCTGGGACAACAATAGCTTTGAGGCCGATGATGATTCGCTCACTCTTGACCGATGCAATGGCCACACTGGTCCTGACGGCACCTATCACTATCACGCCACCGACACGTTTCCTTATATTCTGGGCTGTTACAATGGCGAGTTTAGAGAGCAGAATGTGGACACCCCTGAAGGGGGGATGATGGATGGAGGTGATATGATGAGTTCACCGCCGCTCTGTCGTTCCGATATTGACTGTGAGGTGGCCTGTCCATTTGAAAAGGGTTGTACCTGTGCATCAGCCATGAACGACGAAATGCGTTGCATTCCCAGGTGTGAAACCACCGCAGATTGTCCTGCGATGACCCCCACTGGCCAGACCTTGGCTTGTGTTGATAACATTTGCCGCCCAATGCGCTGAGCTTGAAAAAGGAGATGGGCGTGGACTTCCAGGAGATGACGGTGGCCTTGAGATTTTTCCCTTCTCCATCCCGCTCTGGAGCCCTGAGCGACAGAAGCCTCAATCTCGCGGAGCGTGGCGACAATATGCTCGGGCGAATAGCATTCAAGTTCTTGTTTTCCCATAAGAAATAGGATATCTTCATGATATCCTTTACTTATTATGATATTTCCTGGATTACTATAAGAGGCTTAGAACTAGTTACAAAACCCTCCCGTTGGATGGTTGTGAGAACTGCCCAATCTCAGCGTTTTTTGTACTCAGAGCCGCTCGCGGTGACTTACGTCACAGCTTTGGAGTATGAGTATAAAAACTTGAGCTGGAGCACCTCTTAGACATCAGTAGGATGGGGACAATATGGTTTGTCGAACATATCTACATGTGTTTTGTACATGGTATCTTTTATTTAACATGTTAACTAATTTTCAAAAGGAATTTTATGTCGACGAACAAAGTGTTTCTTTTTCTAGCATGTTCAATGCTTTTTGCTTGTAATTTTGAGAACCTAAATAGGTCTTCAAACGATGATCCAATCCCTGGAATTGGTCCCATTGATTCGTCTAGGTTTGTGATATTGCTTACATCACCTGGAAATAACGCTACAGATATTGATGGGGGTACAAGGTTTCGTGTTGTGCTTGATACATCAACGCCTTATCTATCTGAAAATGATGCGTTCAAATATGTCCAGGATTTGAATCAATATGTGAGTTTTGGACAATATGAATTAGAAATACTAGAGTATAAAGTTTCCGCTTCCAATATACGAATTGACTTCGGCTTTGCAAACAGCCCTATCTTGGAAGAAGGATCTTATACGCTTAAATTTATTCATCCATCCGACGGTGATGAGACGTCATACAACTTCAGAAAGGAATCGAGATTACACGTTCAAGGCGTAAGAATTGAAAAAATTCAAAGTAGTTCGGATGAATATGTAGCTACTATTCTTATGTCAGAGCCAGTAGTTATTGAAGATGAAAATCAAATTTGCGTCAATAATGAATGCTTGGCCAGTCATTACGTAGGCTCAACAGGACTCGCTTTTAATATAACAATTCAAGCTAATCCCGATAATCAGACTACATTAAGTATTGATAAATCTGTAAGAAGCGCAGTTACCGACGAAAACATCAGTGTTCTATCATGGCAATTAAATGACGCTAACTACAAAAGAATAGATTCTAACTCTTCATTTATATTTATTGACTATATTAATGGATTCAATGAATTTAATTGTGAGATTGATCTCTACTGCTGGGGAAGCTTTTAGTGCACGAACTATGTTCATGGTGTGAAATGTTCATGGTGTGAATTAATGTATAAATACATAATAATATTCATCCTATTAATACTGATTATTTACAGTATCTATAGGTTTTCTTCTCAAGGTCAGCTTCATCTTACTCATTGGCGCGTCACAACAAGCTAGAGAGAGTTCATATGAGCCGGTACATTATCTTGATTTTGATCGTATCGCTAGGTTTTTCCGCAAGCTGTAATACAGCTTTCGATCCTACAACAGAGTCTTGTGATGCAGGAGAACCCTTGTATTGTGAGGATTCCCAGACCATCATGGAATGCTTGCCTTGCCGAGACGAACACAGCACATACAGGTGTTGGAAAAAAGCGGGTTGTGGAGGGGAGACACAGTGCCGATATGTGTACAATGATGCGACTCAGACCTCTTCACGTGCGCGATGTCTGAGTCCAGATGATGAGAGGTTCTCTGAGTCGTTCACTGAGGATCCTCTCCCCTGAATCATCCGAATGATAAAAGCAATGCGAATGTGGTGGATAATCTTTAGTGTCTACAGCGGTTGAAGTGATTGTGTACGAAGAGGTGACGAAGGATGAAGGAGTGAAAACAAAGCAAGTGCCTTGTACTGCTGCTGGTTTTCCGACACAGCGCTCGCTCTTTCTATGGTGCCCCCGAGAGAAGTGAAGCCTATAGTGACCCAGGTACAGGAAACGCAATGCTATTGAGCAATTTCGAGCGTAATGTCGCGATCCCAATAGATATCGCAAACGGGCTTTTTGCATCGCTCCGATTGTCGAGTGTTCTCAGTTATATACATTTTAAGTCAACACGTATGATCGTGTTCAGTGATCTCATTTGGTAAATACGAGACTTTGACGATTGACTTTCCTACCTCGCCTCCCAAAAACTCTGCCGCTGCGTTGGATACTAATTCACAAACACATAGGATATTGATTAAATACATTGACACCTGCTATTCAAATATTGGTGAACAGTGCCGTTGAGTCCTGTAGTCTCTTGTTCAGGAACTCGATCGCATTCGACTACTGAAGTACTAAATTCGTCGGAGTAAATAAAGATTCCAGCGATAGGTAATCCGAGAAACATATACATTCCGTCGCACATCAAGTTCTCATTCTTGCACACTTCATTACAGCTCAAGGAGTAGTCATCTGACACGACGAGGATGTGTTGTTTTGGAGCCTGATCGGGCGAATTCAGGTCTGGACTCATATCGAGCTCCGAGTCTGCTGAAGCATCAGCCATGTCATGACGAATCATGTCAGTGTCAAGCATACTATCTGAATCCATTTCTGGTTCGAACATGTCTAATCGAGATCCCGAGTCACTCTCAAACTGCATATCGAGTTCTTCTACGTTTTGATCGCTACCGCAGCCTATGATAAGACTCATTAAAATTACTATCTTTTTCACCAACACTCCTTGTATTTAACGTTATTTATACTGTGTACTATGTAGACATCTTTCACTGACATAAAGAGTTATTCCAAGAGTCCACTTGACTGACCTTCCAGTAGACACCGCGATAATCTGAAAGCGAAAAACCTGTTTGAGATATGACTGAGTCTTCATCACATCCAAAGTAAGTCCGATTTAAAAATGGACTTATACGTTCGTTATGAATGTATGTATCATTTTTGTTTTGATCTAAAAACCTTATATTTATATCGCATGTTTCAGCTTTTTCACATTGTTCTGGATTACACTCACAATTAAATCCTGTCAGATCGAACATCAGTATTTCGCACGAGTCTTTTATGACATTTATTATATCCGCAGGTTTACCTTTAACGACCAAAGTCTCATCATCTTTATTTTTGAGAAGACTTACGTCGTTCTGATGAAGTATACTCTTCACTGTTTCCATCTCTTCAACATATACAGGAGCTTCTGGAAGTATATTTCCCCCATAGATATACCATTTGGATGTAGTTAGAGAAGCTATCCAAATGTCTTCACGCATAGCTGATGACTTGTCGTTTATGCTATTCCATACAGGGCCGAAACTAAAATTGTTCGCGCAATGCTCGAAGGTAATACTTTCTAAGTTGTCATAGTTCTCGTTTTCTTCGCTAACTCTCCACGAATCAGGATCAGAGTGGTCTGAACTTTCGCAACTTATACAATATAGCATGACCAACAAGAGAGCTGATTTTTTGATCTTATTTTCAATCATAATTGACGTACTTTTTTTTGAATTGATGTCTAAGAGGGTGTTGACAGTTTCGTCGTTTCATTTCAAAATTTCGGAGAATTTTGAAGAGAGGTTTTGTGATGGGTCGC
>CATLTV010000183.1 GCA_950059285.1 uncultured Pseudomonadota bacterium | reverse complement strand
GTCTGTAATTCTTTGTTTCGATAAGCACCATCACAGGGCCTCCTTGCTCCTGCGCAGGCGAATGCAACAAGGGCGGCTGCTCATCAAAGTTCAATACCTTGAGCGCGTCCTCAAGATGGAGCGGGCGCAGGTTACCATCAAGACCAGGTCGCTCATAATCCCAGACGCGGAAGGTCGTATCAGAGGGTTGTTGTACCTCAAGAAGTGTCACTCCTGCACAAATGGCATGTACCGTACCTGGTGGCACGTGGATAAGCTCGCCAGCAGACACCTCATGGCGACGCATCAGCGCAGAAAGATCCTCTCCCTCCTTGATGGCAAGCTCAAAAGACTCACGCGTCACGCCAGGTTTAAAGCCATGAAGAATGGCACCGCCAGGCTCGGCGGATAACACAAACCAACACTCATCCTTGGGTTGAACAGCCCCACCCTGCTCAAAGAGATGTAAGTGCTCCTCACCAGGATGCACCTGAATACTCAAGTCTTTTGCCGCATCCAGCGTCTTGATGAGCAATGGATAGCGGCCATCAATAAGACCATGAAAAAGCTCAGGTTCTCGACATACCACCTGGGATAACGAGAACTCCTCGTCAAGAATTTTGACAAAGCTTGATCCCTGACGCAAATCAGCAATCTCCCACGACTCGCCTACAGGGTCCGTCAAAGAGAGTTCGCCTTGTTGCTGGAACGCAATGGTCTTTCCAAGGGCGTTTAACAGGTTGAGGCCTCCCCACACCTTGATGGAGTGGAGAGGCAAACAACGAAGTACAGGGGTGAGGGCAATATCCACGAGAATGCTCGAACCAGGAGTCTTACAGTAATTTGGTATCCACAGGAGGAGCTTCGACGGGCTCCTGCGGCTCGGGGGAAAGAACTCGGTTAATGGAATCGATGACGTTCTGATCTCCAGACAACTCGGCCATGGTTTGAGCACGAGAAATCTCGGACTGGAACGCCTCCATATCACCTTTTGCGCGAGCGATCATGGCCAGCGTCAGATGACTCATGGCAGCGATATCAAAGCGCGTCGCACGAATGGAGTACACCACAGCTTTTTGAAGCACAACACTCGCGTCATCCAGAGCCTGTAAACGGAAGAACAATGTACCAATGGTAAACAGCGTCTCGCTGGACTTTCCAAGGTTACCGCTTGCAACCTGCGCATCGTACACAGCGTTGAGCATACGACTGGCAAGCTTGATGTAAGTGCCAGGCGCCTGCTGCATATCTAACGCAAAGTAGACATTAATGAGGTCATTGTAAGCCCTTGATGCAGCGGTATAATCGCGCAGTTCCTGCGCCATCGCAATGATTTCACTGGAGGTCTCAAATGCCTGAATCGGATCGTCCATGCTGAGTTGTGAGAGGAACGTAAAGTACTTGGCATGCAATACACTTGGCGTGTACTTGAGCTCGGTGAAGATACGTTCGGCCTCGAGAAACGCCAGTTGAGCAGCGGCAAAGTCCTTCTGCTGCATACTAAGAATGCCCTGATAAATCAGCAAATTACCAGCATGACCCTCAAGACCAAAGCGTTTCTGAAGTTCTGTCAATGTACCAAGAATACGAGATTGAAGCTCACTTGTTCCAGGAGGAACAGCCCAGTAAATGCCAGAGAGCAGCGTGAAAAGATCCTGAGCGCACTCATCCACACAGGTGGTTTGCACGTTCGCTATCTGAGTGCGCGCCTTGTCAATCTCATCCTGAGCGAGCAGCATCTCGGCATACATGGCCTGTGCAGATGCGATGGCGCCAGGATTATCGCCACCCTGTTGACGAAGCTCGAGATAACGGGCAGCCATCTTGGTGGCCATATCGTCGGCATCAAGGCTCTGGTGCAAGCGCACACGTGTACCGAGCGCGTTGAGCATGGCCAGTCGATCGTCGCGCTCCTTGCCGACAGCTTCATCTTCGAGCACGATCCAGAGCGCCTCATCAACGTAACCAAGTGATGCCCAACGCATGGCATATTGATCGCGCAAATGCCAGCGCATCGCGCCCTGAAGATGTTCATCTCCAAGCATTTGACGCAAGTGCATCAGCGCCTCACTGGTTTGACCACGGTACACAAGAATACCGCTAAAGGCGGTGCCAAAGATCTGTCGCAAGTCCTTGCCATCAATCTCATCGGCGAGCCCTGCGTTCATACCTCCCTCGGGAGGGGCAGCGATCATACCAGGGCCAGAGGCAGGACCAACGCCCATATAATTCAGGAAGAGGTGATCTTTTTGCTTCTTACCATGAGGCAAAATCGCAGCGCCGATCACAAGCTGTGGCATACCACGATATTCAACCTTCGTGTCATTGCGATAAAAGGTAGCCGAGGTTGGATCAAGCTCCTCATCAAGAGGCTCCACCGTGATATTAGCAGCCGCATGTGTGTTCAAGTACTGCTGCATTTGCTTTATGAGATGCTCACGAATGGAACCATCATCATCGCCCTTGATCTTTGCAAATTGCACAAGCGCCTGACGCGGCGCCTGGCCAAAGGTGTGCTCAAGAAAGAGCGCCGTATCACTCTCGACCACGGGCACAGGTTCAGGGTGCAGACGGCTTCCATGCCAGATACGACACTTTGCCTTGGACTCCGTGACGGATTGAATAAGGCAAATATTAGCAAGGCGCTTACCCAACTGTAAGTCATTGACCTGACTTACACTTTCAGGACTTTGATGCACCAGCGCATAGATATCACCAGGCTGCACACCAAGGTTTTGACCAATCGATAACTCCACGGTTTCAGGATAATCTGGCTCGCCAAAAACCTGCTCCACGCTGGCCACGCCCTTGCCAAGATCTTCACGTGCGATGTCGTCCTGCCAGGTAATTTCGAGCTTATCCAGCTCAGTATCAGGAAGCATGTAAATCAACTGCACGAGCGCAACCTGATTATCATAGATGCGTGTAATCTGGCCTGCCGCAAGAGGAGGACGGGGGAGATCCTTGAGGGGCCATTCACCCGAATATCGTGCAAGGAAGGTATCGCCAACCTTGGCGGACTCGTCTACACCACCCACGATGTACAACATGCCCGAGGGGCCTCGACGCAACACACTGGTGGCGGCCTGCGTATCAAGACCATCAGGTGCAGTCTTTGGGAGCACATCCACGTTGGGCCAGGCATCCTGAGGTTTGGGAGAGGAGACACATGCCACAGCGCCAAGAGGAAGCACCAGGAGCATCAAAAGTAAAGTAGCTCGTTTGGACAGAGAGATCATAATTTGTTTGAAACCATTATCGGGTATTAGAAATTAAAACGCGGACACCTGAACAGGAAGAGAGGTGTTTACGATGAAATGTATCATGCGCCAAGTCCTCATCATGGTCAAAAGAGTTTCATGATTGCAAGGACGAAGCACACAAGAATCGCTTGCCATTCGATGACATGCCACATATATGTGGCTCGCCAAAAGGCAGGCACACCATCAGGAGTACATAAAAAATTAGCGCACAAAGCTAGGTTTTTTACATGTGGTGTACAAAATCCAGATGCTGCAAGCAGCAGCCCTGGATACGAACATCAACCTAATCCCCCCTCCCCTCATCAAGCCACATCACAACACAAGGGGTCACCCGGACACAACAACGGTGACACACGCAATCTTCCTTGTGAGGGGTTTAACTTTACCCAACATGGGTTGGAGCCTACAGAAAAGAGGTCATAGAGAGCTTATGTCACGAGATATGGATCAGAGCGTTGAGAAGTTAACCACAAAACAGCAACTTGTGGCCTACTTTCAGGATGGGGAGAAGCAACCAGGCAACTTGGGATTTGGCACAGAGCATGAGAAGTTTGTCTACAAGCGAGATAACTTACAGCTCTTGAGCTTTGAAGAGCCTGGTGGTTATGGTGACCTCTTTGAACAACTCAGCGAGCGCTATGGTTGGGAGCCCTCCTATGATCGCGGCAAGATCGTGGCGCTGGTTCGAGGTGACGGAGAAGCCATCACACTTGAGCCTGGTGGACAGCTCGAACTCTCGGGCGCAGTCAAGAAGACCGTCTTTGACACAGCTCAGGAGTTTGATCGCCATATCAAGGAGCTCAAGGAGCTTGCTGATGACAGGCTGATGTTTGTGGGTCTTGGCATGAATCCCTTTGATGATCTTGATGATGTGCCATGGATGCCCAAGGCACGCTACGAGATCATGAAAAACTACCTCCCCACACGAGGATCACTGGCACACTGGATGATGAAGATGACCTGTACCGTGCAGGGCAACTACGATTACACCAGTGAAGAGGACGCCGCCGATATCATTCGCACAGGTCTGATGATCTCCCCTGTAGTGAGTGCATTGTTCGCAAGCAGCTCGGTAAGATTTGGCAAGCCCTCGGGCAAGAAGACCTTCAGATGCCACATCTGGACAGACATGGATCCTGATCGTTCAGGCTTCCCCGAGTTCATGTATCGCGATGACTGGGGCTATGACGAATACATTGAGTATCTCCTTGATGTTCCCATGTTTTTCATTCGACGAGACAACCAGTACATCAACATGGCGGGTCACTCCTTCCGCGACTACATGAAGCATGGCCACGAAGGTCATGAAGCGACCATGGGAGACTTTGAGCTGCACATGTCCACGGCCTTCCCCGAGGTGAGGATGAAGAAATACATCGAGGTTCGTGGCGCAGATGCGGGCGGACGCGATGTGATGCTTGGCCTTCCTGCGTTGTGGAAAGGAATCTTTTATCATGCAGGCACCCGCAAGGCAGTTGCTCAGCTCATGCATGGCATGAACAGAGACGAGCACATGCAGTTCTTTGAAGCAATCCGAACACAGGGAATGAGCGCCACCAGCAAACTTGGTACAGCGCAGGAGATTGCCATGGAGTTGCTTCGACTTGCAGGTGATGGTCTTGATGATCTCGCACAGCAGGCAGACCACAAGAGCGAACGTGGGTTCCTTGGCGCACTGGAAACGATCGCCACAACGGGTGAGACACAGGCCGATAAGCTCCTCAAAGATTTCGAGCAAGAGGGCCTGACACGTGAAAGTCTTCTGAAGAAGTGGACACTCTAAAACTCAGCGCGCCACAGACGTGAAAGGTGCCTTGTTTATGGGCCAGACGGAAAAAGTCCTCCATTTTTGGAGGACTTTTTCCGTCTGGCCCATGGAACTTCGCTTGAATCCGCAGCGAGGTATGCCTAATGTGAGTGCAGGCACACATCACCATGAAACGAGGGTTTGTATATGGCATCACTACACATTTCATCATCCTGCACGCTACTTGTTGTGGATATTCAGGAGCGCCTGTTGAGCGCCATGCCAGAGGAGCAGGCGACAAAAATCGTACGCCGAAGCAAGACACTGGTGGAGCTTGCAAAGATGGCAGGTGCGCAGATTTATTACACCGAGCAGTACCCCAAGGGACTTGGCAGGACCGAGGCAAGCTTGCTTGAGACGCTTGAAAACGCAGGCGCAGAAGGTATGGAAAAAGTACACTTTGACGTGTGCGCAGCGCCGACATTTCAGGAGGCATTGCAGCAGATACGTCGTCGCGTCATCGTCTGTGGTATGGAAGCGCATATTTGCGTGCAAGCCACCGCGTGCAGTTTAAGCAACCAGGGCAAGGAGGTGCTCGTTCCTTTTGATGCGGTGTGTAGTCGTGAGGAGAGCTACAAAGAAAACGGCATTGAGGTGATTCGCCGCAGTGGAGGGATCATCACCAACACCGAGACGCTTGTCTTTGGCACGTTGGGGTATTCACAACACCCCGAGTTCAAACGATTCTCCAAAATGATTCAGTAGGAAGTCATTTCAAAAAGCGAGCAAAGAGCGGAAGTTGTGTAGGAGATTGACGAAATGTGACACAGGATGTAGTGTGCGGCGTCGTTTTCTGGTAAAAGAGCGAGCAAACTTCTTGCTCATTAAGCAAACCTCTGGCAACGTGACACAGTAGATCAGGTTTCTGGTGTTCTCTTCCTGTTGAGAAACTCAGCATGATACGAGGAACCTAAAGAATGATTGAAGCTGCGGTGTAACAGTCAATCAGCATCATCGTTGCGAGCACATTTCACGAACCCATTACCGCGATCAAAAGAGAGGTCGTGGGTCGGATGAAGACGGGAATATGTTCCGAATCAAGACCGATATCCGACAATTTAATTGTGAGACCCAAGAGAAGGTCGAGAAGCTTATTCGAAGCTGGGTCATTCGCCCCACCGATCTCCTCCTTGATGAGTCTCAGCAGACGTGGTCCCCCATTGGTGAGCACGACACCTTCGCTGTGGTCTTTGATGAACTCAGGGAGATCAGCGACGTGGAGGTTGAGCCTTCCTTGAGGAGCGCATCGACACCTGAAGAATTGGATGACATGGAAGAGGAGCTTGAGCGTCTTGAACAAGAGGTCAGCACCACTGCCCCCAACCATCAACAACCTGGCGAGCAAGGCGCGCTCAAATTAAGAGCACTTGTGGACAAGGAAGAGACATCCTCATCAGGTCCATTGCCCATCCCTGTCGCCCCCGAAGGCGTTGAAGAGGCCGTCGCATCCGACGAGCCCACCATCATGACCGAGCGTACTGCCGATCTTCTTGGCGTCCTCGATGATGGGTCTGCCGACGCAGAACAACCACTCCCTATTCCTGTTGCGCCCGAAGGCGTTGAGGGTGTCGCCGAATCAGACGAAGCCACCCAGATCTTCGAGCGTGATGATGAAGACGAAGAAGCCCCCGAAGACGAACCGGTCGTCGATGCCGACTCCGATGAGGAGGAAGACGACGACGACGCGCCTCGCATGGGCCGACACGATCTTCCTGAAGAGCTCTTCTTGACCAACGAACTCACACGCAATGAACTTGTCTCTCCACTTGAACCTCTGCGCGATGATCTCAAAGATGCCGACTCCTCAGCAGAGCAGGACGACGAGACCGAGGCATGGGAGGAAGTGACTCGACAGATCGAATCACCCTTTGAAGAAGAGCAGGATGATGACAGTGACAGCAAAGAACAGGAAGACGACATCCCCCTCCCCACAGAGGGTCTTGATGGCGTCTCCATTGCGCTAAGCGAAGCCGCTGAAAGCGACATCCACTCCGAGTGGGAGAGCATGATGGAGCTGGATGAACTGCGCGAAACAGATGAATTTGATCTGTCTGAACATGTCGTCAGCGCTCCAGATGAGAAGGCGCCCAACAGAGATCTGCCAAAGCCCTTTACAAAGAACAACGACAGCACAGAAGACATCGCGTTTGATGACACTCAGGACTTCCAGGTTGAGGAGATCTTTGGCACTCCATCAAGCGCACCTCCCTCCATTGAAGAAGCATCATCCACCTCCAAAGTCGACGAGGACGATGATCTCGATGCTGACAGTGTGCCTAACTCTCTTGAAGAGACATCCGTCCCAACCACCGAAGAAGTCCCCGAGAACTTGTATCAGGACAACCTGACACATCACGAGAATGACTCCGATGACGACGACGTGTCTGAAGTGGATGACGAGCTTATCGAGGGCGAAGAAACTCAGGAGCACGACGAAGACATTGAGTCTGGAGAACCTTTCTTCCAGGACACTGACTTTGTCTCCGAGGGCTACGCCATCGACCTCCCCTTTGCGATTGGTCCAAGCAAGGACGATATCAGCAAGGGCGTACAACGCTCATCCTCCTCTGAAGAGGAGAAAGACATTAACTTCCCTCGCCCACAGCCCAAAAAGCCACAGGAGCTGATCAAGCGGCGCTATGGATATGGTGACGCACCATCGCCCCGTCATGCAGCATCCAGAAAAGGCAAGGTTACATCCTCCTCACACTCAAGGGAGCACACCGATCCCAAGGATTATTCACATCGAGTGGCACTTGTCGCTTTGGTCATGTTTATCCTGGTCATCGCGACGTTAATTATCCTCTTCAAATAAAGGCTTCACACGCATGGGTTACTCTCTCTCAGACTTCTCCGATGAGCTTTGTCAGTTGGTCCAGACTTCCTCCGACTATGTAGTACGAGTCGAAGGCCGCCCAAGACATGCATCCTCAGGAGTCATCTGGTCAAGCGATGGCTACATCCTCACATCAAACTATACCGTTGAATTTGAAGACGGGCTGATGATTGGAATGCCCGATGGCACACGACGAGAGGCCACATTGGTGGGCCGCGATCCAGGCACAGACCTGGCGTTGCTCAAGATTGAATCATCACAAGAGGGTGAGGTATTTTCCGTGCCAGACTGGGCACCACAGGAAGAGATTCGCCTTGGACAGATCATGATCACGCTCGCCAGACCTGGCCGCACGCTGCGCTCTGCCATGGGCATCATCAGCACCCTGAGCGGACGCTGGGCCGTGATCCCTGGTGTTGAAATCGAACGATTCATCCAGTCTGACTGTGTCACACGCGCGGGCTTCTCTGGCTCGCTTGTCGTGAGCTCCAATGGCCAGGCCATGGGGATCCTGAGCGCAGGACTCCTTGAGCGAGATCATGTGATCTTGCCCTCCAGTACGTTGCATCAGGCTGTCGCGCGCATCCTGCAAAAAGAGCCCCCAATGTTGGAGCTCTCCGAGGCCATCGATCAGATCGAAGCATCAACCCCCCTTCAGGATTCCGAATCAGTTGAAGAGGAATAAGATCACAGGGGGAGACTTTCAGGATACAAGCTCAGTCACTGCATCCAGTGACTGATACACCTGTATTTGATCATTGATGATCTGGCGAAACTCAATCACAGAAAAGGGCTTGGGGATAAATAAATCGTAAAGTGTCTCGTGCACTTGCAGACCTCGTGCGTCCTGACCCGACATGAGCAGGCAACGACATCCTGGCAAGTGGGAACGTGTCCACTCCAGCAATCCCTCACTTGTCTCACCAGCATCCAGGAAATAATCCGTCACGAGCACCGCCGTGTCTGGATTGTCCTTCAACAAGGCAATCGCCTGGCCCTGCTCTTCTGCCTGCAATATGGTTACACGTAGACGCGATAACGCTCGAACAAGAGCGCGCATCAACAAGGGTTCGTTTTCAAGTACCACAACCTTGGATGACATCTACACCTCTCTTTATGTCAACATCCTGGGCTCTCACAAGTAGCCCCAAGACAACTTCTTTTTATGGCTGCGAATGATTGTTCTATCATTCTAACAACCTCACATAAAAATACAACACCCGACCTGAGTGGAGCCCCTTTAGCATCGTCACGCCACGATTATATCTTTAAGGACAAGCACTCACTCCTGAGCCATCTTTTCAGAAGCTCTCTCCTCATAGACAAGCTTCACGCTGTGTCCTAAAATTTCCGCATATGGAATCAGGACTTCCTGCTGATTTGCATCCGCTGCGATCACATACATCGACGTGAAGGATTGGATCATATATCCCCCCTCATCCTCCCCCACCATACTGATGCTGTCGCCCACGCGCAGGAGCTTGCGACCGTAATAACCCGCAATGAATTGTTTCATGCTCTGCTGGGCGCCAAACGCAAACACCACCGCTGCGCTTAACACCAACACCCCATACACGCTCAAGACAATGTCGTGGATCAACTCGATCTCAACACCAAGATGCTCCAACCCCATTGTCACGGACATCACAAGGATCGATAACGCGGCAACCTGTGCGAGGAACTGACGTGTGCTTGAAGGACTGTCGCTGTCAGCCTGATCGCCGAGCACAAGTCGCTTCACCTTGTCCGAGAGCCACGCACCACCACCAATCATAAGAAGTGCTGTAATCAGCGTGGGAATGTATGCAAACGCGCGCGCACCTGCGTTTGTGAGCGCTTCAATGCCAAGCTGAGACACTGCCACGTAAACCGTGATAAGCACACCAAACCAGCGGCTCACTCGACCTGATAACTTGGCAACACCCTCACGAATACCAACCTTGTAGAGGACTCTTGCGACCCCCAACTTCTCGGCCAGCACCTCCAAACCCAGGCGATCCACGATCCTGACGACCGCCTTGCTTACGATGCGTGAAACAATCAAACCCACGACGAGAATCAACACAAGCTTCAGCGTGACAAAAGCATAATCAAGCCCCAGCATCACCCATTCGCTGTTCAGGATGGAGTCCACGCCCTGCTCACCAGAAGGTTGTGACACCTGCTCATTTGCCGGGTTACTCATCCTCACTCCTTTTATTTCTTCGCGATCTTACAATGGGGGGCACCGCTTGATCCTCTTGCTCTTGTTCCTCCTGATCAAGCAAATTCTCCTGATCGCGAGGCTGAAAAATATCAACAATCACCTGAAACAGGTTGAGTAAACTCTGCTCTATTACCTGGAGAAGATCAGGCTGTACAGTGCGCTCATCGGCCTCTTGCTCAAGCTGGATGCGCGCAAAGATTTGTGTCGCAAGATCCTTTATTGCATCATAGACCTCGCGTCGTAGCGCGCCAAAAATGTCGTAAACCTCTTGTTCCTCTTTGGGATCAAAGTCATGCGGCAACGGGCTCATGGTATCGATTCTTCCTCATTAAGTATGTAGGTAATTTCGGGATACACGACCAGACAAGTGTGATAGAGGCCATCATGTGTGTGTCCCACACTAGCACAGTTCATATTTACTAAGATGTTTATTTATTTGAAATGGTCACACAATGATTTACTCCTCTTGGTTTAAAGCATTACATACGCTAGTCACTCACCTGATTGAAGCGCTCCAAGCCATGAGCGATGAGGAGCTTGTTGAGCTTGCAAAACAACAGGATCAAGACGGCACCAAAGCCTTTGAGGTCCTTGTTGAGCGGCATAACATATGGCTCACACGCCTTGTGCGCAACCTTGTGTCTCACCCCCAGGATGCCGAAGAACTTGTGCAAAACGCACTGGTTCGCGCCTTCTTTGCGCTCCCAAAATTTCGTGGTGATTCTAGCTTCAAGACCTGGCTCCGTACCATCGCCTCGCGAGAAGCATTCAACCACTACCGCAAAAATGGGCGAGTCAAGGAGTACGCTACAGAGGAGATGCCCGAGCCCGACCAGGACGAGCCAACCCCTGCTGAACAATTCGATGAACGACAACATATTGAACTTGCCTTGGCACACGTCCCCTACCCTTACAAAGAAATCCTTATCTTGCGCTACGTGGAAGAACTCTCCATCGATGAGATAAGCTCCACTTTAGAGCTTGGTAAATCCGCCACTAAAATGCGACTGATGCGAGCACGCGAATTCTTCAAGACCGCTTACAAGGACAGCGAATTATGAGCGATACAACTCTGCCTTCATGGCTTGAATCCATTGGACCTGAACTCAAACCACACCTCACCACGCTTGGAACAACGTACCTTCCCATCATCATCAAGGTGTGCGCGATCCTCGCCCTTGGCTACCTGCTTAGCAAGGTCATAAAACGCGTGGCAGCAAGACTGCTCAAGCGCATTCATCTCGACGCACTCTGCACACGCATTGGCCTCCTGAAGCTGGTTCAGAAACTCGGCATCGCATCTGTAGAAGACGCCCTCCCAAGAGCAATCGCGTGGATCACGCTTGGAGGCACGCTCTACCTCGCTGCGGATGTCGCGCATATCACCATGCTCAAGAACCTCCTCGGTGCAGCCATAGCCTTCACTCCCACGCTCCTTGTCGCGCTGGCGATTCTCACAGGCGGCGTCCTTGGCGCAGAGATGGTCAAGCAAATCATTCACAAGGCACTGCTTGCACGCAGCGAAGAGAACGAGCTCTCTGCCATCTTGCCCCAGGGCGTGTATGCCATCATTGTCACGCTCACAGGTGCCATGGCCGCCGACCAACTGGGGCTAGATATCACCCTCGTAAATCGCACCATCGTCATCACCATTGCGGCCATCACGCTCGGACTTGGGCTCGCCACAGGTCTTGGTGCGCTCCCCATGCTCCAGCAATTGATTAACCGCTACCATGTGCTGCGGACCTTCAAACTCGAGGATGAGCTAAGTATCGATGGACACCATGGCAAGATTGTTCGCTTTGCGCCCACAGCAGTGATGCTCGAAATGCCATCCTCCACGCCTGGAAAAATCGAACGATTACTTGTGCCTTACTCCTCTTTGATTCGCTCCAGGGTCACACGAAAACACACCGAACATGTTCGCGATGATGTGACGACCAAAGAAGAAGAGTAACAACTCATACTTATGTATGGTGCCGAAAAAAGAGAGGCGTCGGGGCAAAAAATCGAAGATTTTTTGCCCGCCCCGACGCCTCTCTTTTTTCGGCGAGTGCGTGGCCTGTGGCCACGCACTCAACAGATCAGAAAACTCAGAAGTTACTTTGCTTCGCCTTGCTTGATGGTCACAGAGTCTGTTGCCTCAACGCGCTTTCCGTTCAACTCCACAATCTTGAACTCCACGCGGCGGTTGTCTGCACGACAGTTCTTGATCGCTGAATCTCTGGAACGCTTGCCAAGCTTGCTCGCAGGGATGTCTTTACACAATGGACGCTCCTCGCCGTAACCTTCGCTCTCAAGACGATCGGCATCAATGCCATGCTCAATCAGGTATGTACGCACGGCAGCGGCGCGCTCCTTGGACAAATCAAGGTTATAGTTATCACGTCCCATATCATCAGTATGACCTTCAACGCGAAGTCGTGTCACCTGTGGGTTCTGCTTGAGGACCACAACCACGGTGTCAAGCAATGGGTAAGAGATCTTCTTGATTGTCGCCTTGTTGGTGTCAAAGAAAACCTTCTCAAGAATCTTGATCTCAGTTTCGGTGATCACCACGGTCTGCTTGCCATCAGGACAACCGTCGTCATCCTCAACGCCATTGTAGGTCTCGGGATCTTCAGGGCACTTGTCGATAGGATCGATGATGCCATCCTTGTCGGTGTCTTTTTCGGGGCAGCCATCCTCATCATTGACGCCGTTTACAAGCTCGGGCTCCATGGGACACTGATCGTCCACATCGGGGATCTTGTCGCCATCATTGTCAGGATCGGGGCAACCATCATCATCCTGATAGCCATCAAAGTCTTCTGGCTCGGTGGGGCATGTGTCTTGCTCATCAATCAGGCCATCACCATCACCGTCTCGGAGAGGACAACCTTGCTTCTCAGGGACACCTGCTTCAAGAGGACACTTGTCCTCCACATCAAGGATGTTGTCACCGTCGTTATCTGGATCGGGGCAGCCATCTTCATCCTGGAAGGTGTCGACATCCTCGGGCTCCATCGGGCACTGATCATCCGCATCAAGGATCTTGTCTTGATCGTTGTCGAGATCGGGGCAGCCGTCTTCATCCTCAAAGTTATCAAAGTCCTCACGCACTTCGGGACACTGGTCGTCCGCATCAAGGATGCCATCGCCATCCTTGTCAGCCACGCGTGGCGTGTAGCCAATGGATGCAAACACGCGGA